>JBBIPG010000016.1:0-34657 GCA_037442925.1 Candidatus Fraserbacteria bacterium | reverse complement strand
AAGTCATGCACTTCACATCTATCTGCTTCACGCTCCCGATTTTCTGGGCTACGAGAGCGCGATTCACATGGTGAAGGATCATCCAGAGATCGTCCAACAGGGCCTAAAGCTAAAGAAGATCGGCAACGAGATCGTCACGCTTCTGGGCGGGCGCGCGATTCACCCCATCAATGTCCGAGTCGGTGGTTTCTACAAAGTGCCCACAAAGCAAGAGTTACATCCGCTAGCTGAAAAACTCAGGTGGGCGCGCGATGCGGCCTACGAGACTGTTCTCTGGGCAGCTAAGCTCCCATTCCCCAAGTTCGAGCAAGACTACGAGTTTGTCGCCCTGAGACACCCGAATGAGTACCCGTTCAATGAGGGGCGGCTCGTATCGAACAAGGGCCTGGACATCGCGATTCCCGACTATGACGATCACTTCGTCGAAGAGCACGTGCCGCATTCCAACGCGCTGCACTCTGTTCTGAAAGAGCGCGGGAATTACTTTGTCGGTCCGCTGGCTCGCTACAATCTGAACTTCGATAAACTTTCCCCTTTGGCACAGAAGGCTGCGCGCGAGGCGGGACTAGAGCCCGTCTGTCGCAATCCGTTCCAGAGCATTATCGTGCGCAGCATAGAGATGCTCTATGCCTGTGATGAGGCACTGCGAATCATACATGACTACGAAATGCCGGAGAGACCCGCTGTCGAGATCAAGCCGCGCGCAGGCACGGGCTACGGTTGCACGGAAGCGCCCCGCGGGATTCTCTACCATCGCTACAAGATTGATGAAGACGGTGTGATTCTGGACGCGAAGATCGTTCCGCCGACCGCGCAAAACCAGAAGACGATCGAAAGCGATCTTTGGCAGTTTGTCCCAAAGAACATAGATCTTCCCAAAGAGAAGCTTCAGTGGCAGTGTGAGCAGGCGATCCGCAACTATGATCCGTGCATCTCGTGCGCCACGCACTACTTGAAGCTGCATATTGAGAGAGAGTAGCAGATGGGGCTGGAATGCGTAGCAAGCGTCGACTCGTAATCATCGGCGCCGGTAATGTCTATCGACGGGATGACGCCGTGGGGCTTATCGTCGCTCGGCGACTGAAAGCGGAGCATCTCGATGATGTAAGAATTCTGGAAGAGAGCGGCGAGGGTGCTGCCTTGATGGAGTCATGGAAAGATGCAGACACAGTCATCCTCATTGATGCCGTGCACTCCGGCGGTGCACCGGGAACCATCCATCGACTGGATGCGCATGCACAAGCCATCCCTACAGGTTTCTTTCATTACTCCACTCACGCCTTCAGCGTTGCCGAAGCTGTCGAACTGGCACGTGCTCTCAATCAACTCCCCCCACGCTTCATCATTTACGGCATCGAGGGGAAGGACTTTGAGGCAGGCGAAGGGCTTTCTCCGGAAGTCGAAAAGGCTGTAGAAGAAGTCGTGCGCTTGGTGCTATGCGAGCTTCGCTTTTAGCACGATTTTGTTAAGCGCTTGGACAAGAGGAGTCTTCAAGAGTTGCCGGGGATTTCCCAGAGATCCTTCGAGCTCTGCATCAAACGGCAATCCCCCCAACATGGGCACATCGTAAGATGCTAACTCATCGCAAGAGAGAGAATCGCCATCCCTTCTCATGTTCTCGATGATCCCGATGATCGAGGCATCTAGCTCTATGAGTAGAGAAAGGAGTTTCTTCACCGTCTCTAGCGCTACACGAGACGGCGTGGTCACGGCAAGAAAGCGAGCTTTCTTGAGCCAGCGGATCACGTCGAGAGTTGTGTCCCCCAGACCCGGAGGCATATCGACAATGAGAAAGTCGAGATTATTCCACCGCGTGATGGCCAGTAGTTCCATGAGAGCGTTTGACACGTCTAGTCCCCGCAGCGGCGAAGGCTTATCGCCTGCATAATAGACAAGAGACATGAACTGCAGGCCGTGTACCTCCGGCGGGATAATCCCCTTCTCTTCGCGTGGTTGTGTGCCTTCGGGTATTCCTAAGATCACGTGCGTGGAGGGGCCATAGAAATCGAGATCGAGTAGTCCCACACGATAGCCTCGCTCGCGGAGGATGAGCGCTAGCATCGTGGCCACGGTGCTCTTGCCCACCCCACCTTTACCGCCTGCCACGGCAATGATGTTCTTGATGCTCGCCAGCCTCTGCCCGATGATCTCAGGTCTCGGATCCATCGGGCTGCACCCCTTCAAGCGAAGCAAGCCAAACGCCTCTGCCCTGGATGACTTCGAAATCGGGGCTAGAACACGCAGGGCATCGCATATATACGTGGGCTATCTCCGGGATAAAGTGGATTGACTCCGCCTCTTCGGGATTCAAGCCGGCATCGGCGAAGGTCCACTCCTTCTCGCAATTCCTGCACTGGAATGAGGCTCTTTCGATTTCGAGTTCTATGCCAGCATTTCGGAGTAGTGGCTCATGCCGCATTAGGATCTCTTTCAGCGCGAATTCAAACACTTCTTGCTCGATCTGCTGAAGTTCACCCAGCCTCACTTTGATGGCGGTGATCGTTTTCAGGCGCTGCTGCTCAGCGACCTTCACGGTCGCGGCAACGACCGCTTCAGCCAATGCCCATTCATGCATGGTGATCCCGCTCCATTCTATGACCCAGAGTCTCCGGATCCAATGATGCTACTCAATCGCGGGAGCATAGATGATCTAGCGCAACTCTTACGATGACACGTATCATAGCTTTTGCCAAATTGAAGCGTCAAGATTCAACTAGGACTGAAAAAGTCCTCATTTCTCTTCAGGACGCCCTCGACATGGCCAAGCAGAAAGGAGGGCGACGAGATGACGAGCTGCCATAACACCGCGACGGTGGATAGCCCCCCGGGTCTGGCGAGAATCGTCCTGGTGGGTGCCCCTAACGTGGGCAAGAGCCTGCTCTTTCAACGATTGACAGGAGCCTATGTGACCGTCTCGAACTACCCAGGCACGACCGTGGAGGTCGCTCAAGGGCAGCTAAGAATCCATGGAACTTCTTATACAATACTGGACACGCCAGGACTGCGCTCACTCCTCGCGCTCAGCGACGAAGAGCGGGTCACGAAGGACATTCTGCTCCAAGGGCAACCGAGTCTGATCGTGCATGTTGCCGATGCCAAAGAACTCGAACGGGCTTTGCCGCTGACGCTTCAACTGCGAGAGCTGGGCCCTCCGGTCATCTTGGTGCTCAACATGATCGATGAAGCCATCCAGCAGGGTCTCAGCATCGATGATGATTATTTGCAGGAGGCTTTGGGAATCCCGGTTGTTCCGACCGATGCCGTGAGCCGACGTGGAATTGCCGAACTCCGTAACTGCATCACGCAAACTCTCAAAAAACAAGCGATTACTAGAGATCATTTGACGTACTCTAACACGGTGGAAGCGGCTGCCCAAAAGATCGAGAGCGGCTTACACGGCTCATATCGCATCTCGAAGCGGGCTATTGCGCTCTTGCTCCTCCAAGGTGACGTGGAGATCGAGATGTTCGTGGGCGCACAAGAGCGATCACAAACGCGTGAGGACATGCGCTCTCTTATGGCCGGGAGCAACTCATCCCACCACTCCCTCGCTTTCCAAATGGCACTGGACCGCCAGAGGATCGCCAAGAGTCTGGCTGCACGCGCGATTCGCGAACCCATGGGACAATCCACGTCATTTCGTGAGCGCCTAAGCCAACTGGCTATCCATCCGGTGACCGGGTTGCCTCTTCTGCTGCTTGTGCTCTACGGGCTCTATGAGCTGGTTGGCGTCTTCGGTGCACAGACTGCCGTCGACTTCTTGGAAGACACCCTCTTTGGCCGCTACCTCAATCCGTGGGTAACAGAGGTCGTACACAGGCTCCTACCCTGGACGGCCATTCAAGATCTACTGATCGGCGAATATGGAGTCCTCACTCTGGGTGTGCGCTACGCGATTGCCATCATTCTGCCCATCGTCGCTACGTTCTTTCTGGCTTTTGCACTCATTGAGGATTCCGGCTATCTACCCCGACTCGCGATGTTGCTCGATCGACTTTTCAAGACGATCGGCCTGAGTGGGCGAGCGGTCATCCTGATTGTGTTGGGCTTTGGCTGCGACACGATGGCGACGTTAGTGACGCGCACGCTAGAGACAGGACGCGAACGGCTGATCGCGAATTTCCTACTGGCGCTGGCTATCCCTTGTTCGGCCCAGTTGGGCGTCATCTTTGCCATCTTGGCAGGCAATCCTATGGCGCTCTGGATCTGGGCAGGCGTCATCGCAGCGAACTTCTTGCTCATCGGCTATCTCACAACTCAGGTGCTGCCGGGTGAGCAACCACTGTTCTATATGGAAATACCTCCGCTTCGCCTCCCACGACTGGGCAACGTGCTCGTAAAGACCTACACACGCGTTCACTGGTATCTCAAAGAAGTCCTACCGCTGTTCATTGCTGCCAGTATTGTCATCTGGCTCGGCCAATTGATGGGGATCTTTGAGGCCGTAGTCCGGGGCTTGGAGCCTGTCGTTCGGCTGATCGGCCTACCGGCGGAGGCAGCGGTGGCCTTCCTGTTCGGCTTTTTCCGTCGCGACTACGGGGCCGCCGGACTCTATCTTAGGGGTTCGCCTATGATGACTCTCTATGGGGCATGAGATTCTCCGAGGCGGAAGCGAAGCGTCCCTGTCACGGTTGCCCACTGGGCAAGAACTGCAATCTCACCTGCTGCCCCAACTGTGGCTATCAGACCCCAACTGAGCCGAGTTGGCTTGTACGACTGCGGCACCGCTGGCAACGTCGCCGAGGACCCTCAGCAGATGCCGACGGCCAGTGGACAGCCACCCGCACACTCACAGCGCTCAAGCCGTGGCAGATGGCTGAGATCGTCAAGCTATGCCCTCCAGACGATATGACACAGCGCCGGCTCATGGCGCTCGGGTTGCTACCGGGCGTCCAGTTGACGCTCCTGAGGAATTTCCCTTGTCATCTCTTGCAGATAGGGCATGCTCAGATCGCGCTGGATCGCAAGCTGGCTGAGACAATCACGGTGCGTGCGGTTTCTTGAAATCTCTCACAGCTTGTAGCCGATCTTGCGCAGAAACTCTTTGCGCTGGGCGATGTCCTTTTCGGTCTCGATCCCCTTGGATTTCACCCCATCAATCACGCCTAGAATGCCTCGCCCTTGTTCTGTTTCCGCAATCACGACTTCCACGGGATTGGCCGTGGCACAGAAGATCTGACAGACTTCCGGCACACTTCTGACGACATGGAGAACGTTGATCGGGAAGAGGTCCTTGAGAAAGATGATAAAACTGTGACCCGCAGCCAACTGGAACGCGTTCTGCTTCGCTAGCTCTATGAGTTCAGGATCGGTCCCGCTCCAACGGACGAGGGCAGGACCTGAAGACTCGCAAAACGCCAGCCCAAACTTGATCCTGGGAACGGCCGTCACGAGCGCCTCGTGCAGATCTTCTACGGTCTTGATGAAATGAGACTGGCCCAATATGAAATTGACCTCGTCCGGCTTCTCAATCTTGACGGTCTTAAGTTCCATGAGTTTGACCTCCTTCTAGATACTAAACTGTCCCATTATGATTCGCCTCTGACGCAGATCATGCAAATCGCTGCCCGTGATCATAGACCGAGCGCCTCCCATGGCGTATTATTCTATTACGTGCATAACTGCATGAATGCAAAGAAAGGGGCGAGCATGAGCTTTGCACAGCATGAAACCGAGTCGGAGGTCTACCAGGCCCTCGGCCATCCGATCCGACTTCAGCTGCTCGATTTCCTGATAGAAGGGCCTCGCTGCACGTGCGAGATTGAGCCTGCTTTCGATGTGGATCAATCGACCATATCGCGCCATTTGATCATCTTAAAGAAAGCAGGTCTCGTGAAATCTCACAGGGAAGGCGTTCGGGTGATCTATGAGCTGAGCGATGATCGAATCCAAGCCATCCGGGAGCTGATCCAAGGGATGATTCGGGACCAAGCGCGAGAAGCTGTGCGAGTGCTCAGGGGGCGATGAAGCTCTCACAAGGGAGGTGAACATCCCATGCTCTGGGAATGGGTCAAAGCAGGACTGCTGGCCCTGCAAGACTATATCGCCCTCCACGTCTTGACCTGCTTGATTCCTGCTTTCTTATTGGCGGGCGCAATGGTCACCTTCGTCTCCAAGGAGACGATCATCTATTACTTGGGGGCAGCGGCTCAGAGACTGAAAGCGTTCGCGTTGGCTGCCGGGGGGAGTTTCTTCGTGGCAGCGTGCTCGTGCACGGTCATCCCCGTGAGCAGCGGGCTTTATTACTCCGGCGCCGCCATCGGTGCCGCGTTCATCGTTCTCTGGGTAGCTCCGGCAGCGAATATTCTCGCGCTCACGTATACAGGAGCGATCTTGGGCGTGACGATGGTGACCGTGCGCATCATAGCGGCGCTTCTGATGGCTTTCATTGTCGGTTGGGTCATGACGCTCGTCTTTCGCCAAGAAGAGCAAGCGAGATTACAACCCACGCCTGTCCCCAGCAATCCCGGCCATACGATCGCACCCACCAAGCTGATGGGGCAAGAAGATCTGATTCTGCTTGGACTGCTCGTCATCTCGCTTCTCGCGCCCAACTATCTGGTACAGAGTGGACCCTACTGGGCGAAGATCGTGGTTTGGGTTGTGGCAACCATTGCTGTCTTCGGCTATGCACTGCGGGTCAAGCCGAGAGAAGAGCTGAAGCGCTGGTTTGCCGAGACATGGTGGTTCGTGAGGCTTATCTTCCCGCTCCTGCTCGCAGGTGTTTTCGTCGTCGGCATTATTGGGAAACTCTTGCCGGAGGAGTGGGTACGCACGGCTCTAGGCGGATCGGGCTTGGGCGCATCGTTCTTGGCAACGCTGATTGGAGGCGTCAGCTACTTTGCCACGATGACCGAGGCTCCCTTTGTAGACACACTGATGAAGCTGGGGATGGGGCCGGGACCAGCACTCGCGCTCTTGCTGACGGGGCCAGGTCTGAGTCTGCCCAATTGGCTTGCGGTTGCGCGGGTATTCGGCGTGAACAAAGCGACTGCGTACGTGATCACAATCATCGTCTTGGGAACACTGGTCGGTTGGTTCGCAGGCAACTTCATCTTCTGAAAGCGAGGGAGAGATGATCATGAAGATCGAGATTCTGGGCAGTGGCTGTCCCAGGTGCTTCGAGACCGAGCGCCGCGTGCAGAAAGCTGTGCAAGAACTAGGCTTACAAGCGGAGGTCGCACACGTCTACGATGCGATGGAGATCGCGCGACGCCAGGTGATGTTCACGCCCGCTGTGGCTGTCGACGGTGTGGTGAAGCTGAGCGGCCACGTGCCCAGCGTTGAAGAGATCAAGCAACTGCTGGAAGGGTGAAGAGTAGACCAACGCGGAATCAGTCGAATGAAGGTGCTTGTTCAACCTCTTCGGTGGGGCGTTCCTTGTCTCACTGCTGATTCTCTTCGTACATCGTATGATCCTGCCACGATACGGTCATCTCCCACCCTCTTGACGCCGGGGCCCTCTGTTTATATACTTATATGCGCTTTGATACATACAAGGCTTTCTCTAGAAGACTTAGCGCATTGTTTTCAGGCGCTGGCCGATGACACACGGCTACGCTTACTCAAGGCCATTCTGAATGTCGCTTCAGAAAGGGGCATCTGTGTCTGTGAACTGGTCGATGCCCTGCGGCTGCCACAGTATCAAGTCTCGCGCCATCTGCAGCAGCTCAAGAGCGCAGGATGGCTTGACTCACAACAACGAGGCACGTGGGTCTACTACACTCCGGCAGAGGAGCTTGCACCGTGGCAGCGTGCCATCCTATCGGCACTCCGTGGCAAGCTGGACGATCCCGTTTTTCAAAGAGACGCAAAACTATTGCGTGCGCGCTTGACCCGTCGCAGAGAGGGTCTGTGCGTGATCGGTTACCGAAAACTCTAAAGGAGGCTGCACGTGGTTCATGTCCGAACGGTCTTGGAAAAACTGCAAGATTTTCGTCTGCTTCCCGTCTTTGTGATAATCAGCATGGCTTTGGGTATCTGGATTGGCAAGGCATACGGTATCTCAAACTTCGAGCTCACCCCGCCCATCGACGCCCTCAAGCACATCGTCTCCGGGGCGTACCAGTTCAGCTTGCCGAATACCCTGGCGCTGGGAGTTGTGCTGGGACTCTTCTTGATGATCTACCCAGCAATGACCAACATCAAGTTTGAAGAGCTGGGGAAGGCTGTGCGCTCACCTAAGCAATTGCTGATCGTGCTCTTCTTCAACTTTGCGATTGCGCCCTTCTGGATGCTGCTGCTTGCCAATCTCTTTCTGCAGCCGGGCAGCGACTTCCATACTGGCCTCGTGCTCTACGGATTAGCTCCGTGTATTGCCATGGTGATCGTCTTCACGTTCCTCTCGTTTGGGAACAATGCCCTGGCCATCGTGCTGGTGGCCATCAACTCGATCATGCAGATGCTGCTCATCCCGGTCTACGCCAAGTGGCTTTTGGGGAGCGTGTCCTTTGACGTCTGGCTTGTGGGCGAGAGCGTACTCTTGTACTTGGGTGTGCCACTGGTCGCTGGCTTTCTCACGCGGCGATTCGGCGTTAGACACTGGGGTGAGGAAGGCTTCGCTCGGTTTAAGACGGCGCTTGATTCACTCTCTATTATTGGCTTACTCTTCACGCTGGTCGTCATGTTCGCACTCAAGGGCGACCTCATCGTGGCCCAGCCACTCATCATCGTGCAACTGGCCGTGCCCATGACCATCTTCTTCTGGACGATCTTCAGCTTCGTCTACCTGACCGGCTGGAAGTTGGGGCTGACCTACAAGGACGCCGTGGCCGTGGCGTTCAACTCCACTGGCCGTGACTTTGAGATCGCCATAGCGATTGCCATTACGGCATTCAATCCGACGGTGGCCTTGGCGACCGTGGTGGGACCCTTGATTGAGGTGCCAGTCATGCTGGCCCTCGTCTGGTTTGCGCGAGCCACGAGCTTGAAGCTCTTTGGGGAGCGGGCGACTGCGGCGTTGACTGCGCAACCAGCTCTGGCTGACCCCACTGCTCCTGAGATGGTATCGGGTTGCCATGGGATGAAGGCCACGAGAGAGGCGACCCCCCACAATCCCGGAAAGGGAGGCTCAGATGTACCGTAAAATCCTATACCCGACTGACTTCGACGAGTTCTCCTACGATCTGCTCCAATGTGTGCTACAGCTCAAGGCCGTAGGGCTCCGCGAGGTCGTGCTGCTACATGTGGTGGACGAGCGCCGCTTGCAGCACAACTTGTTAGAAGGCTATCGCGATCAAGAGGCCGAGCAGTTGCGCGAGCTAGCCAAACTGCGCTTCGCTGAATGGGAGGAGCCCATCAGGACTGAAGGGCTGGAAGTTCGGGTACGCATCGAGACGGGCTTGCCGTATCAGCAGATCCTACGCGTGGCCGCTGAAGAGCGCGTCTCTTTGATCATTGGTGGTTCGCAGCGCCGCCATCGCCGGGACGAGGGCTATCTCGATCCCACCACGCACCGGCTCATCGGGCGGGCACCATGCCCGATCCTAGTGGCGAAATATCACTTTCTGGAGGGAGAAGATGACAAAGATCTGTGTGAACGAGTCTGCACTAATCTGTTCGACAGGATCGTTTATCCCACGGATTGGTCCGACTGTGCCCACGAAGCGCTGAGCTACGTCAAAGGCCTCAAGGAGACCGGTGTGTGTGAGGTCGCTGTAGTCCACGTGATGGAGGAACGCGTCATGAAGATGATCCCAGCGGAGAAATACGAGGAGTTTCGGACCAATGACACGCATCGCTTGGACGAGGTGAAGAAGTCCTTGCAGATGGCTGGATTCCAGGTCGATACCCACCTGCACGTGGGCATCCCCGCCGCCGAGATCATCAAAGCCGCTCACGAGGTCGACGCCACACTCATTGTCATGGCCGCCCACGGCAAGGGCTTCCTGGAGGAGATGCTCAGCGGGAGCGTCTCGCGCAAGGTGACCGAGCGTTCGCCGACGTCGGTGCTCTTAGTCCAGCCGTGTTGCGTCGCTCGCGCCTCATGAGGAGCGATCCTCACATGACCCGTAAGATCGCGTGCTACGGACTCGCTTATCCCGACGTGCTCGATGACTGCTTCGGTTCACTGGAGGAGGGGTAGACCATGCTCAAAGTGCCGCTGGTCTCTGGCTATCCTCCGGAAGATGGGCGGTATCTTCGTGGAAATGACTACTCTCCCGTCGCTGTCGTGGTCATTCTGATCCACGACCAAGAGAAGATCCCGCGTGATATTGAGCATCTGGTCCGAGTGGGCGTGGAGAGCGGCGCTGCTCTCTCCGGGACACTGCAGACGGAGAACATCGGGATCGAGAAGATCGTCTGCAACATCGTCGCCAACCCGAATATTCGCTATATCGTGCTCTGTGGTCCCGAATCCCCAGGCCACTCCAGTGGAGATGCCTTGAAAGCCCTAGCGAAGAATGGCGTCGATCAGAACAAGAGGATCATCGGCACCGATGCCCCCACCCCTTATCTCTTCAACCTTCCTTTGGAGTTCATCGAGCGGTTCACCAAGCAGATCACGATCCTTGATCTTTTGAATGAGGGCGACCCTGAACTGATCCGAAGGGCCGTTTGGTCGTGCTACCAGGAGGAGCCTACAGAATTTAAGGGTTATACGGTCTATGATCTCGGTGCCTATCCCGGAGAACCGCTCTCGGGCAAGCTCACCTGGCGGGTCACCCAGCCGCAAAAAGAGCCCAAAACCTCAGAGCAGAAAGAACAAGCCGCTCGACTGCGGGAGATGATGGCACGCATTCGAGAAAGAGTAGAAGCCAAGCGAAGAGAGGAGAAAGAATACGAGGGGCATAGTTCTCTAAGGGAAGGAGATTCGGTAGATGGGTAAACAGACTCCCAAGCCGTCGCGAGTCATCTTCGTCTGCGTGGGCAACTCCTGTCGCAGCCAGATGGCCGAAGGCTTCTTTAATCATCAGGCGCGCGAACGAGGCCTAACCATCAGGGCTGCCAGCGCAGGCACGCGGCCCGCGGGCTACGTCCATCCCCAAGCGATCACGGTCATGGCCGAGAAGGGCATTGATATCTCAGGACATCGCTCCAAAGGGATCACGCCACAGGAGCTGCTAGACTATGACTACGTCATCACAATGGGCTGCTCAGACAAGAACATCTGTCCGACGACCTTCCGTGGCGACGCCCGCGACTGGGGAATCGAAGATCCCTTCGATCAGCCTCTGGAAATCTACCGACGGGTACGAGACGAAATCGAGCAAAAAGTCTTGGCGCTGCTGACCGAGTTTGATTCTGGAAGGCATAGAAAGTGAGGTGACAACCGTGTACAAGCGCATCTTGATGCCCACCGACGGGAGCAGTTGCAGCGTCCATGCCATTCAGCAAGGACTGGAATTGGCCAAACTGACAGGAGCTGAGGTGACCTTCCTCTACGTGGTGGAAAACCCCATCGCCAGCTACGGAAGTATCGCGGCAAGATATGGGCAGGAGATCCTCGGTGATCTCCGCAAGGTCGCGAGAGATGCTCTGCAGAAGGCCCACGAACTTGCGCAACAAGCTGAAGTTACAGCAGAGACCTCACTGGCCGAGGGGGAGAACCCCATTCAGGCTATCGTCAAGGCCGCCGAAGGGCACGATCTCATTATCATGGGCACGCGCGGCCGCACCGGGTTGGAGTTGATGTTGCTTGGCTCCGTCACCGACGCTGTGATACACCTGACGCAAAAGCCCATCTTAGTGATACATTGCCCACGGACAAGTTGAATCGCTCAGATCTTGACGAGTTTGACGCGGCTGTCGTAGAAGCTGACGCTGCCGCCTGTGACATCTTGCAGGCAGGTATTCTTTAAGACGGGATCTATGCGCATGGCCGCGTTGGCATGGATGCCCCGAGCGCGGCGCTCGTCTCGCCGGATCACCCGGCCATCGATCACCATGTCTTCGGAGCCGTAGGCCCAGTGACCATAGCCCAAGCTGAAGGCAACCACGCCCGGCCGTAGACCCTGCACAAGCTTGAGCCTTCCGATCATGGGGACCTTCCGGCCGTTCTTAAGATCCCACACACCCTCGGGATTGGAGGAAGAGATGATCTTGACCGTGTCACCCTCGTTGAACCCCAAGCGATCCGCGTCGCGTCGGTTCAATAAGACCGCATTCTCGGGCTCAATACCCAAGAGCCAGTAGTTCGAGATCGTCCGTGACTTCGTCTGATGGATCACACGGTAGGTGATCAAATTCAAATCGAAGCCCGCTTTTTCATCCTCAATGGGGCGCCCCAGTACATCCGCCGGTGCTGGCAAATAGAGCGGATAGCCCGCAAAGAGTCTTCCAGTCATGCTGTTCTTAGTCGTGGCCGTCTTCTCCTGATAGAGATTGATGAGCGTGCCGTAGGGATTTGTCACTTTCCCGTCTTGTGTGTACGCTTTCTCGTGGTCTTGGAAGCGCCCACCCCGATTGAGTACATAGACGACCTTGCGCCAGAACGACTCGCTGACGGTACGCTGCCATTTTGTGGGCTCGAAGACACTGGTCGGCAGATGACGTCTTGCCTTCAGGAAGAGCTCGACCTCACGATCATCGGCGTCGGGGACTGCATCTGAGCCGTCCGGCTTGTCCCCAAAGGCGACGTTCGCAACCATCTTGAGATAGAAGTCTTCGGGCCGGTTGAGGTCACCGGCTTCACCCAATCCGCCGGGTCCGAAGCCCGGCAAGCCTAGCTTTTCCGCGATTCCTAAGATCATCGCTTCCAGTGAGAGCGGCATCTCTTCTCCAAAGACTGTGACCGTCTCTGGAATGGGTGCAATGACAGGCTGGCGGATGGGTTGGACTTTAGGAGCGATGTTCGGGTGCGAGCCATGGAACTCCCAGCGCTCAAGATAAGTCAAGTCCGGGAAGATGTAGTCGGCATAGAGGCTGGTCTCGCCTACGATGATGTCGCTGGCGATGATGAGAGGGATCTTCTTGGGATCTGAGAGAATGTCAATATTGGTCTGACCCGCGGGCAGGCTGTAGCCCGGTGTGCCCATGTAGAGAAAGAGGGCTTTGACCGGATACGGATACGCATCGCCGATCGAGGGAATGACCTCTTGATAGATATCGCTGCTCAGCGGGAACCAGGGGCGCTTAGCCGGGTAGCCCGCAAAGAGCGTCGTCTCTTCGTACTTGTTCCCGTGACGGATGTTTGAGACCCCGAAGGGCACAGTCTTGCCTGGATGGAGTTTCTTGATGGGGAAGGGCTTGCCCTCTTTGTCTCCGATGGCGTCATATTCGGTCTTCTTGATCAGGCCGCCAGCCCAGTCGTAGTTGCCGATCAAGAGATTGAGTGCATACCAAGCGAAGACGTTGTAGAAGCCGTTGGTGTGCTGGCTGACGCCTCTGTGAATGTCTGCCGCCGCGCGCTTGCCGTGGGAAGTGAATTCATGCGCCAGCTCGACGATATCGCGCAGAGGGAGACCGCAGATCTGTGCCCACTCTTCGAGTGTGTGCTCCAGAGCAGCATCATAGAGAACCTGAAGGCCGCTCTTGACGCGGATGCCGTTGAGTTGCGTATCGACGAACAGATCGCCCTCGACGGGCGTCGTCTCATCGTAGGGGTCACAAGTTGAGAATTGCCCGTCGTGCCAGACGACAAAGCGATCTTCCTCACTCAGGCCGATCTCGGCTGCCCGCAAAAACGTCGACGGGCGGTCGTTTTCGATCTTGATTAACCAGCTGGCATTACACCACGTAGGCTCGCCGTCTTGCATGGCCGCGGCCTTGTTGGCGTTCTCCAAGTACCTCTTGTCATAACGCCCCTTCTCGATGACCCAGCGGATCATCGCTAGAGCTAAAGCTGCTTCCGTGCCGGGCCTGATGGGAAGCCATTTCCAGGCTTTGGCTGCCGTCTTGCTCAGTCGAGGGTCGACAACCGCGATCTTCAGCCCATGCTCGACCATATTGTGGGTCAGATGCGGGGCGCGCACCGGAGGGCCGTAGTTGGCCTCAAAGGGCGATGCACCTACGAAGATCAGAAACTCCGAGTTTTCTGTGTCGGCCTGCCAGTAGAACTTTTGGCCGCCGGTCCAATGGCCTTCTTTGTATTGCTCACTCATGGCTTTGCCGGTGAAGTAGAGCGAACCCTGGCAGACTGTGGTGTGCCCGTGGGCGTTGACCGAGCCGAAGGCATCTTGCACGAAACGACGGATGAGGTGCTCTCGGCCCCCCTTGACCCGCCCCCACAAAAAGACCAGCTGATTGTTCTTGGGTCCCAGATCCGGGTGCTCCGGGTCAATGAGCTTATCCAGCTGTTCTCGGTACTTCTCTTTGAACTCGGCCACGAGTTTCTCTTTCTCGCTACGCTCATGAGCAGACCAGATCTTTTGGATGTCTTCGCTCATCTGCTTGGCCACATTAGGGTCGCGCACTGCCCATAGCTCGCGCAGACCCGAAACATGCCCCTCACCAAAGTGATCTCCGCCATCGACGATCTCCGTGATCGCCTGCTCGAAAGGGATCGTGACCCAGTGGTTTTGACCGCGCTTGCTTCCCGGCTTGCGCTTCAAGACCTTGCGAAGGCGGTAGGGATCGTAAACGGTCTGGAGCCCTGCTTGTCCTTTCGGGCAGAGCGCGCCTTCCACTGTGGCGATCTCGAAGGGCGAGGTCTTGTAAGGCAGATGGGGGTGCAGGGTCCACGGGCTGAGTGGATTTCCATCGATTTTCACAGCGACGCCGTCGAGCATCTTCACTTTGATTCCACAGCCGGTGTTGCACTGAAGACAGACCGAGTAGAGCTGGTTCTCTGGCTGGGCTAAGGAGTACTCTTCCACAGGAGTCAAGTAATCCGACTCGGCGCGGGCGAGCGCCTCGAAGAGCCGGGGCGTCTGGCTTGCCAAGAGTCCAGCACCGCCCAACAGGGCCGCTGTTTTCAATACGTCACGCCGTGTGAGGCGACTCGACGGCTTCTTCTTAGTCTCGCTCATCTGGAAGTTCCTTCCTCCCGCTCCATCAAAGGCAGCAACCGATTACCCAGATAGAACAATCCAAATCCCAGTGCCAGAATGAAGAGGATCACCTGCCACTCGAATAAGCTTGGCACGTACTCAAAGAGGAGCCTGGGATTGTAATACGCCTCTTCCAGACCGCGCAGCTGAGGCTCAATTAGACCCGGGACAACGATATTTAAGCGCACCGCCATGAACGTCGTCGTGATCAGCACTCCGGCCACGCCCACCCAGAAGGGTTTCCTCGATTGAGTGACGAGCAAGAAGATCGGGATGAGACTGCCTAAGAGCATGTGCAATACCCAAAAGACCCACCAGTACGGCCCGAATAGCACTTTCTGCAGAAGCTCGTACTCCGGTCCGACGCCGTACCACATCGGGATGGAAAACTCCGCCCACTCCAAGAGCAGATCGAAGAGCAGGATCATCAGAACAATGTTGCCCAGGCGCTGGACCATCGGCGCATACTTGGGGTCGTGCTTGGGCCAGAAGAAGGCCACCGTTGCGGTCATGAGCGCTCCACCGCTCACGAGTGCTCCCGTCAAGAACAAGATGGGATAGAGCGGCGTATGCCAGTAGGGCCGGGCCAGCACGGTGCCAAACAAGGCCCCCACTCCTCCGTGGAAGGCAATCGCCAGAGGTATCCCTATACTGCCCAGCACGCGCAGCGCGTTGCGGTCCAACTCTACCGAGCGCGCTGTGAGTCTTCGTCCCAAGAGGAGCAGATTGGCAACCATACGGCGCCATCCAGACGTCTCGCTCCAGCGGGCGAGATCTGCCCGCATAGCAAACCACATCTCTGCCAACAGCAATAAGAAATACGCCGTGTACAACCAGACCATCCAAGCCATCATCGACCGGAAGTTGGGACGGGTGAAGATATAATAGAAGCGCTCCATGTGCCCCAGATCGAACCAGATCGATAGCAGGGCCATCACCAGCGTCACTACGGCCACCAAGAGCGAGAGTTTCCCGATCTTTTCCAGTTCTTTGGAAGCGAAAACGTAAATCAGCGAGGAGAGCAAGAAGGCTCCCGCCGACAACCCAATGAAGTAGATGTACGCGGACACCCATAGCCCCCAGACGATGTAGCTGCCGTAGTTAGCCAATTCATGTCCGAGCAGCAGTCGCTGGATCACGGCCCAGCCTCCTACAACCAGAGCGCCCACCCACAAAACGCCCAAGACCTTGGGGCCAATCGTTTGCATCATTGTTCTTTGAGCCCAGACACTCATGGTGCCTCCTAGACGAGATAGTAGACCTTGGGCTTCGTTCCCAACTCTTCTTTCAGTCTCATGACATTAGGGTTACTGATCAGTTCCGAAACCAGACTGTCGGGATCATTGGCATCGCCGAAGAAGGTCGCGCGGCCGACGCAGCCGGTCGTGCAGGCGGGCAGTTGCCCGGCTTCTAAGCGGTGTAGACAGAAATGACACTTCCGGGCGTTGCCGATTGGGGACTGCTCCCGCTCGCGCCGCCAGCGGCGGCCATACTCGAAATTGGGCGCCTCTTCGTAGGGAGCCTTCTCGGGAGCCTTGTCGGTATAGTTCTCGCCGAAATCGAAAGTGCGCGCGTTGTAGGGGCAGGCTGTGATGCAATAACGGCATCCGATACAGGCGTTATAGTCGATCTCCACAACACCGTCGGGGCGCTTGTATGTGGCATTTACCGGACAGACGGGCACACACGGAGGATTGTCACACTGCATGCACGGGCGCGGGATGAAGCGCATCGAGACGTTGGGGTATTCCCCAATCTCTTCTGTGATCACAGGCCGGTACACGACGCCGGGAGGCAGTTTATTCTCGGCAATGCAGGCGATGGTGCAGGCATGGCAGCCGATACACTTGCGTAAGTCAATCACCATCACCCAGCGACGCTGCTCCACGGGTTTGCGTAAGGCTTTGTGGAGTTCGCGCTGCATACGTAGCAGCACATCCTCATGCTCGTGTGGCTCAGGCAACATGTCGAGGGTCTGGGGAGGTTGGCCTTCTTCCCGGGCTGAGGCTTGCTCCCCCTCCACAGTACGCAAGCCTGCGGCAACCAGGGTCGCGAAGACCCCACGGGCAAAATCGGTGAATAGGCGCCGACGCGCTTCGTTGGTGTGCGGCTTCTCTCCTGGCTCGACTTTCGCTGTTGCCATGATGCCACCTCTATGGCCTAAGCTAATCCAGACTTTATCATCCTAATAGTGTTGCGATAATGATCTATATCAGTGACAGAGCTGATAGTCGTCATTCCATCCACAGAGAATGGGATATGCCCACAGATGTTGCTGTACTGGTATAATCAAGGCATAAGGCAATCATGCAGAACGTGCGCAAGCCATCTGTAGCAGGGATCTTCTATCCCAATGAACCGGCAAGACTGCGGGCGCTGTTGGAATATCTACTAGCCGCGGCCACTCCGCCAACAATCCCTGGCAAACTGAGAGCGCTGATCGTCCCGCACGCAGGCTATGCGTACTCTGGGCCTGTGGCGGCCACAGGCTACAAGTTGCTGCAAACAACTGTGAAGAAGACGTCACCCACTGTTCTCTTGCTAGGTCCGGCGCACTACGTGTATTTTCAAGGTGCAGCCACGCTGAATGTTGAGGGATGGCAAACCCCACTTGGAACAGTGAGGGCACAGCAAGAGCTCATCGCACGGGCGCTGAAGCGGGAACAGCTCCGAGACAACTCAGCCGCTCACGCGCCAGAGCACTCGCTCGAAGTCCAGTTGCCTTTCCTGCAATTCATCTTCTGCGATATTGCGATCTTCCCAATTCTCACAGGAGAGTGCGATCATCGAGTTCTGGCACAGATTTTGAGCCAGTATCTAAACGAGATCGATCTTGTCCTCATCAGCTCCGATCTCAGCCATTATTATCCCCAGGAAGAAGCTATCTCACGCGATGCACTGACGCATGAAGCAATTCAGAATCTTGATCTTGTGCTGATGGAAAAGCGTGTAGAAGCCTGCGGGAAGAGTGCCATCTTGACTCTCCTGCACCTTGCACGCGAGCAGAACTGGTCAGCCAAGCTCTTAGATTATCGCAATTCGGGTGACACCGCCGGAGACAAGAACCACGTCGTCGGCTACGGATGCTATGCGTTCTATGAGGAGTAAAGGGCGATGGCTGTCTCGCTAAGAGAAACGCTGGATGAGCAAACGCGTGAGGGCGAACTATACGAGAAGCTCAAAGAGAGGAAAGTTCGCTGCTATGCCTGTGCCCATCGCTGTGTCATCTTCGAGGGCAAACGCGGGATCTGTCAAGTGCGCTTCAATCGAGAGGGCCGACTTCGTGTTCCTTGGGGGTACGTCGGAGCATTGCAGCTTGATCCCATTGAGAAAAAGCCATTCTTTCACGTCTTGCCTGGTGTACGCGCATTAACGTTCGGGATGTTGGGATGCGACCTGCATTGCAGTTTCTGTCAAAACTGGCAAATCTCGCAGACCCTGCGCGACAAGAACGCCGGTGCTCCACCACAGTCAATCCCTCCCACCCAACTCGTACAAATAGCACAACGTTACGGTGCAGGAGCTCTTGTCAGCTCCTACAACGAGCCGCTCATTACGTCAGAATGGGCAGCGGCCATCTTTCAGGAAGCAAAGCGAGCAGGTTTGCTGACGGGCTATGTGTCCAACGGAAATGCAACCCGCGAGGTTTTGCAGTATGTGCGACCCCATCTCGATTGCTACAAGATCGATCTCAAGTCGATGCAAGATAGAAACTATCGGGTGCTGGGAGCTGTACTGAAAAACGTACTGGATGGCATCGCGATGGTCTATGAGCTGGGCTTCTGGCTCGAGATCGTGACACTCGTGATTCCGGGCTTTAACGATTCAGATGAAGAGCTGCGTCAGATGGCGAGATTTCTCGTGTCAATCTCACCAGACATCCCCTGGCACGTGACAGCTTTCCACAAAGATTACAAGATGCTCGATCCTGATAATACGCCCGCCTCGACTCTCATGCGGGCTGCCAAGATCGGCTATGAGGCTGGTCTGCATTTTGTATACGCAGGGAACTTACCAGGTGAGGCAGGTCGTTATGAGAACACCTACTGTCCAAGCTGTGGCAGCCTTCTGATTGAACGCTACGGCTTCTGGATTCATGAGAACCGACTGCGAGAAGGACGCTGCCCTGATTGCAACTGCGTCATCCCTGGCATTTGGAGGTGAAGCCACTGAGTCGCGAAGACTTCATGGGTTTTTACTCTTCCACTTTCTCGACGATGATGATCAGGTTCGCGGCCAGCGCGGCAATCGCGCCGATAGCAGCCCAAACCGGCAAGAGCAGAGCTCCTACCACTCCCAGTGTGAGGGGAATCTCAACCAATGTGGTTCCATGCTCGTTCTTAATGACAATGCGGCGAATGTTGCCCTCATGAATGAGTTCCTTGATCTTGGCCACGAGTGCTTCGCCTGTAACTCGGTGTTCCTCGGTGTGTACTTTTTTCTCGCTCATTCGATCTTCATTCTCATCGGCTGCCTATTCGTTCTTTTCCCGTGCAGAGGAGCTCTTCTTGCCATAACCGGACCTGCTTCTGAACTCGCTGAATCAGCTCCTTCAGCGCACCACGGACAGCTGGGGTCAACTCGCCTCCAATGGTGTAGGGGTCTTCCACTTCCAGCGCCAGGATTTTGATCTCTCTGGGGAAGCCAACCTTGATGCTTCGCGCCACGGCTAACATTTCTGGCAGACCCGCGTAATGCGGCGAGGGCACCAAGATAGCATCCAGATCGTCCGGAGCCAACTCATAGATTGTCCCCGGCGGCTGGCGTCCCGTCATTACCGAGTCAATGATGATGGCCCGATCATAGCCGATGAAGTAATCCAATAGGGCAAGACCTGCGAGCGTGCTTTCCACGACATCCGCTAGGCCGTGCAACTCTTCCCTGAGCCTACGTGCCGCCAGGATTCCGACGCCATCGTCACTCAAGAACTCATTGCCCAAGCCCAGCACGAGTGTTTTCACGCTATTCATACCTCATCACCTCTTGTCCACGAAGGACGTGATTCTTCACATCTCACTCCGTTGCGCTACCTCTGAAGCCTTCTATGGGAAGCATACGCGGAGGCTGCTCCAAAATCACTGACGTAGATCATGTGCGATTCTTAGGCAACTTGCGTATGATCATGATCATGATCCGAGCCGTCGCAGATCATGGCATCTGCTATACCAAACCTTTACAGTCAAGATGGACCCAGGAAAGGGTGGCTTATGAGCGCACTCAAGCGAGATGCACTGGATTATCATAGCAGGCGACCGCCGGGCAAGTTGGAGATCACGCCGACCAAACCCTGCCTGACCCAGCGGGATCTGTCTTTGGCATACACACCTGGAGTGGCTGAGCCTTGTCGTGAAATTCACAAGAAGCCAGAGGATGCCTATAAGTACACGGCCAAAGGGAATCTGGTAGCCGTGGTCACCAACGGCACAGCCGTGCTGGGCCTGGGCAACATTGGGGCGCTGGCCGGAAAACCCGTCATGGAGGGCAAGGCTCTGTTGTTCAAGCGCTTTGCTGATATTGACACGATCGATCTGGAGATCAACACAGAAGATCCCGATCTCTTTGTGCAAAGCGTCCAGCTCTTGGAACCCACCTTTGGCGGCATCAATCTGGAGGACGTCAAAGCTCCGGAATGCTTCTACATCGAAGAGCACTTGAAGAAAGAGATGAAAATACCCGTCTTCCATGACGATCAACACGGCACGGCGATCATCTCGGGCGCCGCACTGTTGAATGCTCTATCGGTCGTCGGCAAGCGTCTTGAACACATCAAGATCGTCTTTAGCGGAGCGGGAGCAGCCGCCATCGCGACGGCTCGCTTCTACGTGCTCTTAGGAGCTCGTAAAGAGAACATGGTGATGGTCGATACGACGGGTGTGATCTACCAAGGCCGTGAGGAGAACATGAATTCGTATAAGGCAGAGTTCGCCGCCAAGACGAAGGCCCGAACTCTGGCGGAAGCACTCGTCGATGCCGACGTCTTTATCGGATTATCGGGGCCAAAGCTCGTTACCAAACAGATGATCAAGAAAATGGCATCCAAGCCCATTATCTTTGCCATGGCCAATCCTGACCCGGAAATCTGCTATGAGGAAGCGAAGGCCGCTCGACCCGATGCGATCGTTGCCACCGGACGTTCCGATTATCCGAACCAAGTCAATAACGTCTTGGGATTCCCGTTCATCTTCCGGGGCGCTTTGGATGTGCGTGCCACGCAGATCAACGAAGCGATGAAGGTCGCGGCCGCTCACGCTCTCGCGAATCTGGCCAAGGAAGACGTTCCTGACTCTGTGGTCAAAGCCTACGGCCTGGAGTCGCTGCATTTTGGACCGGATTATCTCATCCCGAAGCCTCTCGATCCGCGCGTGCTCCTCTGGGAAGCTCCGGCAGTAGCTCAAGCCGCCATGGAGACCGGTGTGGCACGCATAAAGCTCGATCTGGATAAATACCGGGAACAGCTCGAAGCCCGTCTCGGCAAGTCCCGCGAGATGATGCGCATCGTCTTTAACAAAGCGAAGTCAAATCCCAAGCGCATCGTGTTGGCCGAGGGCGAGCACGAAAAGATGATCCGCGCGGCCCATCAGCTGGTCGAAGAGAAGCTCGCGAAGCCTATTCTCCTGGGCGATGAGACAGAGATCCGCCGCAAGGCACAAGAGATGCAGATGAACGTGAAGGACATCGAGATCATCGATCCACGCACCTCAGAGAAACGCGAGCATTACGCGAAGAGGCTCTACGAACTGCGTTGTCGCAAAGGCGTCGCCTGTACGGAAGCACGCGAGATGATCACCAGACCCAATTACTTTGCGGCCGTGATGGTCGAGCTAGGGGACGCGGACGGGATGATCGCTGGCTTGGGCTTTCACTACCCCGAGGGGCTACGCCCCATCTTGCAAGTCATCCGAACGTGCCCCGAGTGCAAGACCATCGCCGGGGTTTATCTAGTGACGACGAAGAACCGCGTGTTGCTCTTTGCTGATGCTACGGTGAATGTAGAGACGGACGCGGAAAAGCTCGCCGAGATCGCGATCTTAACAGCGCGGCTAGCCCGCGACTTCGATATTGAACCTCGTATTGCGCTGCTCTCGTACTCCGATTTTGGCAGCGTGCGCCATGCCCGCACCGAGCGGGTCCGCCAGGCCGTGGAGTTCGTAAGAAAGCGCGCACCCGATTTGGTCATCGATGGCGAGATGCAGGCCGATACAGCCCTGGTCGAAGAGATCCTCAACGACGGATATCCGTTCAATCGTCTCAAGAAGCCGGCCAATATCCTGATCTTCCCCAATCTGGAATCGGGGAACATTGCGTACAAGCTCGTGCAGTGCTTGGCCAATGCCGAGATCGTCGGACCCATTCTGATCGGAACCCGCCGCCCGGCCCACGTGCTGCAGCGCTACCACGAAGTGAAAGACATCGTCAATCTGGCGGCCATCGCTGTGGTGGAGGCGCAGAAGCTGGAAGAGGAAGAAGAGATCGCCGGGTGCTGCCCGGAGCCTGCTACGCCTGTATAGACCCTTCAACTTGAAGTGTCGTCATACTGCTCCTTGAGCTTGGCGATGACGGTGGGGTTGGCAAGTGTTGTGGTGTCTCCCAATGTCCTTCCTTCGGCGATATCGCGGAGCAGACGACGCATGATCTTGCCACTGCGCGTCTTGGGCAGCTCTGCCGTGAAGTAGATATCATCCGGGCGCGCGATCGGGCCGATCTTCCTACCGACGTGCTGCTTCAACTCATCGGCCAGCTCCGCAGAAGGTTTATGGCTCACGCGCAGCGTCACGAAGGCGACGGCCGCTTGGCCTTTGAGTTCGTGATTCTTGCCGATGGCGGCTGCCTCAGCCACAGCCTGATGGTCTACCAAGGCGCTCTCGATCTCCATCGTGCTGATCCGATGTCCAGACACGTTGAGCACGTCATCCACACGGCCCAATAACCAGAAGTCGCCATCGTTGTCGATCTTGCAGCCATCGCCGGTCAAGTATACGCCCGGATATTTGCTCCAGTAGGCCTTCTTGTAGCGTTCCGGGTCGTTGTAGAGTGTGCGGAGCATCCCTGGCCAAGGACTCGTAATCACGAGGTTGCCTGCGCCCTTTCCGGGTGCAATGGGGTGGCCCGACTCATCCACGACCTGGGCTTCAATACCGGGGAAAGGTCGGTTAGCCGAAGCCGGTTTGAGCGTTGAGACGCCCGGAAGTGGACTGATGAGAATGTGTCCTGTCTCAGTCTGCCACCACGTGTCGACAATGGGGCAGCGTCCGCCACCGATCACGTCGTGATACCAGATCCATGCTTCCGGGTTGATCGGCTCGCCTACGGAACCGAGCAGCCTCAGGCTCGACAGGTCGTGTTTCTTCGGGTATTCTTCGCCCCAGCGCATGAACGTGCGTATGGCTGTGGGAGCTGTATACAAGATGGTCGCCCGATATTTCTCCACAATGGCCCAGAAGCGGTCACGATCGGGGTAGTCCGGAACGCCTTCGAACATCACCGTAGTTGCCCCGTTGGCCAGCGGCCCATAGACGATGTAGCTATGCCCGGTGACCCAGCCGATATCCGCCGTACACCAGAAGACGTCGTCTTCTTTGATATCGAAGATCCACTTGTGAGTGAGCGCGACGCCGACCAGATATCCGCCGGTCGTGTGCACAACGCCCTTGGGTTTTCCCGTGGTGCCCGACGTATAGAGGATGAAGAGCATGTCTTCGCTGTCCATCGGCTCCGGTGAGCACTCGACGGGGGCATCCCGCATCAGCTCATGCCACCAAAACTCGCGCCGATAGTATCCTCCCGTCAAGGGGGCCTGTAGCACGTCACTACCAATAATCCGGCGGACGACGATCACATTCTCGATGGAAGGGGTATTTCTGAGGGCTTCGTCGGCATTCTTCTTGAGTGGGACGACATGGCCGCGTCGCCAGCCTCCATCCGCTGTGATGAGCAGTTTCGCTTGAGCGTCGTTGATCCTGTCTCTCAATGCTTCTGCCGAAAAGCCACCAAAGACCACACTGTGGACCGCGCCGATACGGGCACAGGCCAGCATCGCGATGGGAAGCTCCGGAATCATCGGTAGATAGATCGCGACTCGGTCGCCCTTCTTGATTCCCAGTTTCTTCAAGACGTTGGCGAACTTCGACACCTCACGATGCAAGTCTTGATAGGTGAGCACACGTTCATCGCCGGGTTCGCCCTCAAAGATGATCGCAGCCTTGTTGCGCCGCCACGTCTTCAGATGGCGATCAATGCAGTTGTACGAAGCGTTGAGCTTGCCGCCGACGAACCACTTGGCCCACGGGGGATTCCATTCCAAGACCTTGCCCCATTTCCTGAACCAATCTAACTCTTCCGCTGCCTCCGCCCAGAACGCCTCACGATCACGGGCTGCTTGCTCGTAGGGCGCTGTCGTGTGGACGTGCGCCTGTTCTTTGAACTCCTCCGGCGGAGGGAACACCCGCTTCTCTTCCAATAGGGCTTCAATCGTGTGTGTTGCACTGGTCATCGCTGATCCATTCCTCTCTCGTGATGCTGCGTCTCGCCGGGAGCGGGTCACGCGTATAGACCGCGAATCCGAGCGGCGGACGCCACGCGATCGATGGCAAACATGTAGGCCGCCAGGCGCATGTTGACCTTGGCTTTCTCAGACATGTTCGCCACATGATCAAAGGCTTCCGTCATGAACTTCTTCAAGCGCTCATCCACGACCTTGGCATCCCAGAAGTAACGATAGCGATCCTGCACCCACTCAAAGTAGCTGACCGTCACACCACCCGAGTTGGCGAGAATGTCGGGTATGACAAAGACTCCCCGATCATAGAGGATCTGATCGGCTTCTTGCGTCGTGGGCCCGTTGGCCAGCTCCACGATGAGCTTCGCTCGGACCTTCAAGGCATTGCCCTCATGGAGTTGATCTTCCAGTGCCGAGGGGACCAGAATGTCGCACTTCATTTCCAGCAACTCCTCGTTGGTGATCCGCTCGGTGCCCGTAAAGCCTACCACACTGCGTGTCTTGTCCTTGTGCTCCTTCAGCTTGTAGGGATCGATGCCCTGACTGTTGTGGATGCCGCCTTTAGAATCACTGACAGCAATGACCTTGGCCCCGGCATCATGCACGAAATGCGCGAAGTGCCAACCGGCATTTCCATACCCTTGAATCGCCACGGTGGCCTTGTCCAGCCCCATCTTGAGGCGATGGAGGGCTTCTAGGGTGGCGAAGAACCCGCCTCGTGCGGTCGCCGTGTCTCGTCCCACAGAACCACCGAGCAAGAGAGGCTTGCCTGTCACTAAGCCCGGCATGTACTCGCCGCTGTGATGCATGCTGACCGTATCTACGATCCAGGTCATCTCGCGCTCGCCGGTGTACACATCCGGAGCCGGGATGTCCACATCAGGACCGATGATCGGCGCGATCTCTGCAGCGTATCTTCGGGTCAGCCGCTCCAGCTCGCGCTCGGACATCTCTTTAGGGTTGCAACGGACTCCTCCCTTGGCCCCGCTGAACGGCAATCCGGCCACAGCGCATTTCCAGTTCATGAGTACAGCCAACGCCTCCACTTCCTCAAGCACGGTGTCGGGGTGGTAGCGGATCCCACCCTTGCCGGGCCCCAACACCGGATGGCACTGCACACGGTAGCCCTCAAAGTGCCGCACGCGGCCGTCATCCATCGTCACAGGGAAGGTGACGATGAGTTTTCGCTTCGGATAGCGCAACAGCTCAATGAGATCTTCTTCCAGCTTGAGTTTCTTCGCTGCCTCATCGAAGAAATAGCGAGCTGCCTCGAGCATCTTGAGCTCGCCGCGGCGCTTCATTTCTGTCATACGAGATTCCTTCCTTTCTTGCAAGTAAAGTGTAGGGCATCTCCGCCCCAATTCCCATGATATCAATCAGATGGGTGACTGCGCTCGGTCAGGTGGGTTTTTGAGCCAGGGGCTGAGGTTTAGATTGCTCCTTTTCCGCGACGAGCAGTCGCGTCTTAATGACGGTATCCGGATTCAAGGAGATGCTGTCGATCCCGCACTCCACTAGAAATTCGGCAAATTCGGGAAAATCGCTCGGAGCTTGACCACAGACCCCAATCTTCTTCTTGTTGCATCGCACCACCTCGATCACTTGTCGAACGAGTCTCTTGACTGCCTCGTTGCGCTCGTCGTAAATGTGAGCCACCAGCTCCGAGTCACGATCCAGTCCTAAGACAAGCTGTGTGAGATCGTTGCTCCCAATGGAGAACCCATCGAAGATGTCAGCAAACTCTTCCGCCAAGATCACATTGCTGGGGATCTCACACATCACGTAGATTTCTAAGCCATTCTCGTGCTGTCTGAGACCGAACTCGGCCATCGTCTCGATCACCCTTCTACCCTCCTCGGGCGTGCGGCAGAAGGGGACCATGACCTTCACATTGGTGAGTCCCAGCTCGTCACGGACTTGCTTGAGCGCCTGGCACTCGAGCCCGAACGCCCGCTTGTATTCGGGATCGTAGTAGCGGCTGGCCCCACGCCAACCCAACATGGGATTCGACTCCGTAGGCTCATAGAGGAAGCCGCCCAGCAGTCCGGCGTACTCATTCGTCTTAAAGTCTGAAAGTCTCACGATCACGTCGTTGGGCCAGAAGGCGGCGGCGATCTTCCCCACACCGCTTGCCAGTTGGTCGATGAAGAACTGGCGTTTGTCCTTGTAGTGGGCTGTGCGTTGATCGATCTTTCGTATCAGGGTAGCCAGTTTCTTGTCATTCTTCGCGCGCTCTTGTAGCTGTTCATATTCCACAAGAGCCATGGGGTGGATGCCCACATGCGAACTGATGATGAACTCCTCGCGGGCCAGCCCCACACCATCGTTGGGGATTTGAGCCTGCAAGAAGGCTTTCTCCGGCAACCCCACGTTCATCATGATCTTCGTTCGCGTCTTGGGGATCTCTGTAAGAGAGAGGCGGTTGATGCGAAAGCGTAGCAATCCCTCGAAGACCCTGCCCACGTTCTCGGAGCAATCCACCGTGACCTTCTGTCCACTTTGGATGAGTTTTGTCGCTCGCTCGGTGCCAATGACGCACGGCAGTCCCAATTCACGCGAGACGATGGCCGCGTGGCAGACTCGTCCTCCCCGATCCGTCACGATCGCCGAGGCCAGCTTCATAATGGGTTCCCAGTCAGGATCGGTCATCTCTGTGACTAATACCTGGCCGGGCTTGAACTTGGTGATCTCCTTGGCGTGCAGAATAACTTGAGCTTCACCCTTGCCAATCTTCGAGCCTACTGCCTCGCCTTGAATGAGCAATCGTCCAGACTCTTCCAGCACGTATGTCTCGAGTACGCCGGTTTCTTTGGCCGCATGAACGGTTTCAGGTCGGGCTTGCACGACGAACAGCTCACCGCTCAAGCCGTCCTTGGCCCACTCGATGTCCATGGGTCTCTGATAATGATCCTCGATGAGAAGTCCCCACTCCGCCAGCTGAAGGACTTCGTCATCTTCGAGCGAGAAGCGCAACTGCTGCGTGCGCGGGACTCTCTTCACCTTAAGCGCCTTGCCGTCGGGTGTGACGAGCATCACTTGCTTGCTCCCCCGTTTCTTCTCCAGGATCGCACGCCGCCCGCGGCGAAGCAACGGCTTAAAGACATAGAACTGATCGGGATTGACCCGACCCTGCACCACGAGCTCCCCGAAGCCGTAAGAAGAGGCAATGTAAATCACGTTGCGGAAGCCCGTCTCGGTGTCCAATGTGAACATGACACCCGAGGCTGCCCGATCGCTGCGCACCATCTTCTGGACAGCTATACCCAGCGTGGATTCAAAATGGTCGAACCCCCGAGCGTGGCGATACGAGATGGCGCGATCCGTGAAGAGACTCGCAAAGCAATCCACTACACGCGCCAGAAGCTGCTCTTCGCCTCGCACATTCAAGTAGCTCTCATGTTGACCCGCGAAGGAAGCTTCCGCGAGATCCTCAGAAGTGGCCGAAGAGCGTACCGCCACCACCGGATCTTTCCCCCGCGAGTGCGTACGGGCAAGGCTTCGATAAGCCATTCGGATTGCCTCTTCGAGTTCGTTGGGAAGCGAAGCGCCCGCGAAGAGCGCACGAATCGTTCGACCTCGTTGCGCGAGATCTGGTACGTCGGCAGGGTTCAGACCCTTCAGCAGAGCCTCGATTCTTGGTGCAATGCCCGCGCGCTCGACAAAAAGCCTATAGGCGTCCGTCGTGATAGCGAAGCCCGGCGGAACCTTGACACCTTTTGCAGAAAGGGCGCGCGTCATCTCCCCGATGGAGGCCGTCTTCCCTCCGACCAACGAAACATCTTCTTGGCTGATCTCCTCAAATCCAAGGACCAGCTTCACTGGCGTGCCCCCTTCTTAAGCTTGGGTTTTCCGCGTCTGCTACTGCGGTCATCAAACAACTCACCCAGCTTCTCTAGTTCCCCCTCCACCATTGTATAAAAATGCGCGGCCTGAGGAAACGTTTCGGTCTTTACATCCTCTCGGTAGTGGGTGAATGCCTCCAGGAGAATCGGGCTCAGATTGGCATACCGCTTGACGAACTTGGGCACAAATCTCTCAAAGAGCCCCAGCATATCGTGCACGATCATCAGTTGTCCGTCAACATCACGCCCGCTGCCCAATCCATAGACCGGGATCCGCAGTCTCTCATGGATGATCTTGGCAACGGGTGCCGGCATGCATTCGAGCAAGATCGCAAACGCCCCAGCTTCTTCTAGCGCCTCTGCATCGGCGATGAGCCTGCGTGCTGTCTGGGCATCTCGTCCTTGCGCCTTGTAGCCACCCAATTGTGAGGCCGACTGGGGAGTCAACCCGATATGTCCCATTACGGGAATGCCTGCGTTCGTGATGGCTTCAATGATGGGCGCCACGCGCGCTCCGCCTTCGAGTTTGACAGCATCCGTGCCACACTCCGCCATAAAGCGGCCGGCGTTGCGGATGGCTTCATCGTTGTTGATCTGATAGCTCATGTAGGGCATGTCCCCAATGACGAAAGCGTACTTCACAGCACGACAGACAGCCCCCGTGAAGGTGATCATCTGATCCATGGTCACGGGCAGAGTTGTGGGGTATCCCAGCATGGTCATGCCGGCTGAGTCGCCTACTAGCATCATGTCGATGCCCGCGCGATCCATGATGAGAGCTGTGGGGTAGTCGTAGCACGTGAGCCAACTCACAGGCTCTTTGCTTGTTTTCATCTCGTAGAGCTTGGGGATGGTGATCTTCTGGCGTTCCGCTTGCGTCGCCTTCTTGGGCATCGTGTACTCCTTCCGCGGGTCTCGCTCCTACGGTTTGGGTATGGCCAGATCCTTGGCCCCCAGTTTCGACATCACCGCTTCCGGATAGTTCTCATGGATGAGCTCATGGATGGTTTGCGCATACTTGACTTTCTCACGGGCCATATCTGCTAAGAGCTGTGGGCTCGTCCAGGGCTTGTAGAGCGCGCCGGGTCCGGCTGCGCAAGCTGGTCCATGCTCGATCTTGAAATAGCACGGCGCACAGACCCGCGCCATCTCTGGGCCGTCATAGAATCTGAGATACCCGCCGAAGGATTCTGTGAGCACAATGTGCAGGTCCATTGGGATGTCGATGGCTTGTCGAATCGAGGCCAGCTGCGGCAGCGAGAGATCCGCTACCGGGTTGAAGGTTCCTGCCCCCAGCATCTGCAAGACCCTGCCTCCGGCAGCGTTGGCGTGTCCCGCGTAGATCGAGACCTTGAACGTCACGTCTTTGGGAATGTCGCCCTTCTGCTTCAGCTCGTTGAGAAGCCAGAGTAATCCCTCGTCGATCACTAAGAACCCGCGAAAGCCGAGTTCAATCGCTCGCATAATATCCGAGATCACATAGCGCAGTTGATCCGAGCCCCGGAATCTCAAGCCCGATAGTCCGCCTTCCGGCGTGACGAGTTGTCTGCCAGTATCCCATGCAGAGCGTGGTCCCGGCGTCAAGATCACTTCCGATTTCGACTCCGCGGCCAACTTTGCGAAGGCTTTCAATTCCTTCTTGTCGAGAAGGGTCGCACCCATCACAACTGAGATGAGCCTATGGATGGGCATCTTGCGCTTATCACTCTCATCCAAAAGGGCCTCCAGCACACTCAAGCGCTCAACTCCAGAGACCTCCATGCGATACTGCGCCCCATCCGGGAAGCGCTTCTCACTGGTAGGCAGCTCATAGGCATCCCGACCGGGAATGCCGATCTTCTCCATCGCCTTTGCCACTTTTCGCATCTCCATAGCAGTCCCCTTTAAAAGAGCCCCCTCACCTTGCCCGTCTTCACGTCCACATCGATCCTTCGGAAAGCCGGATCCGAGGCCGTGCCTGGCATCAAGCTGATCGTACCGGTCATGGGGCACAAGAACTTCGCGCCGGAGAAGATGAGCAGATCGCGGACGGGCAGCACCCATCCCTTGGGAACTCCCTTCCAGTCCGGGTTGTGACTGAGCGAGAGATGCGTCTTGACCATCATCGTCTGATAGTCACTGTACTTGGGATCGGCCTCGAGCTTCTTGGCTTTCTCTTCTGCCTCAGGGCTCCAGCTGGCCCCATCCGCGCCATAGACCACCTTGGCAATCTTCTCGACCCTCTGACGGAGTTTCATTTCCAGCGGATATAGGCACTGGAACTTGTTCTCCTCCTCAGCAGCATCCACGATCGCATCGACCAGCTCCAGGGCACCCTCGCCTCCCTTGAGCCAGTGCTCGGAGACGGCACAGCGAGCACCTGCCTTCTCCGCCGCGTTCTTCACGGCAGCAATCTCGTTTCGAGTATCCGTGTGGAAGGCATTGATGCAGACCACGGGCACAATGCCAGACGCCTTGATGATGTTGATATGATGGAGCAGATTGGGCATGCCTTGTTCCAACAATTTCACGTTCTCTTTTATATACTCGTCAGGCAGTGGGCGACCCGGAACGACTTTAGGGCCTCCGCCGTGCATCTTGAGCGCCCTAATGGTTGCCACGAGCACCGAGACATTGGGCTTAAGACCACTCAGACGGCACTTCACGTTCCAGAACTTCTCAAAGCCGATATCCGCACCAAAGCCGCTCTCCGTCACGTGATAGTCAAAGAGTTTGAGCCCCAAGCGATCCCCGATGATTGAGGATTGGCCCACGGCAATATTGGCGAAGGGCCCAGCATGGACCATGAGAGGCTGGTACTCTATCGAACAGCAGAGGGTGGGATTGATAGTGTTGCGCATCCAGGCCGTCATGGCTCCGTCCACTTCCAGATCGTGAGTGGTAACGGGATGGCCCTTCTTATCGAAGGCCACTGTGATCTGCCCAATTCGATCGCGCAAATCGGCCAGATCTCGCGCAATCGCCAGGATGGCCATCAGTTCCGAGCTGACCGCAATATCAAACCTCGATTGCATCATGTAGCCATCCATGCGGTCGCCGATACCGATGATGATGTGGCGTAGCGCCTGAGCGCAGAAATCCATGATCCAGCCCATCTGCACACGAGTCGGATCAATATCCAAGCGGCGCAGCCCAATCTTCGTGAGCTGTGTGTCATCATAATTGCGCTCGTGTTGCAATCTAGACGTCAGAGCCACCATGGCGAGATTGTGCGCGTTCATGATGTCATTGATGTCACCCGTGAGGCCCAGCGAGAACTCCGTCATGGGGATGAGCAGCGCGTTGCCTCCGCCAGCCGCGGTGCCTTTGATGTTCATACTGGGGCCCCCTGAGGGTTGGCGGATGCAGCCGCCGACGTGGATGCCGCGCTTGCCCATGCCTTCAAGGACGCCCAGAGTCGTCGTTGTCTTTCCCTCTCCTAAGGGCGTCGGGGTGATGGCGGTCACTTCAATATACTTGCCATCGCGCTTGCTCTTCAGGCGCTCCATGATCCTCATGAAGTCGAGCTTGCAGATCCTGCCATAGGGGATGATCTCGTCCTTTTTCAGTCCCAGCCGGTCTCGCCATTCTTCTGGGGTAGGCATTTTGGGTTCAGCGAGTTCCGCGATCTGCCAGTCCTTTAGTTGTGTGGGATCGTATGCCATTCATACCTCCTTAAGAACCCGTGTGCATTCTATGGCAAGGAGGAGAGAGAGGTCTATGACCGAGATCAACGTGATGGCTGACCTCGAACAGGGCGCTTCTCAAGATGGCCGTGCCGATCGGATGGATCGGGGCCCGGCGAAGCCCGCTGTGGACCAGTCACGCACCTGCCAGATCTCCGCCAGAGATTCGAGCCTGCCCAGGGCCGCGAGACGCTGGTAGATCAAGCACCAAGCACACTCCAGCGCGGGATCGACCTCGCAGCGGCCGCGCTCGGAGCCGCCGCAGGGCCCGTTGAGCAAAGACTTGGCACAGCGGGTGATAGGGCAGATCCCGGCAGTCAGGTGCAGAACGCAGTTCCCGCAAGCCGAACAGTACTCGCGTAGCTCCCCATCTTGAGCCTCCCCGCCGATGAACATGGTATTCTGAACGGGGAAGACGGGGATGTGCGGGAAGACCTCCGAGAGCATCTGAACCCCAGCACCACAACCCAGCGAGAGGATCACCTCCGCATCCCCAAGCTCATCCTTCAGCTTCGGCGCAGTCATCACGAGATTGTGATCGCATTGGCGGGCTACTGTAGATACCCGGACGGTCTTCCCGTGTGCCGCCAACTTGGGGACATACTCCTCGGCTTCCTTCGCCCCACGCCGCGGTTGGAAGCAGCCCTGGCAGCCGACCAAGACGATCTTCCTATAGGGTCCAAGGAAGCCTACGATCTCCTCCAGCGGTTTCTCCTTGACGATGATCATGGCCACCTCACCTCTTTCATGCGAAATCGATTATAGGTGCTCTTTATCCCGTATGGCAATTTTTGCCTCCACGTGCACAGAGGACTAGAATGTCTTTTGGAAAAGGGGGAAAGAAGCGATGGTCCCGATCCGGCTCCTCGAGAAGTTCGAGCTCTTTGAGAGCCTCAAGGTCGAAGAATTGGAAGAGATCGCCCAGATCTGTCGTGAGCAGACGTGCGAAACGGGGGCGGTCCTCTTTGAGGAGGGTGACACGGCCAAGGACTTGTTCCTGGTGGTTGATGGCGAAGTCGCCCTCCAGATGGGTGTGGAGCTGTGGCCTGGGGCCTCGCGACGACGGGTGACCGTGGAGACAGCCGGCCCAGGTGGGGTTCTCGCCTGGTCGGCCCTTATCGGCCCCCATATTCTGACTCTGTCTGCCCGCTGCCTGCATCCGACGAAGCTGATTGCCGTCTCTGGAGCTGAGCTGCGCCAATTCCTAGATCGCGACCCACAGGTCGGTTATAGGGTGATCGATCGGATCGCGCATCTTACGGCTTCCCGCCTGCGGGAGACCCGCGACAAGCTCATGGAGTTTCTCCGTGTTGAGGAGTTGGCTGCCGGATTCACTCCCGAAGAAGCGACGCTGATCCAGAAGGTCCAATACTTCATAAACTTCCGCTGGATTGCCGCCGTGGGGATCGCTGCCGTCGCCGTCTTTGCCCAGTTCGCTTTGAAGATCGATCTCCCACTCCTTACAGTCATCCTCATAGCAACAGCCCTAGCCCTTTATAACGCGGTCCTGCTGCTCTATTCCAAGCAGCTGCTTCGCCGGGCCGGAGCCTCGCTGATTCCAAGGACCAGAAGGCTCATCCAGCTCCAGGGTGCTCTCGACCTGGTAGCCTTAACTGTGCTGCTCCATTTCACCGGAGGTATCGAGAATCCCTTCGTCTTCTACTACGTCTTTCATATCATTATCGCCAGCGTTCTGCTGTCGTACCGATCGGTCTACCTGCTGACCACAGTAGCTGCCCTACTGATCACGGCCCTAGTCAGCCTCGAATACCTTGGGATCATCCCCCACGTCCATCTCACTGGATTCATGCCCTTTGAACTCTACAGCCAGTGGCCAGTTGTCCTGGGAGTACTGTTCGCCTTAATCACGACCCTATATGCCTCCACATACATTGCCACCTCCATCGCCGCAGAGCTGCGCAAGCGGCAGCGGGAAGTGGCCGTGCTCAAAGATACGTATCTCTTGAACCTCAAGGAACTGGAAGAAGCCAACCGCAAGTTGGTCGAACTGGACCGACTTCGGACCCATTTCTTGGCCATAGCCTCCCATGACCTGAAGGCCCCGCTGGCAGCGGTGCAGAGCTACCTTCAAGTGATTCTGGGCGGCTTCGTAGGCGAGGTGGGCCAACGCCAGCGGGAGATGCTCGCCAGAAGCAGCACCCGAATCCAGGAACTTCTCAACCTCATCAATGATCTCTTGGACGCCACCCGCATCGAGGCGGGCCAGATCGTCCGAGAGAGGGAGTTGATCGAGCTTAGGCCGGTGATCGAGAACGCTCTGGAGAACGTCCGTTCACAAGCGGAGGAGAAGGGATTGAAGCTTGAACTCGACTGCCCTGAGGGACTTCCCCCGATTGAGGCCTCGGCCCGCCGCCTGGAACAGGTCTTAACGAACTTGCTGAACAACGCCGTCCAGTTCACCCCCTCCGGAGGGGAGGTCTGGCTCTGCGCGCAGAACCTGGAAGATCGCCTAGAGCTGATGGTGCGAGACACGGGGGTTGGCATTCCCTCGGAAGATTTGCCACGGATCTTCGAAGAGTTCTATCGTGGTAAGAGTGTGGAGACGAAGGGTGCGGGGCTGGGATTGGCGATCGCTAAGAAGATCGTCGAGGCCCACGGCGGACGGATCTGGGCCGAAAGCCCAGATCCTAAGACGGGGAAGGGCTGCAAATTCACGTTCACTCTGCCCAAGGGAGGAGCGATGAGATGAAGGCTGGAAGCAAT
>JBBIPG010000015.1:0-44292 GCA_037442925.1 Candidatus Fraserbacteria bacterium | reverse complement strand
CCAAGGAGCAGCTGGCCGATGGAGTGCTCACCTTGAGGGTGGATGAGGGTCGCATTGGAGAGATCGAGATCCGCCAGAACGGGTATCCGACGGTGCGCTTGACTCCGACCGGCCTCGAAAAGATCCCGGTCGAGAACGCCCAAACTCAAGCGCCGTCAACGGGAGGGGAAGCATCATCCCCTGGGGAAAGCAACCCCTTGATCCAGCTCCTCACGCAGCTCTCTGACTTTCTTGGCAACATCTTGGGCACGTCCACGGCCACCGGCGGACTGCCGCGCACCCAGCCGGAGATCATCGTCAAGACGCTCACGGTCAAGCCGGGGCAGCTCATCAATCAGTATCGCCTGACGGACACCTATCGGCAGCTTCTGAGCTTGGGGTATTTCAAGGATATCGGCTTTGACTTTCAGCCGCTGGAGTCAAGCAGCGACTTGAAGTTGATCATCGACGTAGCCGAGCAAGACAAGTTGGGTAGTCTCAATGGTGGTTTCTCCGTCTCTGCCGAGGGTTTGGTGGGGCAGCTCAGCCTGAACGGCAAGAATCTCTATGGGACGGGTCAGGATGTCTCGCTGCAATTCGATCGTGGGATTCTGGGCAAGGCTGTTATGAACTGGAGCGTGGAGTATCAGAGCCGCACGCTGGTCGAGGGAAGCGACTATTTTGACATCAAGCTTTTCAATAACACCAGCAAGGAGACCTCCCCACGGGCTCACCTCCTCAATCGCGTGGGTGCCGAAGCTTCGCTGGCCTACCCGTGGGCGGATGTGCAGTTGATTCTCAGTTTGCGGCACGAGACCTTCACCAAGGACTACGAAGGCGAAGAGGAGCCACAGATCGAGCGTGGCCTGACGAACACGGTAGCGTTGACTCTCAACCACGATGATCGCAACAATCCGCTCTTTGCTACGCGGGGAGGGGTGGAGTCGTTGCGGGTGGAGCAGGCGGGTCTATTCGCCTTGGGAACAGAATTCACCAAGATCCAAGGAACCGTGATTCGCCATTTTGCCACGTTCGAGGATCAGAATGTCGCCGTACGCCTGGTCGGCGGACTGGGGCTGGACCTGCTCGATGATCCCCAGGAGCAGTTCATGCTGGGCGGGTCAACCACGCTTAGGGGCATCACGGCTGAGCGCACTCCCTCGATGGGGTTTCTCAACCTCGAATACCGCATTCAATTCATCCCGGCGACTTTCTCGATCGCGCTGTTCGCCGATATGGGCAGTGGCCTGCCCCTGGACGTGAAGAAGTCTATTGGGATTGAAGGGCGTGTTGCCCTGCCCTACGTCGGACCCATCCGCTTGGCGTTCGCTTGGCCGATCACCGATCGCATTGAGTACTTCAAGGTTGAATTCGGCTTTGGTTCACTCTTCTAAGGAAGGAGTCTATCACATGAGCAAGTACGCCATCTGGGCGCTCGTGGTGCTCGCCGCTCTCATGGTGGGATTCATAGGGGGTATGTTTCTCTCAGGCCAGCGGGAGGCGATAGCCGATCTTAAGAGCCGGTTGGCTGCTCTCGAGAAGCAGCTGGCAGCAGGAAGCACCGTGACAGGCTCTCCCAGAATCCAACGGATGGCTGTAGTTCAGGTCAACGATCTGGCACTGCGCTATCAACAGAACAACCCCGCTCTGGAACAGCAGCTGGAGCAGGAGAGCGCCCGCCTCAAACCGGAGCTCGAGCGGTTGAAACAGCAAGCAGCCCGAGGGGAAATCAGCGAGGAGGAGGCTACTCTGCGGGGTCTTCAACTCCAGCAAGCGGCTCAACAGAAGATCATGGTCGCCATCGCGCGTCCCATTCAAGCGGCCATCAACCAGATCGCCCAGGAGAAGGGCTACGATGTCGTGATGAAACGCGAGGACGTAGTCCTCTATTATCAAGGAGCCGTGCTGGACGACATCACAGAGCAAGTCTGGTCTCGCATGCAACAGCTGGCCAAGTGAAAGGAGCATCCAACGATGAAACAAGGCATGGGGGTAGTCGTACTGGTCGTTGCTGTGGTGGTCGCATTGGGGTTAGGGTTCTTCGGCGCGCAGATGTGGAGGGGAGGCTCTCTGGCAGGAAGCTCCACCGACACGGACATCGGCAGTCTGGCCAAGCGAGTGACCGCTCTCGAGCAGTCTTCGTCGCGCAGCTCCGGGGGTTTCAAGATCGCCTTCGTGGACATGTTCCGAGTTCTACAGGAACTGAGAGAGAGTGCCCTGGTGAAAGGATCTCTCGAGCAGTACCGCGAAGAGCAGCAGAAGATCACGCAGCAAAAGGACGAATGGACCAAGAAATTCCAACAAGGAGAGATCAGCAAGAAGCAGCTCGATGAGAAGCTGCTCGAGTTGGAGCTGCAGCTGCAACAGATCAACCTGCAACTCTCGGCGCCCATTCAGAAGCAGATGCTGGAGATCATTCAGAAACTCGGCCAGGAGAAAGGGTACGCTCTCATCATCGACAATCCCGCCAGCCAACTGAACGCCATCGTCCTCTACTCGCAAGCAGGCAACGCCGATGACATCACGCCCGAGGTCATCACACGCCTGAGTGCGCAGCTCAAGCAGAATGAGAACCAATAAGCCAGCGCGCGTGAGAGACTCAACGATCTTAGATCTTCTTCCGCTGCGTTATCCGTATCTTATGGTCGATCGCGTCGTGGAGCGGGAGCCGGAGCGTGTTATGGCCGTTAAGAACGTCAGTCATAACGAGTGGTTCTTTGTGGGCCATTTCCCGGACAAGCCGATTATGCCCGGCACACTTCTCGTGGAAGGCATGGCGCAGACGGCAGGAGTCTTGATGCAGCAGCTCTCCGGCGACGCGCCGGCAAGGGGATTGCTGGTGGGCATTGATGGGGCGCGGTTCCGTCGACAAGTGGTTCCCGGCGACCAAGTGGTGTACGAAGCCAAGCTTCTCAAAATTCGTGGGGGGTTGTACCGTGTGGAAACCACGGCAAAAGTGGAGGGGGAACTCGTCGCGGAGGCCGTGCTGTCTCTCATGAGCACCCCAGAAGAGAACGATGTCGAAACTCGTTGAGTGCATTCCCAACATCAGCGAAGGTCGAGACCACCAAAAGATCAATCAAATCGCTTCCGCTGTGCGTCGGGTGCCGGGAGTATGGCTCCTAGACGTGGATTCAGATGCTGATCATCATCGCACCGTCATCACGTTTGTGGGCGCTCCCGAAGCCATCGAAAGCGCGGCGTTGAACTTGGTCGCCCAAGCGGTCGAGCTGCTTGATCTTCGCCAGCATCGGGGGGAACACCCGCGCATGGGGGCGGTCGATGTCCTGCCCTTCGTCCCCATTAGAGAGATGACCATGGACGAATGTGTGGAACTCTCGAAGCGGGTGGGGCGACAGATCTGGGAGCGCTTTCAGGTTCCTGTCTATCTCTATGAGCGATCGGCCACTCGCCCGCAGTGTGAGGATCTCTCGAAGATCCGCAAAGGGGAATTCGAGGGTTTTTCAGCTAAGATTCAAGAGCCAGAGTGGGTTCCTGATTTCGGCGAGCGAAAAGTTCATCCTACGGCGGGCGTCATGGCCGTGGGGGCTCGCATGCCCTTGATTGCATTCAACGTCAATTTGGGGACGGATGATCTTGAGATCGCCCAGAGGATCGCCAAGGCTGTGCGCCATTCCAACGGCGGGTTGCGGTATGTGAAGGCTTTGGGCTTTAAGATCGAGGAGCGGCAGATTGTGCAAGTCTCCATGAACATGACGAATTATCAGGAGACTCCGCTTTATCGCGTTTTCGCACTCATCGAGAGTGAGGCAAAGAGATACGGGGTTCCCATCGTTGGCAGTGAGATTGTGGGACTCGTCCCTCGTGAAGCCCTCTATCAAACTGCCGAGTTTGCTCTCCAGCTTGAGGGTTTTGAGCGAGGACAAGTACTGGAAGATCGCATCGAGCGAGCGATGGCAGAGGAACCCACCTCTACGTAACGCCTCATCGGAACAACTGATCTACCTTGGCCGCATAGATGAAATCACTCTCGGTCAAACCATCGATCTTATGAGTCCAGACGGTCAGTTTCACTTTTCCCCATGCCAGATAAATGTCGGGATGATGGCCCTGGGCTTCGGCCAGTTCTCCCACTTTGACCGTGAAGTCGAGAGCTTCGCGGAAGTTCTTGAATTTGTATGCCTTTTCTAGATGATGTTCGTTCACCACTTGCCATCCATTGCCCAATTGGGCATAGAGAGCTTTCAACTCATCCCCCGTAAGCGGTGGCACTCCGCCTTTACAGGGAACGCATTCCTTCTCCGCCAACTCGCTCATCTAACCTATCACTCCCTTCTCATTCCTAAATATTCAAGCACTCTATCCAGTTCCACTTGCCAAGTGTACCACGACTTGTAGGGCCTAAATCCCAATTCATGATTGATCTTGAGCATAGCGGCGTTCGAATCGGCATTGCCCGTACGAATGCGCTTGACATACGGGCGATCCTTCAAGATCTTCTCCAGCATTGCCGCCTTAAGCCACCGACCCAGTCCGCGATTACGGTACTTGGGAAAGACTCCCGTATCCCCTTGCTGCAATAATTCCGGCTGTTGGGGGTTCCAGAATACTTCCGTGTAACCGGCAAACTGGCGCGTCGCTCTCTCACGGGCATACATCGTCCACTGCTCCGTCTTTCGCTGCTTCAAAGAAGCCTGCCATTCCCGTAGCTGTTCTGGCGACCAATGCCAATCCTCCATCTCTAGATTGTCTCGTGGCTCTGTATTCATCACCTCGATCAGCTTGGCTACAGACTCGATCTCTTCTTGTGGGTACGTCCCTTCCCAGAGTCCCAGTTCGAATTCGGCCTGCGGAGCGCGTTCCTGCCATTGGCGGATCAGATCTCGATCCAGCTGGGCGAGATTCAGTTGGTTCGTGTGCGAAGCGATGCCCATGTGGGCGCTTAGCCGTTTCATGAACGCTTCACCGGCAGGGATGGTAGAGTCCGTGTGCGTCTGCAGAATCCGCCGCCTTTCTTTCTTTGCTCTCTCCGCCACGAGAGGGAGCAGACGTTTGGCAATTCCCTGGCGTCGCATCTCAGCGAGCACAGCGATGTCAAACGACATCAAGTGTTTATTCTGCTCTGTTCGTAGAATTGTCGTAGATGCTCTGGCTACGATCTCACTGGTCTGACTTTGCCCGACGATCCATAACTGCAGATCGATGAACGGCGGAAGCTCTCGCAATTCCCGCATGGTGCGCTCCAGCGTAAAGGGTGGATCCTCCGGCCATTGCTCAGCGCGAAGGCGATTCTCAAAGGCATTCAAAGCCATGAACTCTTGTTCGTTCGCTTGTTGTGGATTGAAGCTCTTGATGTGAAGTGTTTCCAAAACAGGGCCTCCTCTTGTGGTTTGGTGCTTCCTGGGGCATCGTGCCCCGGAGACCCTGTAATTTACCTGAGGACTCCGGGGCGGACACCGCAAAGTTTCTCGCGCATGTTCCACCCCCTTTCGCCAATGTCTTTGGCGTGAAGTGCTTGACTGTAACACAAGGCGTTGCACGTGTCAAGTAGCAGGAGCTTCCACTCGCAGCTCAAAGCGATCACGCTTTATGATGATCCACATCCATAGCGTCTCTTGCGTCGTCAGCCTATAGGGCTCCCCGAGCATCATCACCACGAGACTGTAGACCCCAGGATCGCGTGGCGCCACCAGCGACGCCGGCAACGTGATCTCATACCCGCTGGGTAACAAGATCGACTCGTACCAGACCATCGGCGTCTGGAAGGGATTGATCGGCACCTGCAACGCCTCAATGAAGGCCACAACTGCCCACTGCCGAAGCTGCGGGAAGATGTCATTCCGGGCGTAAATGAAGTAGTCGAACCGCTCGCTGGGCTTCAGAGAGACCCCCGGCACTTTGAGATCGACCGGTTCAGCAGAGAGGCCGATCCAGATGCCCGTGATAGGCAACTCATTTTTCTCGGTGCCCGACTTGAAGCTCTCCGGCGCAGGAAGAGCCACCGTGAATTCCGGCGGCTCCTCCAGCCCTACCAGCACACTTCTCGTCACCCGGTTAACCGCGTTTCGCGGTAAGAGGCCGGGAAGCACGGGGAAACACTCCCCTACTTTGGGAAAGGCTACCAGGGCGAGGTTGTGGAGGCCTCGACTAAGCGCTGGGATGGTGAATTTCCGCACCAGCGGTACGTTGGGCTGCACCGTCAGCCTGTGGCGGAAGTCCCCAAGGCCTTGGCCTTCGATCTCGAAGATCACCTGGCGATTGTCTATGAGAAGAATGTATGAGTAAGTTCGGGCTGTGGGGCAGTTGTGCCAGTGATAGAAGGCAAAGGTGCTGAGCTTGCCTTCCTCGGCCCGAAAGAAATCTGGGAGGTTCAGGATGGGGCCCGACCAATCTCTCCCCACTTGGGCGAGATGATCAGCTTCGACTTGAGCTTGCTCCTTGGTGGGTGCGATGCCCAAGACCGTGCTGAAAGTTCCCCCCGACTGTCCTTGAGCAGAGGAATAAGGTGAGATCAGCAATCCCACCAAGCTGATTAGGAGCCAGATCTTCCTCATTAGACTCATCATGGACAGTTCACAGAGGCACTACCTGAGCTTTCATCTTCCAGCAGTACGCCTTGAAATGTTCCGGTGTGGGTGCCGCTGCCATTCGCTCCCTTCCAGGGTCGAGTTTGGCTGTAGAAGAGGAGGTGGTCCCATCCCCAAGGTAGATCTCACCTGCCGCATCGCCATCCACGCCGGGATCAAGGAAGACGAGTTGGGCCGTGAGCCAAGAGGAGTTCGCTTGTCTTGGTTGAGTAAACACGACGAAGACCACTATTTGCCGGGAGTCATCCTTAAGGAGTATGGTCAAGCCTGGCATGAGGACACGGCTGCGCCTCTTGAACTCTTCTTCCAGCCACTGGAATGCCCCTTTGGCTTGCATCTCCTGCAGGAGATCCTTCCGCTCTTGAGCGTCGTTGACTGCTCGCAGGGTCGCTCCCGGACGATGCGCCGTCAGCATGATGCGACTGCTATCCCGAAACTGCAAGTAGGAGAGCAATTCATCACCGAAAGGCAGAAGCACTAGCGTGCCTTGATGAGACTCTCTCTCGAAAGAGAAAGCCTCAGCTCTGTCTAACTCAAGTTGCTTCCCCTCCGACTCCAAGAGTGATTCTACTCCTTGCACTTTCCAATCTCCCAGTGCTTGCTGTAGAGCAGCCTGTCGCTCCGATCCCAATAGCTCTTCGTCGAACTTGACGCTTTGAGGGGAGATGCCCCGACTTGAGCCATCATTCCCTGTGGTTGCCGTAGGAACATCGAATCCTTGGGCACATCCAAAGAGCCCTAGTGATAAAGTCACGAGAAGAAGTCCCGACACGACCTGCCTACATCGAAATGCTTGAAGCCTGGTTGCCAACCCCCATTGAAGAGTTTCCTGAAAGGGCAAGTTGGCGAGCAAGTAAGAATGGCGAAACAGAAAGAAGCTATTGTGAGCCTTCACCTTCGGCAGCCTGGTGGTCTTCGTGAGATCCATGGCTTTGCGTCCCCTCCTCGCGAAGGGTTTGCCCTTTCGGGTGTAAATTTGTACTAACATATTCTTCCACGATTTGTCAAGAGACTACGGCTCGTCGCGCCAAGAGAATCCCCAGAAGAACGAGCATTCCACCAGTGGCTTGCAGTGAGCCGAGCGGTTCATCGAGAATGATCCAAGCCAGCACAGCCGCCGTTGCGGGTTGCAGGAGCAGCGTGACCGAGGCGAACGAAGCCGGCAGATGAGCAAGCCCATAGGCGATGAGACCTTGCCCCCCCACGTGCGAGATCCACGCCAGAGCCACCAGCACAGCCCAACCGTAGAGGCTGGATGCGATCAAGCCCTCGCCGGAGAGTAGAGCAATAGGAAGTAGAGCAATACAAGTGACGAAGCCGCTCCAGGTCATGATCGTTGCCGTACTGAAGATGGCCCTCAGATGCTTCACGCTCAGAATATACCCGGCATAGAAGACGGCCGTGAGAAGCCCCAGGCCATCGCCCAGTACGTGCTGGGGTCCGAAACCGAAACTCACGCCGATCATGAGAGAGGCACCCAATAGAGCCAGAACAAGACCTACGACAAACGTCACCGTGATACGCTCTCGTAAGAACAGCCAAGCGCCGATGGTGACGAAGATCGGGGCGAAGTTGGCAAAGAGCGTTGCGTTGGCCACGGACGTGAAGCGAAGAGACCAATGCCACACGGCAAGATCTCCGGCAAAGAAGAGCCCCGCAACCACCAGCCCAAGCACGTCACGGGTGCTCGAAGGACGGCTTGGAGGTGCAGGGCCACGAGCTTCGAGCTGCATCCACAGCCACAACGGCAGCACGGCGAAGAAGAGGCGGTGGAAGGCCGTGGCGCTGGGGCCGAGTTCGCTCAGACGGACGAAGATGGGGGCAAAGGCGATGCCCACAGCCCCCACAAGCAGAGCGACTAACCCTGTGCGCGCGGCTCGCTCACCTTGGCTCATGGCTCAGGCGTCCAATCGTATTCCATGTAGTGAGCCGTCTCGAGAGCTTGGGCTTTGCCCATCAGCTTTGCTACGACATAGAGCGACATATCGATCCCGGCCGACACACCCGCTGATACGATGATCTTCCCGTTGTCCACGAATCGCTGGCCACGATGAATGGTCGTGTTGGGAGCCAGCTCCTGCAAAAGATCGATGGCCCCGAAATGAGTTGTCGCTCCCAGGCCGTCGAGCAAGCCTGCTTTGGCCAAGAGAAGAGCACCGGTGCAGACCGAAAGAGTGAGTTCCGCCTCGCGCGCGCGAGCTTTGATCCAATCGATGAGGGTCTGGTTGTTCATCTCCCGGCGCGTGCCGTAGCCTCCGGGGATGAGCACAATATCAGGCTTTGGGCAATCGAGAATCGTGTATCGTGGATTCACACTCAAGTGATTGCGAGCCATGACTGGCTGAGGCTGTTGCGCCACGGTATAGACGTGAAACGGTTCCAAGGCCTGACGTCTGCCCGTGACAGAAAACACTTCAAAGGGGCCAGTGAAATCGAGGACCTCCACTTCGTCGAAGATGAGAATGGCCACGTTTCGTGATGGGAACATGCGCAATCTCCTTTCCTCTTGCCAGCGATATTACGGGAGCGTCCGGGACAGATTCAAAGAGCTTCCCCACGAAAGGCGATGCGACTGAGAATGTAATGCGCACACTATTCACAACAGGGCCAATACACTATAATAATTATTTTGAGGGAAAGATGAAACAGTTCCCTTTGTTTCCTGAAAAGGGGGTGAAGCAGGTGAAGAAGGGTGGCAAGAAGAAGGGCGGCAAGAAAGGCAAGTAATTCCCTCTGAGTGTCTCAGAAGAGTGGAAAAGGTCACTGTCGAATGGCAGTGACCTTTTCTTTTTCGGCGCCTTGTTGTGCTTCACGCGGCCTCATAACAAGACGCCTGTCCTTGGTAGGAGATCTGCTCCCATCCTAGCATTCCCATACAATGCCTAAAGATCTCTCACTAGCCGGGAAGCACGTCACTGTACTGGGAGCAGGTCGCACCGGCCAGGCTACTGCTCGCTTTCTCGTCCAGCATCATGCTCAGGTCTTCCTCAGTGATCAGGCCCAGATATCTCTTGCCCTCAAACGGGAGCTCTCTCAGCTTGGAGTCCGTTATGAAGAAGGCGGTCACACGCAAAGCGCGCTTCAAGCGGAGCTCGTCATCCCTTCACCGGGCATACCCTATGCGGCCCCTGTGCTCAGAGAGGCTCGTGTGAGACGCATTCCCATCCTGGGCGAGCTGGAGTTGGCATATCGTTTCTGCCGGAGCAAACGGATCATCGCGGTCACGGGTACCGTGGGGAAGACCACCACGACTCATCTCACGGCGGAGTTGCTCAAGGCTCACGATTACCCGCTGGTCGTCGCCGGGAACATCGGACAGCCTCTGATTGCTCGTCTACATGAGATCGACAGCGAAACGGTGGTGGTCCTTGAAGTGAGCAGCTATCAACTGGAGCATGTGGACACCTTTCGACCTCACATCGGTGTTTTTACGCGCTTCGCGCCACATCACCTGGATCGTCATGGAAGCCTGGAACGCTATTTTGCCATGAAGTGCCGACTCTTCGCTCGGCAGACCGAAGAGGATCATGCTGTCGTGCACCGTGACATCGCACTTCCTTCTACGATTCGCTCTCGCGTATGGAAGTTCTGCGCGGAAGAGCTGGAACCTCTTGGCGTACCGCTTCCGGCTCATCAGCGGGAGAACTTGGCGGCGGCACTGCGAGCAGCACGCTTGATCGATCCCCAGATCCATCACGAACGCCTGGATCTTACGAGAGCCCTGCAATTGCCACATCGTCTGGAGTTCGTGGCGGAGGTGAGTGGGGTTCGATTCTATAACGATTCGAAGGCTACCAGTCCGGCCGCGACCATCGCGGCACTCTCGACGTTCGAGGAGCCCTTGGTTCTCATATTGGGTGGGTACGATGCGGGTGACGACATAAGAGAACTGGCACAGATGATTCAGAATCGAGAAATCCATGCCGTTCTGCTCATGGGACAGACGCGCCGGCGCTGGGCGCACATGCTGCAAACACTGGGCTATCGACGTTTCCAGCTCGTTCAGGACTTGCAGGGTGCGATTGAGGAAGTCATTCGATCCGGCCCGAGCATCTGTCTCTTCTCCCCTGCCTCCCCCAGCTTCGATGAGTTCAAAAACTACGAGGAGCGCGGTGAGCATTTCAAGAGAGTTGTGCGCTCGTACCTCCTTAAGACAGCCATCACTCCACCAAGTGATCAACTGGCAACAGCATCTTAGCAGGGGTCCTTCGGGCCCTCGGCACCACGCGCTACAACTATCTACGCCAATTGCCGCCTGTTGTTGTCTGCGCTCGCTCTGCTGAGCCGTCTGCCACGCGCGTAGGGAGCTATCGTCTTGAGGGGGGCGTATCTCTGAATGAAAGAAGTGAACCACATCGGCTCTGTGAGGAGACTACCGTGGGGTGATGGAGCCCTTGGGTCGCCCGATTTCCCGCTCATGATCGTTGCAGTTGCCCTGGCGCTCTTTGGGTTGGTGATGGTCGCTTCGGCCAGCGCACCTCTCTCATATGAAAGCTATCAGCACCCAGAATACTTGTTCATCAAGCAACTGATCGCGACTGTCATTGGGTTCACATTGCTCGTTCTACTTATGCGGGTTGATTACCGAAAGCTCTTTGCGTGCGATGGGATTCTTCTGCTTGTCGCCTTGGGGTTGACCCTGCTAACGTTCGTGCCGGCGCTCGCTCCGGATGGATTGTGGCTGCGTCTCGGGCCGATCTCCGTTCAGCCTACGGAGTTCACGAAGCTGGCCTTCATCATCTATATGGCCGCGGCGTTAGTAAGAAAACAAGCAGCAGGAGAACTGGAGGAATTCTCGACGGGCGTCTTGCCCTTCCTCACTCTCTTTGGCTTGCTGGCCCTCATCGCCCTGGCGCAGCCGGATTTCGCACTCGTGGTCATCTATGGTGCTATTGTCGTCTTTCTGCTGTTCATGGCGGGCGCCCGGTTGCTCCATGTGGTGGCTCCCTTACTGGCGGGGCTGCCGGTAGTTGCCATCTTGCTGATGCTCGCGCCGTACCGCCGGGTGCGACTCTTCGCATTCCTAAACCCCTTCGCGGATCCCAGCGGATCGGGCTACCACCTACTCCAATCGCTGACGGCACTGGGATCGGGAGGGCTCTTCGGTCGCGGGCTCGGAGCCGGGCGGGAGAAGTGGCTCTATCTGCCTTCTGCCTATAACGATTTCATTCTGTCGGTGATCGGAGAGGAGTTGGGGTTGATTGGAGCCATGCTGGTTTTGGGGCTCTTTGCGTTCTTGGCGTGGCGGGGCTTCGAGATCGCGTTTCGCGCTCCCGATCGCTTCGGGTTTCTGCTCGCTTCGGGAATCACATTCACGCTGGCCTTCCAAGCGGCCATACACTTTGGGGTGACGGTGGGAGCACTGCCGGTCACAGGGCTCACACTGCCATTCGTGAGCTACGGCGGCTCGTCGCTCATCATCTCACTGGCCATGGTCGGAATCTTGCTCAATATCTCACGACATGCAGCAGCGGCCTTCACGGAAAGGGAGGGAGGAATATTTGACTATTCTACTCGCCGGTGGGGGGACGGGCGGTCATCTCTATCCCGCTCTCGCTCTCATCGAGGGACTGCGTCAACGCTATGGCGACGATCTTCGGATCGGCTATCTCGGGACCGAACGCGGTTTAGAAGCGCGGGTGGTGCCCCGTTGTCCTGGAGTGGAGTTCTTTAAGATTCAAGCCCGAGGGGTTGAGCGTCGCCTCTCGAAGCAAACGGGGTCCGTGCTTTGGCAGAATGGCTTAGGATTAGTGCAGACCCTGCGCATTATCAGTGGATTTCGACCGCAGTTGATTCTGGGCACAGGAGGATATGCTTCCTTCGCGCCGCTTTTCTGGGGCACGCTGCTGCGCATCCCCACGTTGATTCATGAGCAGAACGTCATCCCCGGTCTGGTCAATCGACTGATGGCCCCTTGGGTGAACTGTGTCATGCTGACGTATCCAGACACGGCTCGTTACCTCCGGGCGAAGCGCATCGTGACCACGGGGGTGCCCCTTCGCTCATCGATCCTGTTCGCCCGAGATCATCTCGAACAACATGAGGCCAAGCGCTTGTTCCAGCTTGATCCCACACAGCCGGTGGTGCTGGTTATGGGAGGCTCCCACGGCGCTCGGGCGTTGCACGAGCAGTTCGTCAGCGGGCACGAACGTCTGCGCACGCATGGGGTGCAACTTGTGATCCTTGCCGGAGAAGACGCGCCCCGACTGCGTGCTCAAGTGCGAAGCCGTGGTAAAGGCAAGGCGAGGTCCGGAATGCTCATCCTCGAACACACGTGTGAGGTCGGTGCCCTGATGAAGGCAGCGGATCTCATCGTCTGCCGAGCCGGGGGCACGACGCTGGCTGAGCTTACGGCATTGGGAAAGCCGGCGATCGTAATCCCTTGGCCGGGTGCGGCCGAAGGGCATCAAGAGCGAAACGCCCGCTGGCTGGCCGAGCAGGGAGCTTGTCATCTGCTTCTCGAGCAGCAACTCCAAGACATCCCACTCGTTGACGAAATCCTGAATCTGCTTCGAGATCCTGAGCACGTGCGTTCCATCGCGCTTCGCAGCGCTCAGCTGGCTAGAACCAACGCACTCAACCATGTGATGAGGGAGGTCAAATCGTATCTCGATTATGGAAAGCGCTCGCGGATCATATCACTTCATCGGGATCGGCGGAGATGGGATGAGCGCCCTGGCATGGGTGCTCCATGAACAAGGCCATCTCGTCAGCGGATCGGATCTTAGAGATACCGCACGGACTCAGCAGCTGCGGGCTGCGGGCATCGCCGTCCACCGTGGACATCACCGCTCCCATCTGCGTTCGCCGGACGCGGTGGTCTACTCCTCGGCCATTCGACCTGACAATGTGGAGCTTCAAGTCGCGCGAAAGAGTGGTTGCACGGTCTTGCACCGACAAGAACTGCTGGCACAGCTATGTAACGCGCACCGATCCATCGCCATAGCAGGCACTCACGGCAAGACCACCACCAGCGCCATGATGGCTTCGTTGCTGCGGGAGAGCGCACAAGATCCGACCTTCTTGGTGGGCGCACCCACTCCGACGTTGGGGTTCCACGCTCATTGGGGAAGAGATCCTTGGCTGGTGGCGGAGGTGGATGAGAGCGATGGCTACTTCACTCGACTCCACTCGCAGATTGCCGTGGTCACCAATGTAGGCTGTGACCATTTGAATTATTACGGCAGCGAGGAGGCGTTGCTGGGAGGATTTGCCCAGTTCGTCTCCCAAAGCCGAACAGCGATCTTATCCGCCGACGACGCATCTACTTCCACTCTGAGACCCTATGCGCGTGAGGCGCTCACCTTCGGGATGGAGAAACCGGCGGACCTCAGCGCCTGCCGCATCGAGCAGCATCGCATGAGCACGCGGGCGGATCTGATCTTCCGTGGAGATCGCGTCGGTGACCTTGAACTTTCTGCCGCTCCGGGTCGTCACAACGTGGCCAACGCTCTGGCAGCCATGCTTGCAGGACACCGCGTGGGCCTGGAGTTCAAAGAGATGCTCAAGATTCTCAAGGGGTTCCGCCTTCCCGAGCGTCGTTTCCAAGTGCTCGAAGAGAACGGTGTGGTGGTCGTGGATGATTACGCCCATCTCCCAGAGCAGATAGAAGTGAATCTCGCGGCGGTGCGCGTCGGTTGGAAACCCAAGCGGGTGATTGCGCTCTTTCAGCCCCATCGCTACTCCCGCCTACGCTACATGAATGAGCGTTTCGCACGAACCCTTCAGCTGGCAGATCTCGTGGTCGTGACAGATATCTATCCCGCTTTTGAAGTTCCGATTCCGGGTGTCAATGCCCAATCGGTCGTGGAAGCCATGGAGAAAGGGAGCGATCGTGTCCAGTATTTGAGCAATCCGGAAGAGATCCATGCGTTCTTGGATCAACAGACATCGCCTGGGGATTTCATCATCGGTTTCGGAGCGGGGGACATCTGGCAGATTCTCCACCACTGGGTCAAGAGGAGATCGTGAGGGAGGGATGACTACCCTTGCTGTTCATGAGATAGCACGCCCCACAACGCGAACAGGGCTGGTACAACAGCTCATCTGGCGCGATGAGCCTTTGGCGCGTCACACATCGTTGGGCATTGGTGGCCCTGCTGATTACTTCGCCAGACCCCGCACCCTGGCCGAAATCGAAGAGCTTTTGGCGATGGCCCGTGACTGTAGGTTGCCTTGGATCGTGTTGGGCAATGGAACGAATCTGCTCTTCCCGGATGAAGGGTATCGCGGGTTGGTGATCCACTTGGGGCGGAACTTCAGTGCCAAGCGAATGGAAGGGGATCGCTTATACGTACAAGCGGGGGCCGGTCTGGGGGTGACCATGGGATTTGTGCGTGCCCATGGCTTCTACGATTTCGATGGCCTGGTGGGCATCCCCGGGACGATCGGTGGAGCGTTGGCCATGAATGCAGGGATTCCTGAGGTGACCATATCAGATTATGTCGTCTCTGTCGGCGTGCTCACGAACGAAGGTTCACTTCTGACGCTCTCACGTGAGGAGTGCGAGTTCGGCTATCGCACGAGCGTGTTTCGCCGCCGACCCTGGGCGATTCTTCTGGGTGAGTTTCAGTTGGGGAGCCCTCGGCGATTCGATTCTGCAGCCCTGCTCCTACGTCGTCGGGAACGCCAGCCCTTGCGGTGGCCCAGCGCCGGATGCGTCTTTCGAAATCCCGGAGGGTCCTTCACAGCAGGGCAGCTCATTGAGCAGGCCGGCCTGAAGGGACTGTGCTGTGGTGGCGCCATGATTTCGCCAGTCCATGCGAATTTCATCGTCAACTGTGGGGGGGCAACCGCAGGGGATATTCTTCATGTTATTGACATCGTGCGAGAGAAGGTGTATAAAGAATTCCAGGTGGAGCTCCGATTGGAGTTAGCGGTCGTCTCCAACCAAAACCTCCGGTGAGAAGGGGATTGCTCCTGGTGGTCTGCCTCGGAGGGTTCGTCCTCTTGGGGGGAATGCTCCTCAGAGGAAGATCGCCAGTGATCGATGAGATCACGGTGCAAGGTGGTGAGAGGATGGGCACCTCACAGATCCGTGTGAGCAGCGGCCTTTACGTGGGTCAGGTGTGGAATTCTTCTGTTCAAAAGGATGCCCTTCAAGCCCTCTCGCGCCTCTCTCAAATTCGCCGTGTCGATTTCGAAGTCGAGCCGCGCGCTCCCCGTCGCGTAGCAGTACGCATTCGCGTGGCAGAGCGCGAGCCCCACGGCGTCGTATCTCTGGCAGGACGTGGCCTCTTCTGGGTGGACCGAGAAGGATATCTCTTGAGTTCAGTAGAGGGAAGACTCTATCTTCCTGTGGTGACGGGAGTTGACGTCCTCTCGACACCCCTGGGGGAACGGATTGCCACAGAGAAGATGCGCCAGGTGATCGATGAGTTTTTCTCGCTCGACGGGCGCACTCTCAGCCGGTTTACGGAGGTGCGGTTTCGCGGGTATGATCTGGAACTTCGCGCGCGAAATGGATGGCGAGCGCTCCTCCCTCTGGGAGGTTTGAAGTCCTATCTTTCTCGGCTGGATGCCGTGATCTCTTCCTTAGGAGATTCCCGGTGGCGCACGCTGGACTTGCGCTTCGCAGGGGAAGTGATACGAGAGCCGTGAAGCAGCCACTTGACAAGGGTAGATCGTTTATATCATTATGACCTAAACATGCGGAGGCTGTGAGAGGGTGAGACCATGGTGAGAGGATCAGGGGGGCTGATCATCGGGCTCGACATCGGCACCACCAAAGTCGTAGCCTTGGTCGGAAGCGTCGAGAACGGCATCATCGAGATCATCGGGATCGGCAAAGCCCCTTCGCATGGCTTGGAGAAGGGCGTTGTCGTCGACATTGGGGAGACGACGGCCTCCATCAAGCGAGCCATCGAAGAGGCAGAGAACATGGCCGACGTGCGGATCGACAGGGTCTACGCCGGCATCGCGGGCAAGCATATCAACTCCATCAACAACTCCGGAACCGTCAGCATCTCACGCGACAATCGGACCATCACCGTCGACGACGTCCGACGGGTCATCGAGACCGCACAAGCGATCCAGATTGCTCCCGATTCGGAACTCATCCACGTCATACCCCGCCAATACATCGTCGATGGACAAGAGGGCATCACAGATCCCGTCGGCATGACGGGAACGCGGCTCGAAGTGGATGTACACATCGTGACCGGATCGATCACGGCCGTGAACAACATCTACCGCTGCGTCCGTAACCTCAGCATGGAAGTGGATCAGATCGTCTTGCAGCCCTTGGCGTCGAGCTGCGCGGTGCTGACCGAGGCTGAGAAAGAGTTAGGCGTGGTGCTCATGGACATCGGCGGCGGTACGACCGACATTGCCATCTTCCGCCGCGGGGATATCTGGTTTTCTAAGGTCCTGCCCATTGCCGGGGAACAGATCACCAACGACATCACGGTGGGACTGAAGGTGGAATATCAAGAGGCTGAACGGATCAAGCGCACGGAGGGCCTGCCGCGTGTGGATGAAGTGAGCGGTGAGGAGCGCTTTGAGATCACGACGATCAACGGCGATAAGAAGAGCGTCAGCAAACGGAAGCTGGCCAAGATCATCGAGCCCCGGCTGGAGGAACTCTTCGATCTGGCGATGGGTGAGATTGAGGATGCGGGCTATCGCGATCTCATCCCGGCCGGTGTGGTGCTCACCGGAGGCACGGCCTTGCTCAAGGGCCTGCCGGAGTTTGTGCAAGAACGCTACAACGTAGCGGTACGGCGGGGCAAGACACCCCAAGGCATCCATGGGTTGCGTGATATCGTCGAGAGCCCTCAGTACGCGACGGTCATCGGACTGCTTAAGTACGCCATGGAATCGCGAGAGTATCACTATCGATACGGAACCGATACACGAGGAGGCAGCAGCCGAAGAAGCAGTTTCGGCGAGAACCGACGCTGGTGGACGGCCAACGGGCGTCACGATGATTCGGTCCTGGTCCGTGTCTTGCGCTGGTTGGATCGGGTCTTCCGGGGCCGTGTCCACTGAGGGAGGAATGGGATCATGGAGCTGGCTCGCCGCAATGGACTGGCAAAGATCCGCGTGATTGGCGTCGGGGGCGGCGGTTGCAATGCGGTCAACCGCATGGTGAAGTCCAAGCTCAAAGATGTAGAGCTGGTGGCAGTCAACACCGATGCACAGGTGCTTTCCGTGATCGAGGCACACAAGGCTCTTCAGATTGGTGCCAAGCTCACCCAAGGGTTGGGAGCCGGAGGGAATCCGGAGATCGGGCGCAAAGCGGCCGAGGAATCCGAAGCCGAGATCCGCGATTTGTTGGAAGATGCCGATATGATTTTCATCACGACGGGCATGGGTGGGGGGACAGGCACCGGAGCCTCGCCGGTGATCGCCCGCCTGGCGCGTGAGGCGGGAATCCTCACCGTCTCCATTGTGACCAAGCCTTTTACGTTTGAGGGTCGCCAGCGTGCCGACAGGGCCAAGAAGGGCATTGAGGAATTGCGCCAGCATGTCGATACTCTCATCACCATCCCCAACGACCGGTTGCTCAAGGTCGCGCCGGCCGATCTGACCCTGATGCAGGCCTTTGAGTTGGCCGACGATATTCTGCGCCAAGGAGTTCAAGGCATCACAGACTTGATCACCACTCCCGGTCTGATCAACCGAGACTTCGCCGACGTAGAAGCGACCATGAGAGGCGCCGGGACCGCCATGATGGGGATCGGCGAAGCCGAAGGCGAAGGGCGCACCAAAGAAGCCGCCCGCAATGCCATCACCAGTCCCTTACTCGAAGGATCGATTGAGGGAGCACAAAAAGTGATCTTGAACGTCACCGGAGGACTGGATCTCACCCTGGAAGAAGTCACAGAGGCTGCCCAGTTGATTCGTGACGCTGTCTCTGAATCGGCGGACATCTTCTTTGGGGCCACGGTCAAAGAGGGCTTTGACAAGCTTAAGCTGACGGTGATCGCGACGGGCTTTAAACAAGTGGAAGATCAAGAGCTAGAGGAGATCGAGCCGGAGGAGGACTTCGTAAAAGAGTATCAGCCGCAGCTGAATGAGAGAACCCCGCGCAAGCGTGACCCTCGAGTGGGAGACTGGGACGTCCCGACGTTCATTCGCCGTCGCGGGCGCAGCGATCGAGACGACGACGACTAAAGGCTAATCCATCCGGATGGGCATGCAGACGTAGAGGAAGCCCTGATCTTCGTCACTATCTGCAGTGGGTTCCAATAGCCCGGCACTCTCTGAGTCTTTCAGCCAGAGCACGACTTCCGTTGAGCTCATCCGCCTGAGCGCCTCAATGAGATATTCCCCCCGGAAAGAGATCGTCAGAGAGCCTGCGGGCTTAAGCAGCGGAATGCGCTCTTCGGTATGGCCCTTTTCGGCTGATGAAGACTTAATAAGCAATGAAGAGTCACGAGGTTCCAGGATGACGGCTCCGGACTCGGCAGCTGTGGTGATCTCCGCTCGTTGCAGAGCACTCAAGAAAACCTCACGCTTCATGTGAAGCCCCACGGGGTTATCTCGCGGGATGACCCGCTCGAAGTCGGGATACTCTTCTTGAATCACCCGTGCGATGAAGATCACCTGCGCGGTGGTGAAAAAGAGATGACCACCACCCTGAGCGATCTTCACCTGTTCGTCCTCGACGGAACCTAGAATGCTTTGGAGATCTTTCAGTGCATCGGCATCGATCAGGTATTCGCCTTCCGGAGCAGATGACTCCAACTGCTCTTCCTTAAGCGCCAACCGATAGCCGTTGGTGGCGACCATCTTGATCTTCTCCCCCTGAGTGAGAAGATCCACACCCGTAAGGTTGAGCCGTGAGGTCTCGCGGGCACTCATGGCGGCAAACGTTGTGCGCTCCAGCGAACGCACGAGGCGCTCCCTCTGAATGGTGCACAGGGTCTCCTTAGGAAGGGCCGGGATCTCAGGGAAATCAGCTACCGGCAGGAGCAAGAGTTCAAAGATCGCTTCACCCGATGTGATCTCCACCCGATCCCCGGCATCGTCGAGCCGCAGCTTCAACGTCTCGTCCGGCAGCATACCGGTGATCTTCGAGAGGAGCTGTCCGTTGATGACGCACGTCCCCTTGCCCTTGGCGTTCTCAATGGGGATCGTCACGATGAGCGCTCGTTCCAGGTCCGTGGATATGAGTTTCAATTCCGACTCTTGAGCTTCGACCTTGATGCCAGCCAGGATGGGCAGCGTGCTTCCTAGGGCACGACTGGCTGTCTTCACTCCGAACGTAATAGCCGATTTAGTGCAAGTAAACTCCACCGTTCCCTCCCCCCTTCCTTCGCTCCAGAACCCGCATCACATCTTCAAAGAGGCGTTCTGGGCTTTTCATCCCGTCGAGTCGAATCAGTTCCGGGTTCTGCCCGGCGAGTTGGTGATACCCCTGCTCCACCCGCCGGAGGAACTCCACCCCCTGGCGTTCGATGCGATCCGGGCGACGCTCCTGCTTCAGGCGCCTAAGACCTTCTTCCACAGGCACCTCCAGAAAGAATGCCACAGAGGGTTTCAGTCCCTCCGTAGCCTGCTCCGTGAGCTGAGTCACCCATTCCAGCGGGAGGCCACGGCCGAATCCCTGATACGCCAAGCTAGAGTAGCTATATCGCTGGCAGATCACAATCGCCCCGCGCTTAAGAGCCGGCCGGATCACCCGACGTGTCAGTTCATGTCGCGAGGCTTGATACAACAAGAGCTCCGTAAGCGGTTCCAGATGGCTCCTCTCATCCAGCAGAATCTCTCGAATCCGTTCCCCTGCCGGAGTTCCTCCTGGTTCTTTCACTGACACCACTTCACGACCTTGTTCGCGAAAATAACGGGCCAGACGCTTGGCTTGAGTCGTCTTGCCGCTGCCGTCCAAGCCCTCAAAGACGATGAAAAATCCCCGCATATGCGGACCCCTGAGTGAGCAAGCGCCACAGTAGAAGCGCTGTTCCCATCACGATTGCCGTATCAGCAATGTTGAACGTAGGCCATCGAAGAGCCGGCGAGACCCCAAAATCCAGAAAATCGACGACCTTTCCGAGCCAGAGCCGATCAATGAGGTTGCCGATGGCACCTCCTGCAATGAACACCAAGCCAGTCATGATCTGTCGCGAACGGAGATCCCCCCGCCATAAGACCAGCACGATGGTAACGGCTACACCAATGGTGAGGACCGTGAGCAGCGATCCCTGCCCTGCTAAGATCCCAAAAGCCCCCCCCGAGTTCCAGCTCAGCGTCAGCCGGAAGAATTCGCCTAGGACCGGCACAGAGCGTCCCGGCTCGAGATGGGTAGCCGCCGCCAGTTTGCTCAACTGGTCCATAGCCACAATGCTCCCCATCCAGACCAGGGGAAGCCGGTTGATGTGCTTTCGTTCGAGTTCCATTCGCTCTCGTATATAGCTCATTTATGCGGTGAAATCAATGGCACGTTTCCCCTGGCCATGAGGCAGATGGATTTGCTCTTAAGCCAGACAATGTGTATAAACGGGAAGAATCTGCGGTAGAGGAGAAGGTGGATGAGAGACATGTTCGAACGAGTCTTAATTTATGTTCTGATTCCTGCTTTGCTCTGGCTCGGTGTGCCTCAGCTGAGTTGGCAGACTAAGCCAGAGCACAACGCACAGCCCGTACCCCCCTCGCTGGAGCAAGCCACGCTTAAGATCTTCCGGGCGGTCTTGCTTGGTACCACGAGCCAGGAGAACTCGCTCATGACGTTCACGCGGGATGCGCCTGACCAAGTCGCTCCGGGAGAGGTCTTCACCGTCACGGACACAGTTCAGGCCAAAGTGAGGCTGGATTTCGTGGCCATCGTGGCCACTCTTCCTGAAGGGTTCGTATTGGAGAGCGGAGACTTACGAAAATTTCAAATCGGTGGCCTGCAAGCGGGCGATGTCCTGATCAATAGCTATGAAGTGAAGGCCACAAGTCAGTTGGGTGCGTATCTGCTTTCCGCTGACGCCCGCGGTAAGCCTCAAGGAGGCGAGAGCCAAGGTCTTACCGTCGTTCTGGACCTGGAGGTGACGGATCAGGCTCCACCACCACCTCCGCCGCCCCCCCCACCGACGAACCAGCGACCGATCGCATCGTTTACTTTCTTGCCGGCCAATCCCGAGGTCGGGGATATCGTGACCTTCGATGCCTCAGGGTCCACCGATCCGGATGGGACGATCGCAAACTATCGGTGGAACCTGGGTGATGGAACGGTCCTCGAAGGGCCTGATCAAGCCAGCATCACATACGCCTATGCGAGTGCAGGCACATTTCAAGTCACTCTGGTGGTCGAAGACGATGAAGGAGAAGCATCCCTTCCCAAATCGGCGTTGATCACCGTCGAGGCGCCTCCGCCCCCGTCGCTCTTTGGCCTGCCCTTGGAGGCCGTGATCGCCATCGGGGCTGTGGTCTCAGGGATTGTGGTCTACTTGCTGTTTCGCGCTCTGAGAAGTTCGTCGGAGGCCCAGCCCCCCTCCGACGAAGGCCCTTTGGCCCCTGATGCTGCAACCATCGCTGCCCAGACTGCCGTCGAACGCTTCCTCCTGCTAACGGATCTGCCTCTTGAGGAAGTCTCTTCTGTAAAAGACGTGCAGAAGATCGATGAGTTCAACCGAGCTCAGTGGGTGCGGACCCTCGTTAATAGAAGCTGGATCATTGTCTCTCAAGACGAAGTCACCCTGACTGTCAAGGCCTATGAAGACTTGTCAGACGACGAACACGCCCAACTCGATCTAAGTCCCTTAGGCGTGGAGTCTCTTAGAGAGTTCGTTGTCGAGCGCCTGGCCGAGGGGGATTCTATCGTCAGCATCACGTGGGTAGCCAAAGATGGCACGACTTTCGACAGCTTGGCCGTGATCGGTGCGGAAGGCCAGCTCAAGTTCGATACCTTCATGAGCTTAGTGCCCGTGGCCCTCACGGTGAAGAACTGAAATGCCTTCAGTTCACACGAAGCTGCCTGCGTAGAGTGTTGTTGCCTTCATTTAGCTCTTTCACTTGGTCATTCACATCGACTTCGACGATGATTTCAAATTGACCACGATAGATGAGTGATGTGTCAATTTGAGCAGAGATGAGCTTTCTGGCTCCGGCATCCAAGCCCGGTAGATTGTCGTACGCGAAGTTCACTCTCTTCGTCGAGCCTACCTTCTGCCAGTAGAAGTTCACTCGGAACGGGCCAGCACGTTCCCGGCCGATGTTCGCCACCTCAGCTCGGACTTCAACGATTTCGCCGACGAGAGCTTCCTCCGGGGTTAGGGTCAAGCTGAGCGCAGCGAGATCAGCTTGGCCTGCTCCTGTGGCGGCGCCTGCGGTTCCGATATCCAGGGGAAAGACGAGCACGTTGTTCCGCTCATTCTCTTCCGCCACTTGACCAAAGACTTTGACTTGTTGTGTATTGGGGTCGACTGTGACGGGAGGATCGACGATCACCTGGAGGAAGTATCTTCCCTCAGGGAGGCCTCTTGTGTCTAGAGTACCCTCAACAGACACGATGACTCCCACACCGAGCCCAGGGAAGCCCACCCCTTCTCCAAACGGTATGCAACGCTCTTCGCCTTCTCGCTGCCGGCAGAACTCTACCTCGAAGGCCCCGGCGGCCTCCACTCCTCTATTGAGTATCTGGGCGGAGAGTTTGACTTGCTCTCCGGCGCGGACGCTGGGGATGCCAGCTGAAGGAGCCGGCGGCTCAATTTGCAGACTGGATACAGTTAGATCGGGACCTCGGATGCAGAACGGCGATAGAATGCAGTCGGGGTTGGCTTCTAGTTTGAGCAGGTTGTTCGCCTCACTCAGTTCGTCCAGGCGGCTTTCTGGGTCTAGGGCGATCTGGAGTTCGTAGGGGCCCGGACGTAGGAGTGCCGTATCGAATGTTGCCCTCACGATCGTCTGTTCACCCACGCCTAGGCCATTTACGGGTTGTCGAACGCAGGTGGAGGTGTCCTCATCGATGTGCCGCAAACAGAAGTCGACGCTGAAGATCTCTGCAGCTCGTTCGCCGGCATTGAGCACCAATGCAGATATGATCACGACGGTGCCGCGCCGCACTTGAGAAGACGGCTCAAAGCGCAGACCAAGTGGACTAAGGAGATCGATGAGTAGATCCGGCTTACGAGCCGTCAAGAGCGTCACAGCGCTCTTCATCTCGTTGTTGGATTCGTCCAATTCCTTGATTTTGCCATCGCGGTTCTCTTTATCGGGTGGATCGACGAACACGCGCACCTCGTAATTCCCAGCGGTGATCCCAACTAAGTTGAGTTTCCCTTCGGCTACGATGCCCACACCCGGTCCCAGTTCCGAGACGACGCAGTTGGTCGTGCACGGTACGGGGATCCAGCGCACGCTCCCGCTCAAGCGGTAGAAGAACGCAATGTCAAAGCCACGGGCGGAGACTTCGCCGGTGTTTACGACTTCCGAGAAGAGGGTCAATGTGAGGTTCTTATCGAGCTCCACAGGCGATCTTGGGTTGACGGCGAGGCTCTTGGGATGGAGCTCGGGTCGACGGGGAATGGGTGCTTGCAGCGTCACGGCAGTGCGGATCTCGTTGTTCGTCTCATCGCGCTCTGAGATCTGGTTATTGGGATCCACGACGATCTGGATCCAGTGAATGCCTACCTCGAGATTGAGGTCCCCCGTCTTTAGAATACCCTCAACGAGAGCTGTGCCTCCCTCTGGCAGAGTAACGGTCTGCCGCGGTGCAAACTCAGCTCCATCTACCAGGAACGCCACCTCCGCATTGCGAGCTGTTCCTTGCCCTGAATTCTCGACGGTCGTGAGGACTTTCACTTGGTCTCCCAAACGGGGCAGAGGTGGGTTAAAAGCGAGACTGGTGGGATGCAGCTCTGGTCCTTGAATGGACAGCACAGCCATCAGTTCGTTGTTGGCCTCGTCCTGTTCGTCGATCTGGCCCGCTGGGTTATCTGAATCCGGAGGGTCAACGGTCGCTTTGATGAGATATATGCCGGGTTCTAGGCCCAGATCTTGGGGCGAGAGTGTGGCATTGGCGGGCTTCTGATTGGGTAAGCCGCTCGGGAGTCCACCGGGGATGAAGGAACTTGAGTCGAGGTGAAACTGCGTAAATTGGGTAGCGCAGGAGGTCTGGCCCTGAGTGAGGCGACAGTATGAGAAGCTCACTTTGAACGGTCCCGCGTCTTTGTCGCCCGTATTGACCACGGTGGCTGTCACCTTTACCGTCTCGCTCTGATCGAAGGGCGAGGCATGTGGCGGATTCGTTTCGGAGCTGAACTCTAGAGTTGTGGGGCGAAGATCGGGCTTGCCCAGCTTCGAAGGCACCACGAGAACTGAGACGATCAGCTCATTGTTGGTTTCGTCCGATTCGGGGATCTGGTTATTCGAGTCTATGACCACGCGGATCTCATAGATGCCGGCTCCCGGGATCAAGGCGGGGTTCGATGTGTCCAGGACCCCTTGGGCTGATACTTCCTGCTCATCGGGGCTTAGGCCCCTCCGCTGGACTAGGGCGAAGCCATTCCAGCTGGCAGGGTCTTCTCCTTGGGGTCGCAGTCGGATGAAAAACTCCACCCGGAATTCGGCTGCGGCCACATCCCCGCTGTTTTCGAACTTCACCAGCACATTGACCAAGCGACCCTGGTCCACAGGCGAAGCGGGATCCAGAATCAAGGTCGTCGGATGCAACTCGGGCTTACCGCTGCCGGGTTGCTGGCCGGAACTAAGAAGTGCTGTAAACCCACCTACTGCCAAAACCACGAAAAGAAGAATTTTCAAGGCCCGGACCCAGTTTCTGGCAGCCATGTGGACCTCCTTTTATTTTGGGCAATCAGCTTAAAGACCCCCTGATCCTACATGACAAAGCCATTATAAAGGAGGAACCTTGTCGAAGTCAATAACCACTTTAGCGCATACAACAACACACCGAATGCGGGGGCAGTCCCCTCCCCGGCCCTCGCACTCTTACTGACGCGTGCAATACGCGGGCTTGGTTTCGACGCTGTTGCAGAACTCGAGGATCTTGCTGAGTTGGCGATTGGCGATCTGGATCAGCTGCCCTTCTTGTAGTGCGTTCTCTGTGTCCCTGCCTGTGCGGAAGAACATCAGGAGGTTCAGGCGCTGCAAGAGAAGCTGTTGCTGCCCATCCTCGAGCAGGAGCAATACGACCTTGTCTAGCTCTTGTTTCATGGTGTCCGGCAAGAGTTGCGGGTTGGTTTGGGCTTCTGCTTGGAGATCCCGCGCGCTCTGCACCTGCTTCGCTGTCTGAATGGCTGCCAGGAAGCGATCGGCCTGCTCACGAGTCTCAAAGTCGATCAGCCCAACGATGAGGGCGATCTCTGTAGTGGTGTTGACATATGTGGCTACGGCCGTTCTGTCCTTGGCTCCTTCCGGCTCGGGATTCAGTCGGTCAACGGTTCGGACCACCCAGTCCTCTCCCAACCCGAGCTCTTTGGATTGAGCATTCAGTTCCTCTTGAGTGAGAAACAGCTGTTGCAGTTGTTCTTGAGCAGTGGGCTGTCCAATACCGGCAACAGCAATGAGGAGCGGGATCATCAGGCTTGTGAGCACTACTCTTCGCCGCATGGCGCTCTCCTTTCTTTGGCTCGGATTATATCGCTATGCAAGCCGGCAAGCAAAACCGGCACATCGCACCCACATATACCACAAGACATACAAGCGACGCCCCCAAAGGTTTCACCCAGTACGGAGGCAAGGGCTCCGAACTGAATTGACGGTGCGGAAGAGATGCTGTATGATGGCATGGCGAAAAGAAGCAACGAAAAGAAGTGGGGTGAGACCTGTGATATGCGCCGGAGCAAGAGTCCACACGCGCCGGATAGTCTTGTTTGTGTTCCTTGCGGTCGTGATGGCTTTGAGCAGTGGTGCAGGATCGGGCGCGGGGTATGGGCAAGCCAGCGCGGCCAATCTCTACGTGCAAAGCATTGAACTGCAACCCACAGGTTTTTTCCTGGAGCTCCCAGGACCGCCGGTCACCATCCGAGCCCTGATTGGCAACAATGGATCCTTGGACGTGGCGAACTTTGATGTCAGCATCAAGATTCGTCGAGAGGACGAGACCGACTTTCGAACAGATGAACTTTGCCAATTCGTGGGAACCTCGAGCACTTGTAAGAACTTCAGTCTACGAGCGGGAGAGTCCGCTCTGGCCATCGGACTGCTCCCCACAGGCAATTTGAGCGTAGGACGGTATATCATTCGGGTGGCTGTCGATCCCAAGGGCGCAGTGCAATCCAATCAGGGGGACGATTCTCAAGAAGCTCTTTTGTTGATTGGTGTTGTTCTACCTGAATTCCACCCCACCTCGCTGGTCTTCAGTCCTCCCTCGCCTGTGCCTCAAGGAGTCCAATTGACTGTCAAGGTAGAGATCGAGAACACGGGAAAACCCGTGAGCCCGCAGCTTCAAGTGAAATTCGAGCACTGTCTGGAGAGCCCGACTTGCATTGAATTTAGCAGCGAGGGATTCCCCGCAGATGGCATCCGGCGCTTGACCTCGGATCAGACCGCATTGCTCAGTCAAGGCCAGGCTTTGGAAGTGTCAAACACCCTGGACACAACGGATCTTCAAGTCGGCCGATACTCCTTCCGTGTGACTGTCAAAGCTCTTGATGCCGTGGGGAACGAGCTGGATGAGATGGACAAGAGCAACAACGAAATTTCCACCCGACTCACCTTGGCACCGCCGGGAGTGGGCGGACTCAACCCACCGCTGTGCCAGCTTTCGGGTAACGTGATCACGTTGGGCCGCGGGGTAGGTACGGTAGAGAACCGTCTTGTGCCTGTCATCTACGTCGGAGTCAAAGACACGGCGGGCCGCGTGAGCCTACATGCATTCAAGAAGACAGATATTGACAACATTGAGGTGGGATCGGTCTGTCCGGAGATCAACAATTCCCCCTTGAGCTTGCCTGCGGAGATCACGTCATTTGCCCTGGATCAGAAGGTCAAACTGCTTTATGTGGGGCTCGCGAATGGTCAGATCGTTGTGGTGAACGTCGATAGCCCGGAGACTCTCATGGCTTCGTCGCCGCGCACCATCGCCTCAGCAGCCCTGCTGACATTGGCTCCACGTGTGGCCGGGCGCAACACCGGAGAGGTCTATATTGGCTCACGGGACGGCGCCCTCTATCGGGTTCGAGTCACGAAGGACTCCAGTGGCAATCTCAGTATCTCGTCCTCTGAGACGTGCTCCCGCATCGGAAGCTCCATCAATTCTGTGCTCATCTTTCAGGGCAATGCGTACTTTGGAGCCAGCAACGGCACCGTGCTCAAGATCGTGGAAGGCTCATGCAATCAGAGCCAAGTCACAACGTTCTTCGCGGCCAGTCGAGCAGTCCGGACCCTAGCGACAAACCGGCTGCTCTTCGGTCGCACACCGGCTCCCCAGATCTTGGCGGGTTTGGAAGACGGAACGTTGCACGTCTTGAACATCTTCGGCCAGGATTACCGGGGCTCTCCCATCTCTTTGACCCAAGGGGCAGCGATCACAGCTCTAGCGGTCAACAAGAAGGATAAGATTGCCTATGCCGGGACGGCCGTTGGCTCCATACACGCCATTGATCTAAACAGCCGTCTTTCCATCTGCCCAACTCCTTTCTCGGCTCCCACGCAACAGGCCATTAATGTCCTGGCCGTGGATGATGGGGGGCAAGGCGACCTGCCGGGAAGCGGCGTGGTCTTCGCGGGCTCTGAGGACAATAACGTATATGTGATCAGCAAGACGTGCGCCAGTGTGACAAACCCGCGCCCGACGCTGGGACCTGTTCGAGCGGACATGGTGCTCGATGGGATCACCGGCTTCTTTGGATTCGAGGGTGTGAGCGCCTTATACGGCGGCGGCAGTGGCCTGTTTGAGCTCACCATCCCCCTGTCGTCTATACCTTAGGCTTCGCAGTACAGCCAGATAGTCAGGAGGCTGATATGAACGCGCGTGTGAGTCGATGGCTGAAGTGGGTGGCACTCCCGATCAGCTGGGCCTTGGTCTTTGGAGTGGGTCTCGCCCAGCAGCAGAATCGCCCGGACATTCAAGTGACGACTCCCATTACGCTGGAGTCACCCAAGGAGCGCGGGGCTTTGGTCACGATTGAGCAGGGCGATCTTGTGACCATCGTGGCTACGATCTCGAACACCGAAACTGTTCCTGTGACGGCTACCTTTGATATCCTGTTTCAACTTCAGGCGAACGGAGAAGGAGAGCCGCGTTCTTTAGGATCGAATGAAGTGACTTGCGTAACGTCCCCCAATTCCGAGGACACATCGCGCTGCACCCTGTTTGGCTTGTCTGCCCGCGGAGATCCGGGTGATCAGTCAGATATCCGAGCTCAGCTCAATACATCCCAGCTTACGCCGGGCCAATACACGCTGATCGTGGTAGCAGACTCGGAGAACAAAGTGGCCGAAACGGATGAGAACAACAACTTCGGGCAAGGGCTCCTCACGGTCACGCCGAGATTGCCGAACCTCACGATTCTATCCAAGACGGCACTCTTGCCTTCTCAGCCCAAGCAGGGGGATCTCTCGACGTTCGAATTCACCATCGAAAACGATCGTCCGATGGCGGTGATTACGTCCTTCCGTGTCAGTCTGGCGCTGCGTAAGCATGGCGAGATCCCGTTCAATCTCCTGGTCTCTCCGGCCCTGAGCTGCCCGGATTGTACGATTTCTGCCCTTGGAGCCAATAGTCGCAAGACCATTCGGGCACAACTGGTCACGATCCTACTCGACCCCGGTGAATACCAACTCCGCGTCACAGTGGACTCCGACGGTGCGATTACAGAGGCCGATGAGACCGACAACGTGCTTACGGTCGACTTCATCCTGGGAGATCCGCTGCGAAACTTGACGATTTCGCAGGGACGTCTTACACCGTCGACACCGGCACAAGACAGCTTGATTTCGCTTGGCTTCACCGTGAGAAATGAGAGCATTGCCGCTGTAACGGGTGTCCAACTGCAGTTCTCACTGAGCCAATCCGAGACCGGTACGGTCTTCGATTTACGAGATCTGCCAGCCTTTGCTTGTGGCCCTGTGGGGTCGTTCGAATCCGGCAAAGATACGTGCACGGCGCTCACCGTCAGCCCTAACGGAGCGGTGGAAGTCTTAGTGCAGTTCGCCGCGACAGACTTGGCTCTGGGCAGCTATGAGTTGCGGGTGATCGTGGATCCCGCGACGGCGGAAGAACCGGAAGGGGCAATTGTGGAGACCGATGAGCGAGATAACACCTTGGTCATCCCCTTTGTGCTGGTAGAGCCAGGCAAGGAGACGCCTCAAGTTGGCCCAGAGCTGCACCCGATAGGGCTTGCGCTTGTTCCAGCTTCACCGGTCGTTCAGGGTCAGAAAGTGCTGATCAGCGCTACGATCGCCAATACGGGCAATCAAGATGCGGGTGCGTTCCGCGTAGAGTTCTCTTTCCGTCGCGAAGACGTCTCACAGCCACAGGGTTTTGCCGCGTTTGCTACCCAGACGGTCTCGTCTCTACGGCTGGGCAAGACCATCGAGGCCAGGAGTATTCTCGATACCACGGGTTTAGAGCCCGGTCTCTACGCCATCAAAGTGGTTGTGAATGCCCTGGGGCAGGCAGAACTCGACGACAACAACAATGCCCTCATCGCCTTCGTCACGGTCTCGCCTAAGCCGTAAGGGGAATGCGATGCTTTATACGAGCGCCTTCACGAGCCGATCCAGCCCCATCCCTCGCGAGCCCTTGACCAGAGTCAGATTCTGATCATCAGCCAGCTCACACAGGAGGGCCTCTTTGAGTTCCTCCAAGCTGCTTGTGGAAATCACTCTGTTCGCAGCCCAATTTTCTCGTTTTCGCAAAGCTAGTGCCGTCTCTCTCGCCAGCTCTCCCACCGTGAAGACCCGCTCGATTCCAAGCTCAGCAATCACATCTGCCAGCTCACGATGCAGTTCCACTGAGGAATCCCCCAACTCGAGCATGTCCCCAAAGACGAAGATCTTTCGATGGGGTACTTGTAATCGCGCCAGGGTGCGTAAGGCTTCTTTCACAGAAGTTGGGTTCGCGTTATACGAATCATCGAGAATGAGCCCCAAGCGCTCTGATCGCACGAGTTCCATACGATGAGGGATGGGCTTGAACTGGGCAAGAGCCTTCTGAATCTGCTCGGCTTCCATGCGAAGTTCCCATGCTACAGCTACAGCCGCCAGTACGTTATAGACATTCGCTTGCCCTAAGAGTTGCATTCTCACAGTAAACGACCCGATGGGCGTGCAAACCTCAAACTCAAGTCCATCCAGCCGGTCGTCGCGGATGCGCTCAGCCCGCACATGGGCCTTTGGGTTCTCCAGGCCAAAGCCCACAACGCGCGTGGGAAGTCGCCTCGCCCACTCCACAAGATAGGGAACATCGAAGTTCAGCACCGCTACGCCTTGAGGAGGAAGCCTTTCGACCAGTTCCCACTTCGCCCGAGCCAGCTCTTCACGATCCCTGAAGAACCCCAAATGGGCGTCCCCAATGGACGTGAGAACGCCCATGGTGGGCCGGGCGATCTCAGTCAGCGTCTGGAGCTCGCCGGCACGCTGAAGCGCAAGCTCAAAGATCCCCACTTCTGTCTGAGCAGGCATATTGAGAAGCGCCACCGGCAGCCCAATCTCCGTGTTGTAGTTACCCGGAGACCGGTAGGCTCTGTATTTCTGACTCACGAGAGCATAAGCCAGCTCTTTCGTGGTGGTCTTGCCGGAACTCCCCGTGATCCCGACAAGGGGAATCTCCAACTGCTGGCGATAGACAATTGCCAGTTGTTGAAGGGCCTGCAAGGTGTCAGTGACTTGAACGCAATTGTGGAATCTTTTCAGGGTGGCGGGGATGTGACGGACCAGCGCTCCACTTGCTCCCTTCTGGAAAACTTCCTCCAAGAAGAGGTGGCCGTCTGTCTGTACACCCGGCAGCGCGACAAAAAACTCCCCTGGCTTCAGGCACCGGCTATCGACGGAATATCCTGTGATCCTGCATGCAGGATCTGGCTGATGGAGTTGCCCTCTTACGATCTGAGCAATCTGCTCGGCCGTCCACACGATCTCAATGACCAGTGGCTTCTAGCAATAGAAAAGCTCCGAACAGTTCTTCTCTGGCTTCTCGTTCGGTTGCTCGTCTTTGGGTTCCTCGGGCTTGGGGTTTTCCGGAAGCTGGATCTGGATCGTCGCTCGACCCTCGCCGGTCAATACCCAATCGCCCAGCTTCTGAACGTCTTGGAAGGGCTGATCCTCTTCGTCGGCTGCTGCTCCTGACTCTTGCTCATCACTATTCTTTGGAGGCAGACCCAGTAGCTCCACCGTGAGTTGATCGTTCGTGGTGGACTGCTCCAGGGCGTCAATGAGTTGGGTTAGATCATCGTACGTTACGGTCTGGCCTTGGTCGTTCCTCTGGCGACGCGGCCCGCCGAAGACGTACAATGTCAAGCTCCTCACCGTCAGATCCTCAGGGAGTTTGAAGCTGCCGGTCGCTGTCTGCCCCTCACCGCGATAGGGCCGAAGCTCCACCGTGTAGTTGACGGTCTCTCCCGGTTGATAGCTTTCTTTGTCTGTCTTGATGGATTTCACTTGGAGCAGACGGATCGACTCGTTCGTCGTAATATCCACATCGATTCGATCCACGCCCGGATCGACGAACTCGTTCTGCATGAGCAGAAAGACCACTTGAGCCACTTGGAGAGGTCCAAAGTAGGCGATGTCATTGAAATTGGTGAACACGTCCGATCGTTGCAGCTTCTTGGGCATCTCCGTGCCGCGGATGGTGTATTCGATTCTCATCGTGCCCTGTCCGATGCGGTTCAGGGTCGTGTCTGTGGCGTTCAGAAGCGAGGCAAATACCAATGACGGCACGAAGTTGCCCGTCTTCGACAGGTTGATCGTGAAGTCCTGTACTGTGCCTGTGGTATCGTCCTTGAGATGAACGACAAGTCGCACGGTCGGGGCCGCGTAATCCAAAGCCGCTCCGATGGCCTGCAAGCGGTCTTGCAGGACCGTCCCGATGACTTGAGTCCGATCGACTTCGGGGATGACGAAGGAGATCTGAGCGTTCGCAGAAACGTCCACGTAGCGGCCTTTCGCCAGGAACATGCTCGATTCTCCTGTGAGGTAAAACTGGTGGCCACAGGCCAAGAGCACATGCGTCTGTGGGTCGATGTAGGTGGTGGTGCAGAACCCACCAAAGAGCATATCTCCATTGGAAAGCAATGCCGCGACCGGACGCCCTGGCTCGAGTTCTGCCGTGAATTCTCCCGGTTGAGCGGTCGTCGCAGCCATGGGGTAGATCGTCGTCCCGTAGCGCTCCTCAAAGCCCGTCTGAAGCACGTCAAGGAATTCAGCCGAAAGCAGCGATGAAACCGGCAGCAGGCTTGCGGAATATCTCTGCAAGACCTGAGGTGATATACCTGACTTGAGCACCTCCAGTGCGCGACCGTTCAAGCCGCTCACCCAGAGCGGAGTTGCGGTGGGGACCGCATACACCATATCGGGGTGTGCACGGCGCTCATCGAGGCTGGGTGGGTAAGATACAAACACCACATCTCGGAGCTTGCCGTCTTCCAGCCGGACTTTGCCGGGAAGCCCCTCTAGCTCATGAGGGCGGGGTGCGGGGGTGCGATGCAGTCGGCTTTGATCTTGCACGGTACGCCGGATGGGATCTATAAGCTTGAGCATGGTTTCAATCGGGCGCACGTAGCCGATGGGATTGGGGCTGTCATCAAACAAGAAGGCCGCAAAGAACGCGCCAACCAGGCGCTCGTTGATGTAAATGGGGCTGCCGCTCATCCCTTGGGCGTAGCCGCCTGCCTCACGGATGAGGTCGCCGCTGGAGCGGACGAGAATATAATCGTTGAGTTCCCCCGGGTTGTCGAAGATGCCAATGATGCGAATCTGGAAGATTCGTATCTGGTCTCCCCCGATGGCCGTCTTACCGATCCCCTCCATGCCAACCCGCAGATCTTTAAGAAAGAGAAAGGGGGATTGGCTCAGACTAGCCGAAGCAGGCAGAACCGAATACGCCACCCACAGTAGAAGCATACCGAGTACACCGAATCGGGCAATACGCATACTCTTGATACCTCCTCGTTTCTGTTTGTTTCTGATTATGATGAGCGGACGAGCCGGGCAATCTCTGCCGCTCCCTCTTCCATGTCCGATACAGCGATGAACCCCTGAGTCTGCTGCAAGAGCGCCCGTCCTTCCGCTTCGTTGGTCCCTACCAGCCGTACGACCACAGGGACACGCATGTCGAGGGCTTTCTTGGCCTCGATGATCCCTTGGGCGATGAGATCGCAGCGCGTGATCCCACCGAAGATGTTGATGAAGACACCACGGACGTCCCGGTCGCTCAACACCAGTGCCAGAGACTTGGTCATCTGAGCGGCCGTAGCTCCTCCTCCGATGTCGAGGAAATTGGCTGGACGACCTCCCTTGAGCTTCACCAGATCGAGCGTGGCCATCACGAGACCCGCTCCGTTCCCAATGACACCAATGTTGCCATCCAGCTTTACATACTGCAAATCGGCTTCGTGAGCGGCCTGTTCCAATGGATCGAGTCGCTCTCCATACCCTGGAGGGACGTCGCTGGGTAGATCGTCATCATCCAGAATGAACTTTGCATCCAGGGCCCAGATCACCCCCTCTGGGGTGACGGCCAGCGGATTGATCTCCACCAGATGCGCTCGATACTGCACGAAGGCTTGATAGAGCTTCTCGGCGATATCGCTGAGTGTTCCCATCTGTGCTGGAGGGACCTGGGCTTGGAAGAAGAGACTTCGTATCTGATAGGTATGTAGGCCTTCTAACGGAGAGATGTGACACTTGTGAATGCTCTGAGGCGAAGATCGGGCCATCTCTTCGATGTCCACTCCTCCGTGTGGGGAGAAGATGAGCACGGGGCGTCGGGCGGTGCGATCCAACGTGATGCTGAGATAATACTCACGCTCGATTTCGACGGCTTGAGCGATGAGCAGCTGGCGCACGGGCTCTCCTTGAATGCTCATCGTCAGAATACTTGCCGCATGTCGTCGAGTCTCTTCCGGATTTCGAGCAATCTGGATGCCCCCGGCTTTGCCTCGTCCGCCTGCGGCAACTTGGGCTTTCACAACTACAGGAAAACCCAGTTCACGTGCGATTCGTTGCGCGGCTTCTGGGGTATCGGCCACCTTGCCAGGGGGAACAGGGAGACCCACTCGGGCAAAGAGTTCCTTGCCTTGGTATTCGAGCAGTTTCAAGGTTGGCCGCGCTCCATCCCAATGGTCAGATCTTCTGCTCTACTTTCGGTTTGTCTTTCTCTATGCCGGGTGCTGCAGTTGCCGAGGGCGGAGCCTCGATTTGTCCCTTGCTCTCTTTCTCTGCCTCCAGTTCCACATCGCGCTTCAACTTGTTGGCTTCATCCTTGAAGGCTCGTAGGGCTTGGCCCATGGAACGGGCCACTTCCGGGAGTTTCTTGCCCCCAAAGAGCAAGAGCGCAAGGAGAAGGATGAGCAGGAGCTCCGGGAGTCCCACAGGCCCGAAGATCGCATAGCTGAGTTGTGCTCCTTCTAGATTGAGCATTCTCGATCCCTCCGTCTACTTGGGCCACTCTACCAAAAACGCCCAGCTAAGTCAAAGGCCCTTGTTGCTGTGGTGCTCTCGCATCTCCCAGGCGATTCGCAGTCCTTTGAGCGCCAAGAAGGGGTCGTAAATCTCAATGGATGGAATCTGGGCTTTGAAGAACTCCCCCCGGCCTCCGGTGGCGACGACCCGGAAGGGTTCTTTGTATTCGCGACGGAACCGCTCGATCAGCCCCTGGACGAGATCCAGAAAGCCTAGCACAATTCCGGCTTGCAGATGTTCTGTCGTGTCTTTTCCAATGACACTGGGCGGAGGCAAGAGTTCGACTTGGAAGAGTTGGGCTGTCCGCTGCACCAGCGTTCCGGCCGCCAGTTCCATCGTGGGCGCGATGGCCCCACCCAAAAACGCCCCTTGGGAAGAGACCAGATTGAAGGTCGTGGCCGTGCCAAAATCGATGATGAGCAGAGGGCCACCGTAGAGTTTGTACCCTGCTAGACAGCTGGCGATACGATCTGTGCCCACCCGCTCGGGCTCTCGTACATCCAGGGGGATCACGTCCCAGCGGTGATCCAGAAAGGCAGCTTCCCTATGGAAATACTTCCTGCAGGCTTCGGCAAGTGTCCAGTTGAGAGGGGGAACCACAGAGCTGATGATGATCCCCTCGATCTGGGTAGCTGGGATTTTGGCTGCCTCGAGGAAGCTTAGAAAGTGCATGCCCATCTCATCCGGCGTCCAGTCGGTACGCGTGGTCATGTGCCAGTTGGCCTGGAGCTTCTCTTGCTGAAAAACTCCGGCAGCGATCGTGGTATTGCCCACTTTGAGTGCCAGCAACATGGTACCCTCATCGTAATCGTAAGAGATAGCCAAGGGAAGGACAAGTAGGAGAAGGGACGCGTGTCTTTTGCGAACCGAAGCGACATATGTTACAATTAAGGCGCACATTTGTGGGGGGGAGGCATACCAGAGAGAACGAATCATGACCAAGAAGAATATTATGGAAGATACTGCTGAAAGAGCCGCTACGGATGGGAAGGACCAAGGATATGGTGCCGAGCACATCCAAGTCTTAAAGGACTTGGAAGCTGTCCGTAAGCGCCCCGGCATGTACATCGGGGGCACAGGTCTGGATGGTCTGATGCACCTCATCTATGAAGTAGTCGACAATTCGATCGATGAGGCTCTGGCAGGATACTGCAACGAGATCGAGGTCATCGTTCAGCCCGACAACCGCATCACGGTGGTTGACAATGGCCGAGGCATTCCGGTGGAGATGCACCCCGAAGGCATGAACACGCTGGAGCTGGTCATGACCAAGCTCCATGCCGGTGGGAAGTTCGATCACAAGAGCTACAAGGTGAGCGGTGGTCTGCACGGGGTGGGTGTCTCCGTCGTCAACGCCCTGGCTGAAGAACTGATAGCAGAAGTCAGACGAGGTGGGAGACTCTATCGACAGATCTTCCGGCAGGGAAGGCGCGCGAGCGATCTCGAAGTCGTTGGCCGTGCCGAGGGAACAGGAACGACCATTACCTTCCTGCCCGATCGTGAAATCTTCGGCGAGATCAAATACGATTTTGCGAGATTGTCCCGTCGGTTGAGGGAATTGGCGTATCTGAATCCTGGCTTGCGCATCAAGCTGGACAACCGCGTCGCGGGCATTCAGAAGGACTACAAATTCGATGGGGGTATCGTCGAATTCGTGAAGGCTCTGAACGAAGGCAAGGAGGCCCTTCACCCAGAGCCCATCTACTTCAATGATGAGCAGGGCGCAAATGGCTCTGTATCCATGGAAGTCGCTCTGCAATTCACAACAGAATACGACGAGAATATTCATGCCTTCGCCAACAACATCAACACGCACGAGGGGGGCACGCATCTGACGGGCTTTAAGACGGCCCTCACCCGTGCGCTCAACGAATATGGCCGCGACAAGAAGATCATCACCAAAGACGAAGAGAATCTCGACGGCAAAGACGTGCGCGAGGGTCTTACGGCCATCATTTCCGTGAAACTTCTAGACCCGCAATTTGAGGGCCAGACGAAGACGAAGTTGGGCAATCCCGATATTCAAGAGAAGATGTTCAACTTCGTGCGCGAGCAACTGTTGCTTGCTCTTAACAAGAACCCCACTGTGGCGCGCGTGATTTTAGAGAAAGTGCTGCAAGCCGCTCAAGCGCGGCTCGCCGCCAAGAAAGCCCGTCAGATGGTGCGACGCAAGGGCTTGCTCAGTTCCACGTCGCTGCCCGGCAAGCTCGCCGACTGTTCTGAGAAAGAACCCGAACACTGTGAACTCTTCATTGTGGAGGGCGATTCGGCGGGCGGTAGCGCCAAGCAGGGTCGCGATCGAAGTTTCCAGGCGATTCTACCTCTACGGGGCAAAGTGCTCAACGTCGAGAAGGCACCACTCAATAAGCTCCTCGATAACAAAGAGCTGAACTCCATGATCACGGCATTGGGAACCGGCATCCGCGAGGAGTTTGACATCGCGAAACTCCGCTACGGCAAGATCATTCTGTTGGCCGATGCCGATATCGATGGAGCACACATTCGGACGCTGCTGCTCACGTTCTTCTTCCGCAACTTCCGCCAGCTGATTGAGCAAGGGCACATCTACATCGCGAAGTCTCCCCTCTATCAAGCGAAACAGGGAAAGAAAGTCTACTATCTCTATGATGATGAGGAACTCACCCAATTCCGTGCCAAGCACGATGGGAAAGACGGGAAGTTCGATCTCAAGCGCTACAAGGGTCTGGGTGAGATGAACCCGCAGGAGCTTTGGGAGACGACGCTCAACCCACAGAACCGCGTGCTCAAGCAGGTCACCATTGAAGATGCCCTCGAGGCCGAAGAGCTTTTCACCATTCTGATGGGTAGCGAGGTGGCGCCACGGCGGGACTTCATCATGGAGAACGCCGGGATGACCACGAACTTAGACATCTAGGGGTCATCTGCGAGGGTGATCAGCGAGAAGCCCTGAGTCGACACCCGTCCTTCCTCTCCGGTAGCAGATGCGGTACAGATGATCTGCTATGCCTGAGAGAAAGCTCAATGTCGCTATACTCACGGGTGGGCCGTCTTGCGAACACGAAGTCTCCATCGCTACCGGCGAGGTCCTGCTAAAACACCTCGATCGCAACAAATACGACATCAAGCCGGTCACCATCAGCCGGGAAGTTCGTGGACTTCTTCCGCCGGAAGGGATGGCGTCGCTTCCCACCGGACGAGATACTCAAGCATCATCCTCCGCGGATCAGAACATGCCCCCTATTCCTCCCGTAAGCACGGCCTTGAAGCAAGCTCAAGACTCCCCGATCGATGTGGTTTTCATAGCCATGCACGGTGAGTTTGGCGAAGACGGCCGACTTCAGGGACTGTTGGAGTTTTTTGATATTCCCTACACCGGCTCCGGAGTGCTGGCTTCGAGTCTCGCCATGGATAAAGTGAAATCTTCAGAACTCTTCCGGCTGCATGGGCTTCTCGTGCCGCCGTATACGCATTTCATGCGCTGGGAGTGGGAGCGCCATGAGCCCAGCATTCTTGACTTTCTCGTGCAAGCTTTTCGAGCTCCGTGGGTCGTCAAACCCACCGATCGAGGTTCCAGCGTCGGAGTAAGCATCGTGCACACCCAAGAGGCGCTTCGTGCCGCGATACAAGCAGTCTTCCAACATTCGGATCACGTTCTCGTGCAGCAGCACATTCAGGGTGCGGAAGTGACGTGCGCTGTTTTGCACGAGGACCCGCGCTCGGAGCCTTGGCCACTGCCTCCCACTCAGATCATTCCCAAATCCAAAGCCTTCTTCGATTACTTTTCGAAATACACACCCGATGCCACAGAAGAGATCACGCCCCCGCGCCTGCCTCCGTCTGTGACTACTCGGATTCAGGCCACAGCCGTGCAGGCGCACAAGATCCTCGACTGTTACGGCATGTCCCGCACGGATATGATCGTCCAGGACGAAAAGATCTATGTGCTGGAGACGAACACGATCCCCGGCATGACCGAAACGAGCCTCTATCCACAAGCCGCAAAAGCCATCGGACTGGAGTTCTCGGAACTGCTGGATCGCCTGATCAAGGCAGCTCTTCGAAGGCACCAACTGCACCGCAATTCACGCCTCTCATGAGCCGACGCTTACGAGATCTTGTGGCGCACATCGACTGCAAGAGCGTTCAGAATCCCCAAGATCTCTGGATTTCTAGCATCGAACATGACTCGCGAAAGATCCAGTCTGAGAATCTCTTCGTGGCCATTCGAGGAAGCAAGCACGATGGGCACGATCATATCCGCGATGCCCTGCAAAGAGGAGCTGCCGCCATCGTCGCTGAACGTCCTGGCTTGGAGATCCCAGCGAATGTGATGCACATCACGGTCGAGGACAGTCGAAAAGCTCTGGCAGATTTGGCTTGTGCTTTCTACGATAACCCTACTGAAAAGCTCTTCACGGTGGGAGTGACGGGCACCAAGGGCAAGACCTCCGTGACACATCTTAGCGCGACGGTGTTAGGGCTGGACCAGACGGAGATCATCAGCACGGTCACCAATGCACTCCAGCGGGGGACTGACCAGACTACCCCAGCCGCCCCTGAGATCCAGAGAATGGCATGGGAAGCCTTGCACTCGGGGAAAGCTCATTTGATCCTCGAAGTTTCTGCTCATGCTCTCTCGCAGGAGCGGGTTCGGGGCGTGGATTTCGATGTGGCGATCTTCACCAACCTGAGCCACGATCATCTGGATTATTTCTGTGATATCGATTCCTACCTTCAAGTGAAACTGCAGTTGTTCTCGCGACTTTCGCCCTCCGCTGTGGCTATCGTCAATCGGGACGATCCAGTGAGCCATCGCGTGATATCGGCTTCAAAAGCCTCTGTCTTGACATATGGCCTCACGCCGGAAGCCGATATCTGGGCAGAAGAGATCGAACTTCAAGCGCATGAGTCGTGGTCACTCGTTCACACACCCAAGGGATCTTTTCGGCTGCATCTTCACTTTCCCGGTTGTTTCTATGTGCAGAATGCACTGGCAGCGGTGGCCGTGGGTCTTGTGCAGGAGCTTCCCCTCTCGCTCATTCGAGAGCGTCTGGAAGATGTACGACATATTGAGGGTCGTTTGGAGCGGTTCTTGACTCGCGATGGCTTTGCGATTGTCATCGATTTCGCCCATTCGCCCGATTCTCTTGAGAAAACCTTACGAACACTCAAGCCGTTTTACCGGCGCGTGATCACGGTCTTTGGTTGCGGTGGCGACTCCGATCGCCTGAAGCGGCCGGTGATGGGCGCTATCAGTGGTCGTCTCTCGGACTATACGATCATCACGAGCGACAACCCCAAGGGGGAAGATCCCGAAATCATACTGCGAGAAATCGCGGCCGGCCTGCAAACCCTTCCAGCACCCTACGAAGCGATTGTGAACCGGCAACGAGCGATTCAGCGCGCTCTGACTCTGGCTGGATCTGGAGATTGTATCCTCATTGCAGGCAAGGGTCACGAGCGCACACAAATCTTCAAAGACTTTCAAGTTCCCTTCAATGACAAAGCCTACTTACAAGAGCTGGGCGTGATTGCCCAGGAAGCCCTTGTGGACGTAGACTGAGCGTGTGATCAAGCTCGAGCAAGTCTCCAAAGTCTACGCCTTGGGGAACAACACGATCCAAGCCCTCAAGAGCGTCAGTCTTGACGTACACTCAGGCGAATTCCTAGCTGTCATGGGACCATCCGGCTCGGGCAAATCGACGTTGTTGCATATTCTGGGAGGACTGGATTGGCCCTCGAGCGGGCGGGTGCTCTGGCACGAACGGGATTTGACGACGTTGAGTGGGCCGGAACTTGCTCACTGGCGGGGGGAGCATGTCGGGTTTGTCTTCCAATCGTTCAGCTTGATTCCCACGTTGACGGCGTTGGAGAACGTGGAACTGCCGTTGTTACTCAAGGGTATTTCCCTCATAGAGCGACGGGAGCGGGCACGGAAGCGACTGGAGCAAGTGGGACTGGCGAAGCGTGCGTCTCACAAGCCGATGGAGCTTTCGGGGGGTGAGCAGCAGCGAGTGGCCCTGGCGCGGGCGCTCGTCAGTGATCCCTTGATGATCTTGGCCGATGAGCCTACGGGCAATCTGGATTCGGAAACGGGTAAGACGCTCTTGCAGTTGCTTCGAGGGTTGAATGAACAGGGCACGACGATTGTGCTAGCGACGCACGATCCGGAGGCAGCGCCGTTTGCCCAGCGGATCGTGCGCCTCAAAGACGGGACGCTCCTCCCCGTAATGCCGTAACACCTTGCCCTCCTTTCAGAGTTGAGCAGAAGTGGGGCGACGGGGCTCCGCCGCCCCACCGACTTTCCCGTCCGCCTTACTCCTCAGTCAGCTTCGCACCCCTGGCTCCACCGCCGACCGAGACGCTCACTTGCGTTCCCACAAACTCCTCGAACACCGGCGTAAGTACCGCTGCAATCCGTGCGAGGGCTACCTGCTCCGTGAACTGAGCTACGAAGAGCAGAGTTTGATCCCCCTCTTTGGAGACCAGTTTTAGGGTCATGAAGCCCTCGAACTGCGCTCGTAAGGCCGTCCTCATGGGCCCAGCCAGCTTAGCGATCTGCGCTGGGTCGCTATCGTTGACAGGCTGGATGCGAATCCCGACGGCGAAGCCTTCCATGAAGTTGGCCTCATCCGCGGTCAGCGCGAAGATCTGCACCCGAAGGGCACTCTGATCTGCCACGCCGGATACAGCGATTACCAAGCCTGCCAGGGCCATCGCAAGGATTGCGATGATAAACGTCCTCACTTGCGAGCGGCGCTCGCCCGGTGCGTAGACCGGAGCGCGATCCGCCACCGTACTTGTCCGACCCATGAACGTCCTTGACAAGGCCCGATCCCGACTGGCCGCCAACCGATCCTCTATACTTGTGTAGGTCACTGTAATCACCCCTCCCGGGTGTCTTGAGATAGCGGCAGTGTAGAGGACGACCGTGAAATGGGCGTTAAGCTCTGATGCTGCAGGCATTTAACGATGAGGTTCTGGCGCAACAGAAGAGAGTAGGTGCGACTTGACTTGGCTGTCGCTGCTCTTATACGGTGGCGACGGTAAGCAAGGAGGCTGGTTCACATCATGAGGACGCTTGGTCGACTCACGCTGCTAGGTGGCATCGGAATAGCGCTATTACTCTCAGGAATGCTCAACTCTTCCCTTTCTCTTTACGGGCAGCCAGCGATTGTCTGCCCTGACGGGAAGAGTCAGAAAGAGTTCGTTGCAGGGCTGCTGCCCTCCATCCCAATCTTCGATTTCGAGATCTTTGCCCTGCCAGAACTCAATCCTCCCGAATTGCTGGGGGAAGCGTTGCTGGGTTTCGTTGGTGGGGCAGGAGAGAGCGAAATATCGCTTCCCGTCGGGCGCTCCACTCACCCCATCACGGGTTCTGTAACGACAGAGTATCGTACGGTTGTCCTCAACCAGTGGTCGTTCCTGCGCGAAGCCTCGTTTGAGGCGAGGTTGAATGGAGGACCACTCCTCTCTGGAGAATTACCAAGTCCCCCCTTATCGCTTCTTGAGGAACGGACCTTCCGCGGCAGGATCGACGGATACCCGAATAGCTTAGCCGCCCTCTATATCCAACATGATCGAATGATCAACGGTGACTGGCAGCCGGGCTTCATCTCCGGATTTCTGCTGGAAGATCAAGATGATCCCGATTCAGATTGGTACTTCATTGAGCCTGTGAGACCCTTGCTCAAGATGGCAGTGGCAGATGCGTATAAGAATCCGGGTGTTACCAACACGGATGCTGATGTCGATGCCTGCTTTAACAAGTGGCGATATACGCATATCGTCTATAAAGCCGGGAATGCCATCGTGGGGCGCCCACTGAGCTTCCGGATCGATCTCGATCCCGTTCGTCATACGGAGTCAGGCGGTAACGCGCACATACGGGTATACAAGAGGGTCGCGCCGCTCCAGGCGATCGCGAACCGCCTGATCCCACATGATCGTCAGGGTGGTGGGGTAGTCGTTGAAGTCACCACGGCTCAGAAATTACAAAACCTCATCGTCAGGGAGAAGTTGCCTACAGGGTTCACCGTGACGATCATTTCAGAGAACTGCGATGCGTTTGCATTCATCGCTCCCAATGAATTTGAGTGCAAGGCGACGAACCTGAACTCGAACGAAACGGTTACCATCGCCTACAAAGCCAAGGCGGGGCCGACTCCCATCTCAAGCGCAATGGTGGGAACCGCTGAATCGACGGATATGAACGGCCAAAGGCTGACTCTCACATTGAAATCTTCTCTTGAGGTAGTGTCAGCACCGCCTGTATCATCGGCAGCGAAGCTCGATCCTCCCAAAACCATTCCCCTAGTTGCCGCAGGGGATTCTTCTTTCTACGATCTCTACACTGGCGTAATTGAGGAGAAAGCTTGGTGGGAGGGACAAGAGGAAGTCTTGAACCTGGCGGATGCTTTCTATCGTGCTGAGGTGCCGGGGTTGGAGTTCAGGGTGCGGGGACTCGAGACTTGGAGCCCTCCACTAGGGCCAGGCTCGACCATCGTAGTTGATGTCAACCCTCCTCCTGGTGGAGATGGAGAACCGGACATCAACGCCTATACTCTGCTCTGCCACTTCGCTCAAGACTTCCCATCTCCAGGGGTGGAACACATGGAGGGTTCGGCACCCGTGGTTGTGCACCTGTTCTCAGGCCATGACTTAGGGGATCTGCCTCCCCATGAGGCTGTGGCGGACATTGCAACTCACTACTGTGAAGACAATTGTGCAGGATTCGGTTCTGGCATCGTGGGAATGGCCGAAGGCAGTGGAGGATTCAATGAAGAGACTGACGAATCCATAGGCGAAACCGGTTGCGAATCCAGTTTCTCATCACCCTACACGGCGACGTCAACCTACACACCGGACGGCTTCAAAGTGGAACCTCCAGGGCATCATTCACTCTCTCAGCAGGCTCCAAAGCCGACCGAAGACGATCCCGATGCTCCTGATTCTCCGAATGAGAATTTCCAAGCCACTCTCTACCAACGCTTCCTGTTAGTGGCCCATGAGATTGGGCACAACCTGGGAGCAAGTCACGTTGACGATCCGATGGACGAGGCAGAATTAGGCGAAGGGAAGACCAGCATGATGCACGCGCATCTTTCCAACAGTACTCGATTTTGGCTCCATTCAACAAGTAAAGGTAGCATGAAAATGGTTGTGCACCGCAGTAGAAGAGGAGCCACAATCTCGGACGGAGGTGCACGATCATGCTGTATGTCGGAGTCGATCATCACAAGCGGTACTGTCAACTGGCCGTCGTGGA
>JBBIPG010000014.1:0-44672 GCA_037442925.1 Candidatus Fraserbacteria bacterium | reverse complement strand
AGCGGCTGGATGATCTTCCACTGTTCGTCGGTTAACTCTTCTCTGCGAGCCATGCCCCATCATAGCAAATCCCTCGCTATTTATGAGACCGCTTCTAGTTTGTCCTCTGTCAGGCCTGGCTCGGCTGGCTGGTGACCCGGTTGCTCTGGCCCAAGTCTCCAGAAAGTCAAGTTTCCGAACTTAAACCATTGAATGATCGTATTCATTGCATCGGAGAACTTTAAGGCCACATTCCCCGTGGGGTCAACAAGTTCGAGATTCGAGATTACTCTATCCCATAGATTCATGAGTTCATTTATGACTGCATACGGTTGTTTCGGTAGTATTGCGGAGAGAGTATCCTCTACGAATTTGCTACAGACTGGAGAAACTGTTCCGCAGATCTTCTCCACGATCTTGCCTAAGCCGAATCCTGTTAACAGTAACTCACTTATCTCACGACTCGCTTGGAGATTCAAGAATACACGTTCCAGGTGGTCCCTTGCCAAGTTCATATAGTCGATGATCGCCTGCTCCACGTTCGATGGAAACAGTGTGGCCGTGAGAGAAGTTCGGGGTTTTGGTAGCTTCTGTGCCATCTCCCTAATGATGCTCTTTGCGATGTTCCGATCATTTGTGCCATTTAGAACCATAATGGCCTCTTCTAGCTGAGTTATACCCTGAGTGAGCAGCTGGTCATATACTTGGTCAAATGTCCCTTGCTGCATGGCTTCGGCCAAGGCTCTTAACCAGGTCGTGAACTGCTCGTCTGAGATCCCGTTAAACAGAGGTTGGGCTTGCTCCCAACGCTGCAGGACCTCAGACGGCAGTTGTACTAGAATGCTCGCTTGGTTGGTAGTAGCAACATAATCGAACATCCTTTGCAGGTCTGACGGGTTCAAGTTGTCGAAGCCTGCAGCAAGAAGATCGATCCCACGTTTACCATCCCTCGCATAGGTGATGTTATACGTATCCGAACTCGCGGCAGCTCCCGATGCTTGAAGTACCTTGCTCTGAACAGCGTTACTAGCCCACTGCTTTCCATACCACTGCTTCCAAGAATCCTGGCACATCACCCTGCTGAACGAGCTCAACCGTCCGTAATGCCGATACGGACAATACTGGAACGCTGGCTTCAGCTCAACTCCCTTCTTCACTATGGGCAGCACCACTGGCTGCTCTGGAGTGGGTCTGACCACCTGCAGCTGGGGTCGCGGGTTGCTCGGCGACGGCGGTGTTCTCCTCACCGTCACCTTCACATGTGTGGCCCGCTCCACATCGATAGAAGGCCGGCTCCTGCTCCACAGCTGTTGAGTTGTCGACTCCATCTGGGGCACAACCACTAATGCCTCCATCTCCTCCGACCCATCGGCGTTGACTGTCACAGAAGTCTTATCCAAGACTACTTCCGCATTCGCCCAGTCTAGCGCTTCCGTCTGCAGGGCTCTTACACCCGCACTCATGGTGGCCGATTCTGCCAAGAGCTGTTCAAGATCTGAAGCCACCTCTTGCGTGCCCAGCTCATCGGGGAGGAAGAGCTTCGCCTCCCCAGGCTCCGTGCTCAACCCTTGCACCCCGGTATCGCTTGCTAGGCCGACTTCAATATGGACCAGCGTCTCGCCACCTTCTGCGGATTCCCTGAGCGCGGCCCAGTAGTTGCCTTCGTCCACCGTCTCGTTCTCCAACAAATACAGAGCCGCATCCGAGCCCGCAGGCACTTCCACCAGGGTGGCTTCTGTAGCGGCTTCCTGTTGAGTGCTGAGTCCTTGGCCGCCAAGCTTGCCCTTCACCTGGCAGCCGTGGGCCTTGCTGAGTACGAGCTTCTTGCCCCGGCGTTCGAGAGCCTGCTGGAGTAATTGGATCTCTCGTTTGTCCTTGAGGGCCTTCTCTGCCAGTTTCTTGGCCTGGCCAGGAGCGAGATCCCTCACACAGTTGGGAGATCCACCCTGACCTTGAGCAGCGATGAGCCAAGCGGATGTGCCTGAGAGTTCTAGCGTGTCTGAGGAGTCTTTCAGTGGATCGTTGGGAAAGAGCTGGGAACATCCGGTGAGAATTCCGAGGAGCAGGAGGAGTCCGCCGAAACCGAGCCTGTGAAGTTTTTTCATGGTCTATCCCCCTTTTGATCGCAGGGATATACTAGCATAAGATTGTTAATATGTCAAGGGGGATAAAAGGGATATATCTACGGATAGCTATTCGCTCGGCGCTATGAATTTAGAAGTGGATCAGAGCTCCAAAACTGAGCTGCAGGGCTGAGATCGTCGCCGGTGTGAACGTGCCACCAGCGATATCGGCAAACGGCTGAGGCATCGTCTCATACGTGATATCGAGGAAGAGCCCCAAGGGGAAGACCTGCACTTCCACTCCGGTTCGGATGAGGAACGAGAGCAAGAAGCCATCCGATGGCACGGCCGGGACGCGGATGGGGAAGGCCCCCAGCCCGGCTCCAATGTAGAAGGACGCCGGAGAGGGAGTGAACAAGATGAGCACGGATTCCCGTATCGAGGTCAAAGCCGTCTGGAAGCCAAGAGCGTCGATGAAGAAGCGCAGTTCCGTTTGATACACGAGTTCTCCACTGATCTGTCCTTGGGCCAGCAAGTTCAAGAAGAAGGTGGCCGTATTCGTCAAAGGCACGGTTGGCAGGAAGCCAAATGGAAACGTGACCGACAGACCTATACCCCGCTGTGGGTTGACGAGCTGTGCTTGGGCCGTTGCAGGCGCTGTGGAAACCAGAAGAATAGACAATCCAATCAATGCAACGATGAGACGCATATTCTTTAGCCGCATCGGGCTCACTCCCCTCCCATATGACGTGTATTACTATAGGCCTGCAAGAACCTTGTCCATAGGAACTTTGTCTGCGGGTTAGGGCGCGCTTGTCTGTTTCATGCACGATAGCTCTTAGTTTGCATGTGGGTTCACCTTGAATTTTTATCTAAAGTGTGCTACCTTGGGGTAGACTCATAGAATCGCTCATGTGAGTCGAGGGAATCGGGAGGAGGAGATAGACCGTGCAGATGACAATCTACTACACCAAGGCGGACCAGTATCTCATTGACAAGATCGATGAGAAGGCGTATCGGGATCGCAAGAGTCGTAGCGCCGTGATCCTCACGGTTTTGGAGCAATACTTCGAGGGGCGGAAGAAACTGGGCGAGATTCTGGCCGACATGGGGAGGGTCTCTTTCAAAGACCTGGAGAAGGCCCTCGAGCAGCAGAAGAAGGGAGGCAACAAGCGGCGCATTGGGGAGATCCTAGTCCAAGAAGGCCTGGCGGAAGAGAAGGACGTTCAGCGGGCCCTGGCCGTCCAGCAGCAGAATCACCACACGTAAGAGCCTGCTGAATATAGAGTTTTGAGCGGCCCTGGCGTGCATATCCTGCTCAGGGCCGCATTCTGGCTTGAAGGAAGACGATCAATCCCAAAGCAAGCAGGAGATCCCCCACGCTAAAGACGTTCGCAAACGGCACCCCAGCCGGCACGTAGAAGATATCTGCCAAGAACCAGAGAGGAGTTTCGGGGCCCATACAGGTGTTGTTAGCGTAGGTGCAGGTTTCACGAAGTTTGGCAGCTGCTTCCCAGCGGCCTGCGGCTTCTAGCAGCTCTGGCTGTGTGGGCATATACCCCCCGTTGGCTGTGATCACGATCAGATTAAGTGCCATGCCCACGCCCATCGCGAGAATCCCCCATTCCCGCCAGTTAAGAACCACAAAGATCACAAGAAGAGCGTAGGAAGCGAGATGGAAGTACTCTGTTGCGAACGAAATGATGGGTTTCCTGGATGATCCCAGCGGGAAGATGAGCAACTGGATCGCAAGAGCGAGGAGAACCAGCCAAGCGCCGCGCAGTTCAAGTTTTGCCAGGTGGGAAAGGCGTCCGCCGCGGATGTAGCCGATCAAGATGCCAATTGGCAAGGCCCAGAGCAGCAACATGTTCAGTGAGCCTCCGCCCTTATCAGAGTATGAGTTGCTAATAATGTGGAGGTGTCTTCGAGCACGCTGAAGAGCGCATCCACAACCTGGGGATCGAGTTCGGTGCCGCGCATCTTTTGGAGTATCCTGAGGGCTTCTTCGTGGGAGTAGGCGGGGCGGTAGGGCCGATCGGTAGTGAGGGCGTTATAGACATCGGCCACAGCGACGATCCGGGCTCCCATGGGAATTCGCTCGCCCTTAAGGCCGCCTGGATAGCCGGAGCCATCCCAGCGTTCGTGTTCATGGCGGACGATGTCGATGATGTAGGCATCGATTTCGAGGTCTTTGAGTAGATTAGCGCCGATGTCAGGGTGTTTTTTCATGATGACCCATTCTTCGTCGGTAAGGGGGCCGGGCTTGTGCAAGATTCGGTCAGGAACACCCAGTTTACCTATATCGTGGATGGCGGCGGCGGATCTGACGTGCTCGATCTGTTCTTGAGGAAGCTTGAGTTTACGGGCGATCTTCTCGGCGAGGTCAGCGACTTCGCTGGAATGTTCGTAGGTATAGGGATCGCGGTCGCTGAGCAGTTGGGCCACGCGCTCGAAGGTCTTTTGGGCTTGGTGACGCAGCTTCATGTAGTTGCGAAGTGAGATGTGCACTAAACCTAAAGGAATCAAGATTACCAAGAGGTTCCAAGGCGAAAGTGCATAAATCCGAGCCAGAAGAATACCTAAGATGCCTAATGACAGAACTTGCAGCAAGAAGTGCCTTAAACTAAACCATAAGTGATAGGTGAAGGCCGTCTTTTCGAAGAGCGTGAGAATTCCAGAAACCAATGATGTATTTGTGATTATATGTGCCGCAAAGGCACCGCCAGCTGAGGTCATTTGATTAAGGAATACAAGATCATCTTGGATAAGGTCGTTATTGAGTAGGAACGGTCTTCCACCAAGCAAGTCGAAAGTTAAAGCGCCGATCAGCGTGGAAAGAACAAGTTGACCCGTATTGAAACAGACTCGGTAGGCAAAGTTCATGAAACCTGTTGCAAGTTTGCCCCAACGTAGTATGATTTCTGCCATCAGAGTAGCCAGAAGGGTGACTGCTATTGCAAGCGGTATTCCACCCAGCAGGATAACTGCCATGTTAATCGCAGCCATCGTTGAAGTACGTCTGCCGTAGATCAGTTCGACCTCGTAGATTTGAGTCAAGAATCCGAGTACAGCGAAGATGCTGATAGCTTGTGCGATAGTCAGATCTTGCGACAGCCAGAGAATCCGAGGAGTAAAGTATGCGACGGCAAAGAGCGTAAGTACTGAGATTAAACCTATATATATCTTTGCACTAAGCGAAAGTTGCATTTGAAGCTTATTATAGGAGTACAAATGGGAAAGTCAACTGTTTCACGCTGGTGTAAGCTTCATTTGGCAAGTTTGTGAGGCTTTTCTAGGCGGTGGCAGTCTTCTTGGGTGGAGAACTCGACTGAGCTTGAGTGTCCTCCAATGCGCTTAGGAGGGCGTCTACAACTTGAGGGTCTAGCTCTACGCCGCTCATCTCACACATTCTCTTGAGAGCCTCCTCGTGAGAATACGCCCGCCTATATGGTCGATCAGTTGTCAATGCATTGTATATGTCAGCAGCAGCAACAATACGGGAGCCGATGGGAATCTCATTACCTTTAAGGCCCTTTGGATACCCGCCGCCATCCCAATGCTCATGTTCATGGCGGATAACGTCGACAATATCCCTGTACATCTCTAGCTCCTTGAGGAGATCGGCTCCTATATCGGGGTGCATCCGCATGATTCGCCATTCTTCTTCTGTGAGAGAGTCGGGCTTCTGAAGGATGTGATCTGGGACCATCACCTTTCCGATGTCATGGATGATAGCAGCTGATTTGACCTTTTCAATCTCATCTTGGTGAAGTTTAAGTTTCCTTGCAATCTTCTCAGCCAGCTCCGCGGTTTCGTTGGAATGTCTAGCAGTGTAGGAATCCCGTTCGTTTAGCAAGTCAGCTATGTGTTCAAAGGTCTTTTGGGCTTCATGGCGTAACTTCATGTAATTGCGGAGCGAGACGTGCACAAGACCTAACGGGACCAATACGAGCAAGAGATTCCAGGGCGACTGAGCGTAAACTACTGCCATAAGGATGCCCAACACACCTAAGGAGAGAATTTGCACCATAAGGTGCTTCAAGTTAAAGCGCAGGTGGTACGTGAAAGCGGTCTTTTCAAACAAAGTCAGCATACCGGAAACAAATGACGTATTAACGAGCGCGAAAGTCACGAAAGCTCCTAAGGCCGGAATCAACTGGTTATAGAAGACTAATGACTCTGATGTCCTTTCAGCACGGAGCAGCAATGGATGTCCACCTAATAGTTTGAATGCCAGAACAGCTGCGAAAGCAGAAAGAACAAACTGACCTGTGTTGAAGGCGACACGCCAAATGAGGTCGATGAATCCTTCCGACAGTCTACTCCATCGTAGAATAAGCTCTGCAAGAAGCGTACTAATAAGGGTTACTGCAATAGCGAGAGGCAATCCACCGAGAAGGACAGTTGCCAAGCAAATAGATATAGCTGTTGATGTCATCCTCTTATAAACGAGCTCAACCTCGTAGATTTGAGCGAAGAAGGCGAGAACTGAGAAGATAAGCAAAGTCCACAGGAAATCATCCGTTGGTATAGATAGACCTTGTCGTAGTTGGGTGATCTCGGATACAAAGTAGGCAAGTACAGAGAGTGTAGCGAAGGTTACTAGCCACACATAGAGTTTCGCACTCAGCGAGAGTTTCATATAAAATTTAGAAGACAGAAGAGGGAAAAATCAATGTCTGACTTCTCCCTCTTCTCTTACATCTTATCCCTTCAGCCACCAAATTTGTCGCCAGCCCCACTGAGCAACACGAACGACGCCAGCACGACCAGTAGGTAAAGCGCCTTGCTCCCTACGATCTTCGCGAGAAAGCCGTTCATCCGCTCCGCCGCCTGATTGGACTCCGCTACTGTACCCCACTTCAACATTGTTTATGACCTCCTTAGAGATTGTAGTCTCTTATGCTTTAGCTACATAAGATCCGTAAAGCAATTAACGTATAACACATCTTGCCCAAGAAGTCAAGCCCTGATGGAATCGGTCATTAACACGTTCATACAACCACGATCATTACACACAGAGAAGCGCATTTGCCAAAGAAGCCCAAGCATGCTATGAAGAAGCATGATCCCACAGGAGCCAGCGTGATGCCGGAGAAAGAACTGAGCGTCGAAGAAGCCCTAACCCGACTCGAACAGATCGTGAAATCACTGGAAGGAGAGGACGTCTCACTGGAGGAGTCTTTGAAACTCTTCGAGGAGGGCGTCCGCGTGGCCGATCGACTCAAGAAACGACTGGAAGAGGGCGAACTCCGCGTCAAGAAGGTGCTGCAGAGTACGGAGGGTTTCCGCCTGGATGACTTCGAGATCTAAGATCCGCTGGCTTGACAGCTTGCCCTACCCTCTCTAAGCTTGCCGTATGCAATTCCTTTACGCCCTCATCGCGGGTCTCTCCGACCTCGTTTCAGGTTGGCTCGCCCTGGGCTGGAAATCGGAGCGACTGGAACCTCGCTACGTCATCGCCTTCGCGGCAGGTGTTCTGCTTGCTGTGACCTTCTTCGATGTCCTTCCAGAAGTTCGCATGGAAACCGACTATATGTACGTTGCTATTGGGTTTCTCACGTTCTACCTGTTGGAAAAGGTCATGATGATCCACGCCTGCGGAGAGAGCGAGTGTGAGGCTCATCAGGTCGGACCCGTGGCCGTGTTCGGCATGGCGCTTGACAACGTGATCGACGGCATCGGGATCGCCGCAGGATATCTCATCGAACCCTTCCTGGGATTGGCGATCACCCTGGCCGTCGTGCTCCATGAGATCCCTCAGGGAATCACGTCCACCTTCATCATGAGGCAAGCTCTCTGGAGTCGGGGCAAGATCTTATTCACCTTGGGTCTTGCCGGAGCACTCTATCCCATAGGAGCACTCCTGGCAGGGTTGATCCCGGAAGATCTCTTGCATATTGCCCTGGCCTTCATTGCGGGAGATTTCTTGTACATCGGCGCCAGCGATCTTCTGCCCGATGCTCATCGGCGCTTCAACTTCAAAGTGATCTTCTCATTGCTCTTGGGGCTAGGCTTTATGCTGCTCCTGAAGCTCCTGGTCCCCATTGTGTAAGAAGAACGCTATGCAACTCAAGATGTCGAGAAGACGGTTTCTTCAGATCGGCGGAGCGGCTCTGGCCGCGACGCTCGCGGGCGGGAGCGCCTACGGTTGGCAGTCTAATACCCTCAAGATCGAGACCTACTCTCGATCTGTGTGGGCATTTACGAAGCCGCTGAGACTGGGCGTCATGACCGATTTTCATGCGCCCAACTATCGTTTCCCGGTTGCTCAACTCATCGACGAAGTGAAACGTGCTCAATGCGATCTCTTGCTCATCGTAGGCGACTCTATCGATCGCGGGGGGAATGAGCCACTCGTCAAAGATCTCTTTAGCCCAATGGAAGGCTCGCTGGGCAAGTACGCCGTCCTGGGCAACTGGGAGTACGAGCGGGGGGTCAACCGCCGATTGCTGAGAAAGGCATACAGGGAATCAGGAGTCCAGTTGCTCGTGAACGAAGATGTGAAGATCAAACACGAAGAGACAGAGCTACGCATTGTCGGCCTGGACGACTGGCTCGAAGGTGAGCCGAACCTCGAGTTGCTCGAAGAAGAAGTGGAATTGCCTACACTGGTTCTCAGCCACTGCCCGGCTTTGGCCGTGGACATCGCACCTCGGATGCAAAGGCGAGCATTGATCCTCTCAGGCCATACGCACGGAGGTCAGATCGCTCCCTTTGGGATTACGCCGTATGTACCCCCAGGCAGCGGACCGTTCGTCAAGGGTTGGTATGAAGTGGGCCAGAGCCAGCTGTATGTCTCGCCAGGGCTGGGGAATAACCACGTGCCCTTCCGCATTGGCATCCGACCTACGCTCGCCATCTTGGATGTGGGTTGATTCTCCGGTTGATGAACACGAACAAAAAGGAGGAGCCATGAAACTACAGCAACTGGAAAGCCGTCGCGTGCAGACATTGATGGGGCTATGTCTAAACGCCGTACAGCAAGTTCCCAAGGATAAGGCTCGCTGGAAGCCCGAAGGCCTGGGTAAATCTGTTCACGAGATCCTGGAGCACCTGGCAGGAGCCAATTATGGCTTTGCTGGCTTGATCTGCGGGGAGGGGTTCACAACGTCTGCAAAGAAAATGGAGCGCCAATCCATCAAGGAATCAGCAGATAGCTACAAGCAAGCGCTGGAAACCCTGAGGTCAAGCGGGCAAGCGTTGTCAGAGACGATTGCCTCTGTCGCGGACGAACAATTGGACCAGACGCGCACGATGCCCTGGGGACAGACCTGGCAGATGACCCGCCTGATCACAGCGCCTGGAGCGCATATTGCCTACCACTGGGGACAGATCTGTTATCTACAGACGCTGTGGGGAGATAAGGAGGATCGCTTCTAAGTGGGATCATTTCAAGCTTGCAACGGCCTGAGCCAAGATTCCCTCGCCTCGCCCCAAGGCCCCTAAGCCCTCAGGTCGAGTCGCTTTGAGATTGATCTGATCTTCTCTCACGCTCAAGACGTGAGCTATTCTCTCTTTCATCTGCTCGAAATACGAAGCGAGCGGAGGCTCCTCCGCCACCACTACGGCATCGATGTGCTCAATTTTATAGCTCTTCGCATCGAGCATCTCCTTCACCCTCTTCAGCAAGATCAAACTAGAAATGTTCTCGTACTGGGGATCACCCGCCGGAAAGTGCAAGCCAATGTCGCCCAGACCGGCGGCTCCTAAGAGAGCATCACAGATCGCGTGGAGCAGCACATCGGCGTCCGAGTGACCAAGTAGGCCCTTCTCATGGGGGATCTCTACGCCACCCAGCCTGAGCTTGCGTCCACTCGCAAAGCGATGAAAGTCGAGTCCAATTCCGACGCGCATGCCGCATTATAGAGCGAAGGCGCTTCTCTTCGCAAAGGAAGCGGTAAACTCGTGACTTGCTTTCCACTTGCGAAACGCACTATATGTGGAGGATATGAAGTGGGTCCCCTTCGCAGTGGTGGGATTTCTGGGCACGTTGCTCTTTACGTATCTATTCATTCTGGCCATGCGGCGAGGCGGTTCCGGCCAACCCATTCGCGAATACGGACCGAAGATTCACGAACACAAGCGCGGTACGCCCACGATGGGCGGTGCCATCATCCTCCTCGTCTTTCTGATCATCGTGATGGTCTATCAATTCGTTCAGGGGACTCTCACCGTTCAGGGGAACCTCTTGGTGGCAGCTGCTCTTGCTTTCGGGCTCATCGGTTTTCTCGATGATATGATCAAGTTTCTCCAGCAGCACTCGCAAGGGCTTGCGGCACGCTATAAACTCTTCTTACAGTTTCTTGTCACCGCAGGGTTCATCGTTGCCCTCGACCTATCAGGCTCTTTGGATGCGACGATTCGAGTCCCCTTCTCCGCTGTGGAGTGGCAGGTCGGTCAACCGGTTCTCTTGGTCCTGATCGCGCTCGTCTTCATCGGCGCTGTGAACGCGGTGAACCTGACGGACGGTTTAGACGGCTTAGCTGTGGGTGTCGTACTCGTGCTGTTGGCAGCTTATGGAGCCATCACATACGGAGCGCCTGCAAAAGGAGATCTCTTTGGGCTCGTTGCGATCTTTGGAGCTATTCTTCTAGGATTTCTGTGGTTCAACGTGTATCCGGCCAGGATCTTCTTAGGGGATACGGGCTCGCTGGCGCTCGGAGGGTTCGTGGCTGCGCTGAGTGTGCTTACGCGAACGGAGCTTATTCTCATCGTCTTGGCTTTTGTGCCTGTGGTGGAGGCTCTCTCTGTCATCGTACAAGTAATCAGCTTCCGGTTCTTCAAGAAACGAATCTTTAAGGTGAGCCCGTTGCATCACCATTTTGAGCGGGCGGAAGGGGTCGATTACGAATATCTTCTTCCCAGCGTCGAGTGGCCGGAATGGGCCATCACGCTGCTCTTCTGGGGAATCTCGGCCCTCTTTGTGGTCATCGGCCTGCTCGCTTACTTTTGGCGGTAAGCATTTATGACCAGGTTACTACCCGAGATTCAAGTTAAGACTGGTCAACCGTGTCGTTCCTGAAAGTCCTCCATGAAATCGACCAGCGTGCGCACGTCCTCTAAGCTCACGGCGTTATATAGTGAAGCGCGAATCCCTCCGACGGAACGATGCCCTTTCAGCCCGATCAGCCCGGCCTCACTGCTTTCGGTGACAAAACGCTTCTCGAGTTCTTCCGTTGGCAGGCGGAAGGTGACGTTCATCTGGGATCGACTGTCGGGTTGTGCACAGCCTCGATAAAACCCATTAGAGCCGTCTATGATATCGTAGAGCAGCTTTGCCTTCCTGGCGTTGCAGGCCTGGATCGATTTTAGTCCCCCTTGATCGAGCAGATAGTGAGTGACCAGTTTCACCATGTAAATGGCGAAGACGGGGGGTGTATTCAGTAGAGAATTCTCTTTGGCGATGCGCGCATAGCTGAGCATTGATGGTAAGTCGGGTCGGGAGCGTTCCAATAGATCTCGGCGGATGATCACGACCGTCACTCCCGCCGGTCCCATGTTCTTCTGAGCGCCAGCGTAGATGAGTCCAAAGCGCGATACGTCTAGAGGGCGACTGAGAATATCTGAGGACATATCACAAATGAGAGGTACGTTGCCCGAATTCGGCACATAGTGGAATTGCGTGCCCTCGATGGTGTTATTGCTGGTGTAATGAAGATACGCGGCTTTCGGGTCCACGCGGAACTCATCGGGAACGGGCGTGCGGTCGTGTTTGGTCGAGGCGCTCGACCAGATTTCGCGCGCGTCTCCCAGCTTGCGGGCTTCGCGTAGGGCCGCCTCTCCCCAATAGCCCGTAGTTATGTATGCTGCCTGCGATCCGGGGGCGAGTAAATTCATGGGCACCAGCGCAAATTGCGTGGAAGCACCGCCACCCATGAAGAGAATCGCGTAGTCTTCATCGCAATCTAGCAGCTTGCGGAGATTGGCAACGGCTTCGTTGTGGACCCGTTCATAGGTGCCTCCTCTATGGCTCATCTCCAGAATGGACATGCCGGAGCCCTCGAAATCCAGAAGCTCCTCTTGTACCTGCTCCAAGACGGGCAAGGGCAATGCAGCAGGCCCTGGATTGAAGTTACGCATGCGCTTGATCATCGGAAACCTCCAAAATACTGGTATACTTACCACGTAAGTCCGACGCCGTCAAGCGAGAGTTGTATCTATATGGGTTTGGGACTGACGGGAGATCAGCCTTACTGCTGATGAGAATCATTTGCATTTATGAACTCGTTGGTGTAGAATCGGAGCGTGAGGGCAAGTTGAGACAATATTTACCCCCTACTCACCTCCTTGCCTGGTTGTCCGCGGTGCCCTCTGTGGGTGGGATTATGGCCACCAGCTACCAGGGTTTTGCCTGCGCAGTTCGCCTCCTTACGCGCGGGATTTTTCCCCAGTAGCTCTTCCCCAAAGGCGGAGGCACCGCGGGCCAGGCGCACTCATTCTCACTGAATACGCATTAATCCAGCTTGGAGCGTCCGTTGGGTTGACAAGGCAAGAGCGCAAGTAGCGCCAACGCCCCAAAGAGGCTGGCCAATCCAAACGGAAGCCAGCTCCCCCAAGCCAGCTTGGCCTGCATGGCCAGAGTTGGGCCTAAAGAACTGACCAGCCCACTGACTGTACCAAAGAGCCCCATGATTTGGCCTCGATTCTCCAGGGTTGTAAGCTCAGCGAGCAAGAGCTGCCAACCCACGAAGATGAACTGAATAAAGAGGAACGAAGCCAAGAAGGGCCCTATTTGCCAGTCTGCTGGGCCCACAAACACCCAGATTAGAAGGAAGACCGGATGCAGCAACGCGCTGAGTGCCAGAATGCGTTTCGCGCGAAGCTGGGCCGTAAGCCGTTCACCGAATAAACTGAGCAGTGCTGCGATCCCCCATGCCAGCCCGAATAGCAGATTGATCTCGCTCTCCGGCTTGAGGAGGACTTCCTTGAAATGGAGCGTAGGAAAGGGCCCCAGCGTGATCGAGGTCGCCAAGAACAAGAGACTTCCTCCCACAAAGAACCAGCGAAGATCACGAGTCAACATGGCGGGCCATTGCTGCTTCCTCTGTTGTGCAATTCGTGTGCTGTTCTTCGTCTCTTCCAAGTACACCAGACGCACCACGGCTGCAATCAGGGTCACAATGGCTGTCAGTCCCATAAGAGCCTGAAGATCGCCCACGCCGACTAAGGCTGCACCCAACAAGGGACCCAGAGCTGCCCCGAAGGACGCAGCCGCCTCGTACCAGATGAACGCTCGTTCGCGCTGAGTGCTGGACTCCGCCAACAGCGCCGCGAACGCGGGTATCTGCAAAGCCGTCATAATATTCACGAGCAAGTACATGCCTGCTGCCAGCATCCAGTGGTCGGTGAGAGCCAGCACTCCAAACGCTAGGGGAGCGACGAATGTGGGCCAGACGATGAGCGCTTTTCTTCCGAATCGATCGGCCAAGTAGCCTCCAACCCCTTGGAAGACCGTCAACCCCAAAGTGAAGAGCGTGTAGGATAACCCGATATCTGCATCGGAGGCTCCCAAGCGTTTCAACTGGAGTGGAAAGAGATAGAACCAGGAGAAGAGTGCCACCAGAACCGCGAATACCGTCAATGATAAGATAAAAACGTTCTTCATCAAAAGATTATACGGAGTTGTACTCTACTCTTCACGGGATAGCCTGCAGGGCACGAGCCAGTCGCTCTTCTTGACTTGCAGGGAGGATCGCATTTAGCATACCCCAGGCATAAGGAGGCGTTCAAGGGCGATGAAGCGAATCGGGCTTGGGATGATCACGGCACTTGCCTTGTCATGCTTTGCCATGGACGCAGCAAGCGAGCCGCTGCTGCTGACGCTGGGGGTGCAAGCCGGAATGCAAGGCGTTGATGGACAACGTGTCTGGATCTTCGGCCCCATCGCAGAAGTCGGCCCCTCGGACGGGCTTCAGGTGCGTTTGGGAGCGGAGCTGGGCGTTCTAGGAGGGGCATCACTCACGCAGCTGGAGACTCTGGTCTTGTTCAACACGCGGCTGGGAGCGCGAATCTATTTCGGAGGTGGGGTGGGAGTGGCATGGGTAGCGGAGGCGGCACATCCCGGTCGCATGCAGATCCCGATCCTGGGGCTTGTAGGACTCAAGACGCGACCGATAGGGCCTGGGACGGTCGCCATCGAAGCGGTCTTGCTCTTTCCGATGGCTCTTGCCGAAGGCCCAGCGCAAGGCTTTACTGCCCGTTTTTCAGCTGGAGTGCTCTTTTCACTGTGATGTATGAGGTGTAGAGAAGGCGCATGCTCATCGGGCTGCTCTGCCTAACTCAGTAAGAAAGAGAACAGAGCACTCCATCCCGCGATAGAAGTTCGGCAGATAGAATTTCTCATTGGGTGAGTGTAAGCGATCATCAGGAAGACCAAACCCCATCAGCACTACAGGCAAATTGAACAGTCTTTGCAGCAGCACTACAACGGGGATGCTGCCGCCCTCCAGAGTGTAGACGGGCTTGGCTCCAAAACTCGCCTCATACGCTTTCGACGCGGCCAGGAATGCGGGATGCTTTCTGTCAAGGAGCACCGGATCACCGCTTTGCAAGATCCTCACCGTGACCTTGACGGTCTTGGGAGCCAGCGATTCGACGTGTTTCCTGAATAGTTGTGCGATTTCATCGCTCGACTGATGAGGCGCCAGGCGCATGCTGATCTTGGCCAGCGCCTTCGCCGGAATGACTGTCTTGGCACCCTCTCCCGTGAAGCCGCCGCGGATGCCGTGAACCTCTAACGTCGGGCGAGCGCTGAGCCGTTCCAGGGTGGTGAAACCGGATTCTCCCCATGTCGCGGGAGCCCCTGTCTCTTCAAGAAATCTCTTGTCCGTCGTGGGCAACTGAGCCAGTTCTCTTCTCTCTGCCTCACTTACGGCACGCACACGATCATAAAAGCCGGGAATCGTGACTCTTCCGTCTTCGTCATGCAGCTTGGCGATCAACTCGCAAAGGGCCGTGAGCGGATTGTGAACCGCGCCCCCGTATGAGCCGGAGTGGAGATCATGGCTGGGACCATGAACTTCGACTTCCCCATACACCAAGCCCCTGAGCCCATAGACAATCGAGGGCTGGTTCGGCGCAAGGATGTGCGAGTCGGAGATCACGCACACATCGGATTGAAACAGATCCCTATGGGCGGGGAGAACCTCCTTAAGGCTTCCGCTGCCAATCTCTTCTTCCCCTTCGATGAGAAACTTCACATTGACGGGCAATCGGCCCTCAGTTTTCAGAAATGCCTCGATCGCTTCCATGTGCGTGAAGAGTTGGCCCTTATCATCCGATGCACCTCTCGCGTAAAGATTATCCCCACGCACGGTGGGCTCAAAGGGTGGCGTCTCCCACTCGTGAAGCGGGTCCACCGGTTGGACGTCGTAGTGGCCATAGATGAGCAGGGTGGATTTGCCCGTAGCGTGCAGCCAATCGGCGTAGACCACGGGATGTCGCGGAGTCTCAAGGATCTGCACGTGCTCCAGGCCAATATGCTTCAGACGTTGTGCCAGCCAATCGGCTGCCTTGCGGATATCCGGAGCGTGATTGGGGAGGGTACTGATGCTGGGAATCTTGATGAGTTGGACGAGCTGATCGAGGGCATCTTGACGGTGTTCTTTCACATAACGAAGCGCTGCTTGGACCATCGAAACTCCTTTGCTGAAACGAGTTGTGATTGAGACTCAGAATACTATGTAGTTGGCCAGAACGTCAAAGGAACCTCGATTATGATCATTGTCTACATCGCCAACTTGTTGTTGTTCAGAGGTGAGTGGGATCAGACCTAAGGAGAATTGAAGACACATGCGGGCGTCGATCACGTTGACTTTGCCATCGCCATTGACGTCGCCTTTCATAAGCAATGAGGTGCCACATACCACGCCCGGCGGTGCGCTCTGCTGGCATCGCGTCAAGACCTCGCTTTCTGATAGCACGCGGTTGTAGATGCGAATCTCATCGAGTACCCCTTGATACCTCTGCCCCGCCCAGCTAGCCCACTTGGGTTGACCAAACCAGAGGGGTTTCGGAGTTATCCAGCATCCGGTTCTGGAAAGTGCTTCCGCTTACCGTGCCCTCTAGTCTGCCATCAACGTATATGTTCAGCTGCCCAAGAACCCTATCATAGGTGCCAACCACCTGATGCCATATGCCATCATTGACAGCCGTCTGAGAGTGCGGTCCTGACAACTCCCAGCTATTCCCATTGCCTACACCGAAGCCTACCAAACCTACGCCGGTATCGTAACGGACTTGGGCTTGCCGTCCCGTCGCGGCTGTTCCATCCGTTTTAGTGATAGGCACATTGCCTTCAGGTGGTCCTACTTGTGTTGTCTTCATCCAGAACTCGACGGTGATTTGATTACCAGCGTTCAGGCTGGAGCTGTGCGGCACTTCCACATAATCGTCTGTGCCATCGAACTCGAGGGCCGTGCCGGAGACGCCGGGAACATAAGCTGCTCCGTTGTAGATCGTGCCATGATTGCCATTGCCGGATGAATCCAAGGCAGCAGTTCCGGTGCCCTCATCGAATTTCCACCAACCAACGAGCCCTACAGGCTGCGTGTGGGCTGTTTGGGTGCTGGACAAACCGATGAAACTGTTGTTAGAATGAACTGGCGAATTTCAAGGCGAAGAAAGGTGGCTCCCACATGAAAGGAGCTTTACAGCAGCTGGATAAGGTAGAGTTGATCAATCTACAACGACTGGCTCATCTCTTGAAAAGCCTCAGCCCTACCGAAGTTGAGACTCTTGAGCTTCTGCTTGACGAAGAGGCTATGAGGATCATCAAGACTTCCGTGAAAGAGCTTGATGAAGGACAAAGCATCCCCTTGGATGAATGGTAAGACCTATCGGGTCGTTATGGCCCCGGCGGCCCACCGCCGCTTCAAGAAGTTCGCCCCACTCTTGCAGGAGAAAGTCAAAGGAGAAGCGATCAAACTAGCCGAGGATCCCTACAAGCACGAGGAACTGAAAGGTGCGCTTAAGGGGCTGCGTTCATACAAGTTCTCTTTCAAGGGAACAGCTTATCGCATAGCCTACCGTATCAAGGAACGGGAAGAGCTAATTGAGATTGTGCTCGTTCATCCGCGCCAGAACTTCTATGAACTGCTGAGACACGTCATTAGGAGATAGCGGTCTGACGGGCCAAATCCTCTCGTTCCGAGGTTGTCATTTCCCCACATCCACTAGCTCATCGGCAACCCGGCGATCATCATGACTGACAACGATCGTGTACATCCCAGGGGCAAGACCACGAATCTCTCCCTCATAGGGAACTGTCCCCACACACTCAATGCAGTTGACATCCTGAGCTATGGCTGTGATGGCGATCTCATACGTATTGGGGCACCGAGATGTGGGCCCACACCGCATCGCACGAAGCTCCGCGTGCAGATTGTAGCAAGGAGTAGGCGTATTCATCAGGCCTACGAACTCGATCCGCCCGAAGTCCCCCTGCAGCTGAACCATCTCATCGGCCGATGCGCAGCTGGACTCTAGCTGCCGAAACGCGAGTTGTGGTTGCGTCGCAGCCGGCTGGAAGAGCTGATCACAGCTCTCCAGCCCAAAGAGCCCACTTACACCCAAGAAGCTACTGACTCTTAGAAACTCTCTGCGAGTGAAGTTCTTGTTCATAAGGGCATCTCCTTCTTAAAATTACTCCTCTCCCACCTCAGATCTAGCATCTGTTGTCTTAAGCCGCTCGATGGCTTGTTCGAGTGGTAGCATCTCTTCCTCTCCGGATCTCATATCCCGTAGCTTGACTTTCTGTTGTTTCATCTCTTCCACACCGACGAGCAGGGCATAAGGAATCCCGTACGAATTGGCGTAGCGCAAGTTGTCACTGATCCCCTTGCCTGCCAAATCGAGGTCAACTTTGATTCCAGCTTGACGTAGCTGCTGTGCGATCTCAAGCCCCTCTTTCTTGAGGCCAATGGGGATGACATAGACTTGCGTGACGGTCTTTCTCGGTGCGGCTCGAAGGGTCTTGAGAAGTGCTAGAATCGGTTCCAGCCCAAATGAAATCCCGACCGCGGGATATTTTTCATTGCTCCCCAAGAAATCGCCGATCATGTCGTCCCAACGGCCTCCACCTGCCACAGAACCATCCAAAGGCGGATCGAGACTCTTCACTTCGAAGAGCACGCCCGTGTAGTAGCCAAGCCCACGAGCCAGCGAGGGTACGACACGGATCTCTTGACAGTTCGGCAAGTATTCAAACAACTGTTGGAGTTCTCTTAGGCCTTCACTCTCTGGAATTTCTTGGCGAAGGGCTGCGAGAATCTTCTCGTTGTTGCCCACAACACGCAGCATCTCCAACCACCGACCCGCTGGCTGTAGATCGAGACCTTTCTCTTGCAGTTCCTTGAGTACAGCCTCACGCCCGATCTTCTCCAGCTTGTCCAGCACAAGAATGGCTGAATTCCTCAACCCTGCTGGCACACCCGCGGCAACAGCCAGATCGTTAAGCAACTGGCGGTGGTTCACCCAGATCTCAATCTGAATACCCAGACGATGGAAGATCTCCAGTGTCATCAAAATAAACTCTGCATCCGCCAAGGGAGAGTGTGCGCCCACCGTATCCACATCACACTGATAAAACTCGCGTGTGCGCCCCTGCTTGATCGGCCCGTCCCGATAGATCTGCCCAATGGCATAGCGCTTGAACGGGCGCTTGATGGTAGGGTTCATTCCCACAAAGCGGGCTAAGGGCACTGTGTGATCGTAGCGTAGCCCCAGTTCTCGTCCCCCCTGGTCGCGCAGCCGGAACGTCTCTTTGAGGATTTCTTCACCGCCTGCGTATTTAGCAGCCAGAACTTCCCATCGCTCCACAATGGGCGTCTCCAGAGGGCTGAAACCGTATCGCTCGAACACTCCCTTGAGCAGCGCGAGCACTTCCTCTCGCAGGATCTTCTCTTCAGGAGGAAGATCCCGCATCCCCCGTGGCAGCTTAAGTTCCATGATGCTCTCTAGCTTAGATGGTCGGGAAATGTGTTGCAAACCCCTTGACAACTCTGCTCCCTCTCTCTAGCATGGGCACGGGAACAGAAATAACCGGCATGGAGGAAACGATGCGATTCCATCACTGGGTCAAGCTCTTCAGCGCTCTTGTCTTGTTGTCACTTAGTAGCGGTCCCCTTTCGGCCGAAGACGCCGCTCCTCTCACTGCTCCTCCGGATTTTGTGCGCGAATGGGGTGGCCGAGGTCTGGGTCCAGGCCAACTCTTCATGCCCTGGGGCATTGCCGTAGGCTCCGGAGACCGCATCTACGTGGCCGACTACGGGAACAATCGTATTCAGGTCTTCTCCGCTGAAGGAGAGTTTCTGATAGGTTGGGGCGGCCTTGGTTTCGCTGCAGGTCAATTCCGAGGCCCTGTCGGCATTGCCATCGGACCGGAAGGCGCCGTCTACGTGGCCGATGCCTTCAACTATCGCGTTCAGGTCTTCAGTGCTACGGGAGAATTCCTGCGCTCGTGGCGCGGCCCCTTAAGAGATAGCACCACTCCCTTCACTCCCTGGGGAATCGCCGTCGACTCTCAAAGCCAAGTCTATGTCACGGACCTCAACGCGAACATGGTTTACAAGTTTTCCAAGGAAGGACAACTGATCAGCAGTTGGGGAGGACTGGGCATCGGAGACGGACAGTTCACCGGCCCCACGGGAGTGGGAGTTGCTCCGAACGGCGAGCTTTACGTGGTCGACTCGCTGGGCTATCGTGTGCAGGTTTTTACTCCGGATGGGACATTCGTTCGCAAATGGGGCACGTTCTGCGATCTATACATTCATCCCGGCCAAGGGTGCAAAGACCCTGATGGGGCTGGTCCCTTGGAGAGCGGAGATGGCCAGCTCTCCTCCTCTTGGGGAATTGCCTTCGACGCCGCCGGAAGAGTCTACCTGGCTGATTCCGCTAACAAGCGGATTCAGGTCTTCACACCTACAGGAGAATATCTGCTCAAATGGGGCCGCTTGGGTAAGGGGCCTGGAGAGTTTGATAACCCTGTAGGCGTCGCGCTCGACAGCCGTGGTAACGTCTACGTGGCAGATCTCAACAACAATCGCATTCAGAAGTTCTCTTTTCCTCAAGTGACTTCAGCTGCCGACTCGGCTCCCGCCGTGTTAGCTGTAGAGTTGCCGCAACAGATTGCGCCCAATGGTCTCTCTGTTCCCGGGATGGTCCGCTTTCGAGACCCCAACGGAGACTTGAAGGAAGCCCGTTTTCGCGTCATCGATGGCAAATACGATCCCTTTACGGTCAAGCTGGATGATCAGCTGGGCAAGAGCGAAGGCAGCTTCTCCTTCTCTGTCTCGTGCACCATCTCGCAACAGATCACTTTGAAACTCGTTCTCCTCGATCAAACGGGCAACCGCAGCGAACCCAGAGCCGTCTCGTTTACGTGTGGTGACCCCCCCCAAGGCAACTACGACGAAGAGCAGGCCGTGGTCCGCCCGACTGAGTACACTTTAGGAGTCAATCTGTTCCTCTTGCAGGATGGCGCTACAGCGCTGGTGGAAGGAGCCATCTTCTCTTCAGAGGGAGCTTTGCTGGGTCGACCTCGCGCCGAACTGCAGAAGGCCATCGAGAGACAGATCATTCCAGCCGTTACGGGCATCTGGGATCAGTGCGGAGTCGCATATCGATTGCAGAACGTAGCCGTCGTCCCACCCGAGAAGATCCAGCTCAGTGGGGGGAACCTCGATAGACTTCTCTTTGTAAGAGAGCGAGAGTTTCCCGAGATTGCGATCTCTGATCCTACTCGCCAGCGTCCGCTCGATCTGCTCACCGAAGCGCTTGGGCCTCTTGAGCGCGAGCTCGAAGCTCAAGGGGGGCGCTTGGATCCACGGGCACTGAGCGTCTTCATCACGGGTGCTCGACTCGTCCTTCAGCCAGGAGATGAGAGAAACTTCGGCGGAGTGACTACCATTAGCGGCCGAGTCTCGCTCGTGCGGTGGGACGACATTTTCGTAGTGAATGACGAGACCAGCGAGATCCTGCCACCCAAGCGCCTGATTACAGCGATTGCCCATGAGTTCGGCCACAATTTCGGGCTACAGCACACCGATCAGCAAGGCATTCCCGAAGTGGCTCAAGATCCCCTGAATCTGATGCTCTCCAACATCCAGCAACCCACTGCTGTGCCCCCGCAGCCCACCGTGAACCTCTTAACAAGCCAGTGCAGACTTGCGGAGCCGATCCTCACTCAACTCAACGTGGAGGGCAACTAGAGAGGTCTCAGTCGGCCGCTTCCGTCTGGCCTTCCTTCTCCTCGACCTTGTGCTTGACGTAGTCAATCGCTTCGCCCACGGTGACGAGTTTTTCCGCGTCCTCATCCGGGATCTCGATGCCGAACTCGTCCTCGATCTCCATGATCATTTCGACCGTATCGAGTGAGTCCGCGCCCAGCGAATCCACAAACGAGGCATCGCGGGTGATCTCATCCTCCTCCACCATGAGCTGCTCAGCGATGATTTTCTTCAATCGTTCCTCGATGTCGGCCATCTACGACACCTCCCTCTTCCCGTGTTGAGTTGTGTGGCCTGCCTGGGGCTAGGCGAAACCGCCTTAGCCCATAGCCAAGCCTCCATCCACATTGAAGATCTGTCCCGTTATATACGAAGCCCGATCCGAAAGCAAGAAGCAGACCAGGTGGGCCACTTCCTCCGCCTGACCAAAGCGGCCCAGCGGGATCTGCTGCAAATAACCTTCCTTCACCGTCGGATCCAAGCCGCGAGTCATCCCGGCGTCGATGAAACCAGGGGCAACCGCATTGGCTCGAATTCCACGGGAGGCCAATTCCCGTGCTACGCTGCGCGTAAACCCAGCGAGTCCCGCCTTAGCCGTAGAATAATTCGCTTGGCCGGGCACACCGAGCTGTCCGGAGACAGAGCTTACATTCACGATGCTCCCTGCGCGAGCCTTGAGCATATAGCGCACCGCAGTCTTGGTGCAATAGAACGCTCCTTTCAAGTTCGTCTCGATGACCAGATCCCATTCCTCGTCCTTCATGCGCACGAGCAGATTATCCCGCATGGCTCCGGCATTGTTGACCAAATAATCAATACGGCTGCGCTCTTCGTAGATCTCTTTAAAGAGCCTCTCGATCTCAAGCCCCTGGGTCACATCCACGGGATAGAAACGGGCGCTCCCCTTGAACTCGCGCTCGACCGCTCGACCCTTCTCTACGTCGCGGGCGACGAGCGCCACCCAGGCGCCTCCGGCGATCAATTCTTTCGTGATGGCTTGGCCAATGGCTCCTGTCCCACCGGTCACAATGGCCACTCGATGCTCGAAGTCTCTCATATGTTGGAATCCTTTGTAGCAGGTCTCTGATCGAAAGGCAATCCCTATGGGAAGACGGCCGTGAAGGCAAGCGATTCCATCTCGGAGTCGATCCGGCGGTTGAGGCGGGTGAGCACTTCCCCTGCACCCACTTCGATAAGCTGCCTTATCCCCAGAGCTTTCATTGTTTTTATGTACTCCACCCAACGGACTTGACTGGTGATCTGCCTCATCAAGAGCGCTTTCAGCCGCTCGGGATCGCTCTCCGGCTGGCCGCTGACCGTGGAGATCACGGGGAAAGCTGGGCTCTGAAAGACCACGCGCTCGATGTCCCGCTGGAGACGTTCCTCGGCCGGAGCCATGAGGGAAGAGTGGAAGGGAGCTGAGACTTCCAGTTCGATGCCTCGGCCTCCCGCCTCTTCTGCTTGTTTCTTAGCTTGCAGTACCCTCTCCCGCTCGCCGGAGATCACGATCTGTCCCGGAGCATTGAAGTTAGCAATTTCTGCACCTGTTGCTTGGCAAATCTCTTCGACTCTTTCTGACTCAACTTTCAGAATCGCGACCATTGCGCCTTGACCCACGGGCACCGCCTCCTGCATATACTGCCCGCGCTTATGTACCAGCTGCAGAGCGTCTTCGAGTGAAATCACTCCGGCGCTGACGAGAGCCGAATACTCACCCAGACTGTGGCCCGCCGCCACATCGGGCTGGATGCGATCTTTAAGAAGCTCAAACTTGATGACGCTATCTAAGAGAATGGCGGGCTGAGCGTTCTCTGTAAGCGTGAGCCTTTCAGCGGGTCCTTCGAAGATGAGTTGTTTCACATCGAACCCAAGGGTTTTCTGAGCACATTGATAGAACGGCTCAGTTCGCTGTGGAAAACGCTCATAGAGGTTCTTGCCCATGCCCACAGATTGAGAACCTTGGCCGGGGTAGACGAAGGCGATCTTCATGCTTTCTGGAGGCTTACCACCGCAGCACGACAGCGCCGTAGGTGACGCCTGCTCCAAAGGCGTTTAATACTACAATCTGGCCCGGTTTGATCCGGCCATCTGCCACAGCCTCTGTAAGTGCAATGGGGATGGAGGCCGTCGAGGTATTCCCATAACGCTCGATGTTGACGATGATCTTCTCCATAGGGACCTCGTAGCGCTCTGCAAACGCCTTGATGATTCTCATGTTGGCTTGATGTGGGACCACCCAATCGACGTCTTCTTTCGCAAGACCCGCGTCCTCTAACGCTTTTTGTGTCGTCATCTCCATCATGGTGACGGCACTCTTGAAGACGCCTCCACCCTCCATCTTGAGATAGTGCATCCGCCGCTCGATGGTCTTGGCGCTTGCCGGGTATTTGATCCCCCCACCATCCATATATAAGAGCCCCCATTTGGAGCTATCAGCCGATAGACACGAGGCCAAGATGCCCCGACCATCCGGCATGGCACGCACCACGGCAGCCCCGGCTCCATCTCCAAAGAGCACACACGTCGAGCGGTCCTCCCAATCGGTAAACCGAGAGAGCGCCTCCAGCCCCACGACGAGAATATTCTGATAGCTCCCAGACTGCACGAGATCCCCCGCTACCTTAAGTGCATAGACGAATCCCGTACAGCCTGCGATCAAATCGAAGAATGGAACATCTTTCCCGATCTTGAGCCCCTCACAAATGAAGGGCGAGGACCCAGGGACGGGCATCTCGGGAAGATTCGTCGCCGTGATGAGAAAATCAAGATCTTTTGGGGGAAGCCCGGCTTGCTCGAGCGCTCTCTTGGCCGCCAGCACACCCAGATCAGCTGGATCTTCACTCTCTTTGAGGATGCGCCGCTCTTTGATCCCCGTGCGAGTTGTGATCCAGTGGTCAGAGGTATCGACCATCTTCTCCAGATCGGCATTGGTGAGAACCAAGTCGGGCACCGCAGCCCCAATGCCAGCGATCCCGGGCAGCCCCTTCACGTAGTCACTTCCCTCGCCGTCGAATGAGGCAGATGCTCTGCCAGACCTCGCTCGATCTTGGCGACGAGCTGGTGCCGCACGGATTCGACAGCCACACGAACGGCGTTCTTGATGGCTTCCGCATCGGAATTGCCGTGTGCGATGATCACAACTCCCTTGACGCCTAAGAGCGGTGCCCCTCCGTAACGAGCGGCACTGATGCTGCGTTTGAAGTTCCTTAAGGCGGGTAGCAAGATAAACGCGCCAAGCCGCGCATAGAAGTCTTTTTGAATCGCCCGGGTCAAAAACTCAACCGTTGCGGCTGTTCCTCCTTCATACGCCTTGAGCAGCACATTCCCCGCAAAACCATCACAGACCACCACATCGACTTGACCTTCGAGAATCTGGTGACCCTCGACGTTGCCCGCGAAGTTACCCAGACGCTCGAGCAGGAAGAAGGTCTTAAGAGCCAATTCGTTGCCTTTGCGCCGCTCGCTGCCGATATTGAGCAGTCCGACTTTGGGCTCTGCCACACCCAGAATCTCCTGCGCGTAGACCGTTCCCATGATGGCGAACTCTTTTAGATTCTCGGCATCGCAATCGACATTGGCTCCCACGTCGATGATGAGCACGTTGCGACCATAGACCGTGGGGATGACGGCAGCGATGCCCGGACGATCTATCCTGCGGATGCGTCCCAGAGTGAGCAGCGAAGCGGCCATAACGGCACCGGTGTTCGCCGGACTGACGAAGGCGTCGGCCAGCCCCTGACGCACGAATTCAATGCCCTTGACCAGAGAGCTTTCTCTCTTGTGGCGCACGGCATCCGTAGGCACGTCCTCCATGGTGACGATTTCGGGAGCGTGAAGGATGGTGAAGCGCCTCTTGGCGCGCCGGCTCATCTCACCCTCGATCGTGCTCTGATCGCCGGCGAAGATCACATCGGCATCGAAGGCATTCGCTGCCTTGAGGCCCCCGTAGATGATCTCCGCTGGACCACGGTCGCCTCCTTGGGTATCCAAGATCACTTTGGGCCGATCCATGCTGCGCCTCCTCGCTGTGGTGCCGAGGGGGGGACTCGAACCCCCACGGGTTACCCCACACGCCCCTCAAACGTGCGCGTCTGCCAATTCCGCCACCTCGGCAAATCCAGCAAGCTACCACACAACTTGAGTGGTATCGAGGCGATCATAACGCGTTGCGCAAGGCTTGTCAAGGTTTTCCTCAACAACAGCTTCTACTTGCGACGGATCGGCCTCCCAGCTATGATGCTCCGTGATGCAATTGCCCAACACAAGCGAGCGAAAGGGAAGCGAATGGAACTCCTCCAGCGCCTGAGAGCCGAGTTAAAGCCGATAAGTTTTCAAAAGGCTTGCGAGCTGGTTGTCAAAACGCTCCACCGCTCCGTACCCCACTACAACTGGGTCGGCATCTATCTTGTGAAGGAGAACGAACTGATCTTGACAGCCTGGGATGGGCCCGAGCCTACTCAGCACACGCGCATCCCCATTGGCCAAGGGATCTGTGGCCTAGCTGCACGAGAGAAACACACAGTCATCGTCGACGATGTCAACGAAGATCCACGCTATTTGGCGTGCTTTTCCTATACGCGCTCTGAGATGGTTGTACCCATCATGAAAGCTGGGAAAGTGTTGGGAGAAATTGACATCGACAGTGACACGCACGCAGCCTTCAGTGCCCAAGACGAACGATTCTTGGCAGAAGTGGCGGAACTCCTCGCGGAGCGGCATCCATGAGCAAGCGCAAAGCGAACTCCACCCTCTACGTGCTGGATACGAGCGTCATCGTCGATGGGCGCATCACAGAGGAAGTCCGCCAGGGCCGCTTCCAGGGAGCCACATTCATCGTGCCCGAGATGACTCTCGCAGAACTGGAAGCCCAAGCCGAGAACGGACAAGAAACGGGCTTTGCCGGCCTCAATGAACTCAAGCAACTACAGAGCCTGAGCTGGGAGGGGATCATCAAGCTCGAGTACAAGGGTGAGCGCCCGCGGGGCGATGTGCTCCGACTCCACGAGTCCGGTGAACTCGATTCCCTCATCCGACGCCTGGCCGAGGAGGACGACGCGACGCTGCTCACGAGCGATCGGGTGCAGGCACTCGTCTGCGAGGCGCGCGGCATGCCTGTGCTCTACTTCGAAAGCCCGGCCGCCCATCGTCTGGAATCCTTGAAGATCATGCGCTACTTCGATGAGACGACGATGTCCGTCCATCTGCGCGCCCGCACCCGCCCCAAAGCCAAAAAGGGCTCACCCGGTGACATGAAGATCGTCCCCTTGAGCACAGAGCCTTTGACGGAGAAGGAGATCGAAAGCATGGCACGCGAGATCGTCGAGGCGGCCGAACAACATCCCGAAGGGTTTATTGAAATGGACTCCGGCGGCTCAACCGTCGTGCAATTAAAAAACCTACGCATTGCCATCGCCCGACCGCCCTTTTCCGATGCACTAGAAATCACTGTAGTTCGCCCGGTGACGCGCACGCATCTCAGCGATTATGCCTATGCGGATCTCTTGAAAGAGAGACTCCATCAACGCCACCGCGGCGTGTTGGTTTCGGGAGCACCCGGTGCAGGCAAGTCGACCTTCGTGCAGGCGATTGCCGATTATCTCGAGGAGGCGGGCTGGGTGATTAAGACCATGGAAAAGCCTAGGGATCTGGAAGTGAGCGATGAGATCACGCAATATACGGCTCTCGAAGGCAACATGGCCAACACGGCCGATGTGCTGCTGCTGGTACGGCCGGACTACACGATTTTTGACGAGATGCGCCGCACTGAGGATTTTCAAGTCTTTGCGGACATGCGATTGGCCGGCGTAGGCATGGTGGGAGTCGTGCATGCCACCAGGGGCATCGATGCGCTTCAGCGGCTCATCGGCCGTGTGGAGTTGGGCATGATCCCTCAAGTGGTCGATACGGTGGTCTTCATAGATGCCGGGGATGTGCGACAGATCTATGAAGTCGAGTTCACCGTCAAAGCCCCTACAGGCATGGGAGATGAAGACTTGGCGCGGCCGGTCATCGAGGTGCGCGACTTCGAATCGAAGCAGCTGGCCTTTGAAATTTACAGCTTCGGCGAGCAGGTTGTTGTGATGCCCGTAGGGGAGATCGTAGCCGAAAAACCCATCTGGAAGCTGGCGGAGCGGACGCTGCAATATGAGCTGGGGCGTCTGCTTAAGGGAAGCGTCTCCGTGGAGGTGAAGTCCGATAGTCGTGCCGTGATCTACGCTGAGGAAGAGCGCATCCCGTACATACTCGGCAAGGGGGGAAGCCATATTCGTGAAATCGAGGACCAGCTGGGCATTGGCTTGGACGTGCGCTCCTTTGATGAGATGGATCTTACAGCGGGGCAGGATCTCGATGTCACCGTCAACGACCAGTTTGTGATCTTAGATCTGGACCCGAGCCTACGCGGCAAGACGATCGAGCTCACGGTGAATGGTGAGCCTGTCTTCATCGGGTCGGTATCGAGATCCGGCAGCATCAAGTTGCGTCGGGGCAGTGAACCGGCTGAGCGTGTCTATGACGCGCATGAGCAAGGGCGTCCCATACGCGCCCGGCGTGCGGGATAGTCAGATTGGCTTGTTCCCTTGCTCCCGCCTACAGTCTGGGGTATGCTGAGGTGTTTAGGGAGAGAGCCCATGCCAGACAAACGTGAACGAGGCGGGTTGGAACCCGATTGGGAAGAGGGAGTGGCCGCTGATCCTTCCGGCAAGGAAGGTTCACGAGAGGACCCGATTCAGACATACCTCCAGGAGATCGGGAGGATCCCACTTCTATCACCAGAAGAAGAACGCGATCTAGCCAGAAAGGCGCAACGAGGGAGTCGGGACGCCAAGGCCCAGCTGGCCGTGGCCAATCTGCGCCTCGTCGTCTCGATTGCCAAACGCTATGCCGGTCTGGGGCTGCCCTTACTCGACCTCATTCAAGAAGGCAATCTCGGTTTGATGCGCGCCGTTGAGAAGTTCGATCCAGAGAGGGGCTACCGGTTTTCCACCTATGCCACGTGGTGGATTCGCCAGGCGATCACGCGCGCGCTGACCCAGACGGCGCGCTCCATCCGTCTGCCGGAATCTCTCATCCAACGAATTCGGCGCATTCATGAGGCCGAAGCGTTTTGGGTCGAGGAGAACGGCGAACCGCCTACCGATGAGGAACTCGCAGAGTTTCTCAAGATCCCCATCGAGCAAGTTCAAGAGGCTCGCCAAGCCCCTCAATTCACGCCCTCTTTGGATCAGCCACGCGAGGAGGAAGAAGCCGATGAGCTCGAGCAGCTGATCAGTAATGGTAGCCTCCCCTCGCCGTTGCGCAGCGCTCTCAAAGAATTACGAAGGGAAGAACTTCGTAAGGCTCTCGAATCTCTCAGCGAGCGGGAACGCCAGGTGCTTAGCCTGCGCTACGGCCTGGAGGACGATCAGCCCCGAACCCTGGAGCAGACAGGAGAAATCTTAGGCATCAGCCGCGAGCGTGTGCGCCAAATACAGGAAGAAGCCCTGGAGAAACTTAGAGCACCGAAGATCCGACAGCGACTCGCACGATTCCTCGATTTCTCCTCCTCATGACGCTCGAAGAGTACCGTAAGAAGCGGGATTTTGCGAAGACGAGCGAGCCTTCCGGTTCCGATGCACCGCAACCTACTACTCCAGCAAGATTCCGGTACGTCATTCAGAAACACCAAGCGCGGCACTTGCACTGGGATTTACGCCTCGAACGAGAGGGGGTGCTCAAGAGCTGGGCTGTCCCCAAAGAGCCGCCTACGAAGGTGGGTGAGCGAAGATTGGCCGTGGAGGTCGAGGATCATCCCATTGAATATGGGAACTTTGAAGGAATCATTGCGGAAGGTCAATATGGAGCTGGGACCGTCGAGATCTGGGATCATGGACACTTTACGCCCATCCAGTGGGATGAGAATGAGATCATCATAGACATTCACGGCGAGAAACTTCAAGGCCGCTATTGCCTGATCCGCTTTCAACCTGACAAAGACCCGAAAAACTGGCTGTTCTTCAAGAAAAAGAGTTAGAAAGAGAAATGTGACGACGAAGATCGTAAGAATCCAACTGCCCAACCCGTACTTTGAGAAGGACAATAACGCCTACCTCATTGACTCCGGAGAGCTTGCGCTCATCGACACCGGCATCGACATGTCCGAAGCTTTTTCAACTTTGCAAGGCACACTCTCGTTGCAGGGCTACAGAGTGGAAGAGATCCACAAGATCTTTCTCACTCATAAACACATGGATCACTTCGGACTCGCTCGTCGCATTCAAGAACTCTCCGGTGCGCGCGTCTACGTTCACCAAGACGACCGCGAAGATGTCATCCACTTCGATGAACGCTATGACTACATCAATCGTCTCTATCTCCAAAAGATGCAACTGTGGGGCATCCCTCAGCAACTCATCCATCTGATCGCCATCCGCTCGCAGATGGCGCAATTGGGACGTTCCGTTCCTGCTGAAGCGCTCACCGACGATCAGACGGTTCCCATCGGTGCGTCACAGCTTCGTGTGATTCACACCCCTGGACACACGCAAGGCTCCGCCTGTTTTCTCATCGCAGACGCGCTCTTCACCGGCGATCATCTTCTACCTGACTATACCCCCAACATCGGCGCCACCGATGTCACCGGAGAGGGCATGCTCCCGAAATACTTGCATTCACTTCGCAAGATTCGAGGGTTTTCTGGTTTGAGAGTCTTGCCCGGTCACGGCGTAGAGATTGGAGATCTCAGCGGGCGCATTGATACGATCCTCTCTCACCACAAAGAGCGCGAGGAGCGCATCTTGCACATCTTGACAGACAGTCAACCCAAGACCGTCTATGAGATTGCTCTGGCGCTCTTCGGCCCCATGAGAGAGCATCACGCGTTATTGGGCTCGGGAGAGGTCCAAGCCCATCTGGAGGTGCTCGAGCAGCAAGGGCAAGTCGAGGAGCTGGAAGATCATCGCTACTACAGACGTGTGAGCACAACTTGAATCAAGCCGATCAAGAAACCCAAAAGAGCGCCAAACCACGTGATGGCCTTAAGTTGCCTGCTGGTGATAGCCAGAATTAAACGTTCGACTTCGGCAATCGGCATCTCGTTCACTTTCTCGCGTACCAGTCTTTCTACATTAATTGCCTGGACGATCTTCGGGGTCTCACGCTTTAAGATTTCAAGCACCTGTTCCGTGATCCAGACTCGCCCCTGCTTGAGGCGCTCCTCCGGGATGTGATCCCGCAGCCGTCCCATAGGCCTCGCCAAGAACTCATCGACGGCGCCTGTGAGAGAGCGGTAGATGCTTGACCTGATCTCATCGCGCTCGAGCAACGTCGCCAGCCGCGGAGCCGCCTCCTCTACACTGCGATCGATCTTCTGTTTGATCTCGTCAGTACTGATCACGAACGTCTCCATCAATCGGAATTTCAGTTGATCCCAGAGCGAATCTGCCCTGAATGTGTCTGTGATCAGCTGATCCATGTACTCATAGATCTCGATCTTAAGGAGCTTTTTCAGTCTTTCGTCTTCGAGCACCAGCGCCAATTCATCGAGCAGGAGAGGCATGAGTTCCCCCATCCTCTGATAGACCATCTCTTTGAGCTCAGAGGGAATGAGCGTCTCCAGAGGGCCCAGTTCCTTGGTGAGCCATTCATCGAGATAGCTGGAGACGATCTCTTCGATCTTCGCGTGGATCTCGGGTGTATCGAGGCGGGCCGAGATGGCCTCCTCCGTGAGGAGATGCTTCGCGATGGCCACACCCAAGCGCTCCGCAATCTCCAGACGCCGAGCGGGGATCAAGCCGGGAGTAAATGGGATCTTGAGCCCCATGATGCGCTTTTCCGTATGGGGGCGGAAGAGCATCCAGATGGCGACCCGGTTTGTGAAATACCCGATGACGGCAGCAATCACCGGAATGGCAACTAGAGTCAGCCAATCTGTGTTCATGAAGCTTCTCTACACATGTTTCCGCCCTGCATACTGTAAACTGATCAGAACGGCCTGCCCGCCGTGGTAGGCTTCGTGGGTGATCACGTGATGCAGAACGTAGCGTAGAGTGTATTCCCACTGTGACCCATCTCTGCGTCGCCGGGTGTTGATCTGCTCGGGGTCATCATACTGTTTAAGGGTTTTCAGTGTGCGCTCTCGGATTCGATCATGGATCTCATAATAATGCGACAGCGGTCGCGCGGGTAGCGTGGGCCACTGGGGAACATATTGATCCGTCTCCTCCGAGAGGAGTAGTTTTAGCTCTTCGGGAGAGCGTTCTCTGCGGGCTATTACTTGCTCTATCCAGTAGGCTTCGGCATCAGCGATGTGTAGAATGATCGCTCCGATGCTATGTCCGTTGGGGTAGGGCTGACAGATGACGGCCTCGTCTGGCACATGGCCCAGTTCTTCTCGCCATGCATAGGTGCCGTCTTGGAGCATGGAGATCAGCATTCCAATCTGTGGATCGGTCCCCTTGGCAGGCTTGACATCCAGGCGTTTCGTGTTCATTCTGCCTCCCGGCGCTTTCGCTCGCGCAGTGTTCTATGCATGATTATAATCTTTACGGGTTCGCATGAACAAAATCACACTCTATAGCAAACCGGACTGCCCGTTGTGTGACAAAGCTGAGAAAGTGCTGCGTAAGCTGCAACGAAAGTTTGGTTACGAGGTCGAAGTGATCGATATTACTCAAGATGAAGCTCTCTTTGAGCGCTATTGCTTCGATATTCCCGTGGTCGTGCTCAATGGTGTGGAACGCTTTCGGGGAGGCTTACGGGAAGAGGAGCTTCGAGCTGCGATGAAGCAATATGGGCAATGGCAGCCATGATCTTGTGGGTAGCGACCTTCAGTTAATTCTCAGATTCAGGGGCACTTGACATCTTCCAGCGAATCTGCTAACATGCCAACTAGTTGGTATGGAAATGACTGGACGCGAATTTTCTACACAAGAGAAACTTCTTGCGGCTGCACAAAAACTGGTTCTGAAAAAGGGCTTTGTGGCTACGACCGTAGATGAGATTTGCGAAGAGGCAGGGTTGACCAAGGGAAGCTTCTTCCATTACTTCCAGAGCAAAGAGGATTTGGGAGAGGCAGTTATTGATTTTTTCTGTGAAGGGCAGAAACGCATGATAGAAATGGCACCTTTCAAGAGGAAGAAAGACCCCCTAGAACGAGTCTTGGGTCTGATTGATTTCTTCATCGAGGTGATGAACAATCCGCATATCCCGAAAAGCTGTGTCGTTGGGAATATGACCCAAGAGCTTGCAGAGACAAATACTCGCATCCGTTCTGCTTGTGCTAAGAATTTTTCGTGGTGGTCTGAATTTCTCAAACGTGAGCTTGATGCTGCAGTGGAGAAACATCTTCCCCCGAGCAAGAGAAGTTCCATAGACACCCAGGGATTGGCTGACTATTTCCTCACTGTCCTTCAAGGATCGCTCATCCTCATCAAAGCAACGCAAGACATTGCTATCGGTGAGAGAAATCTCAAGCATTTCCGAAAGTACGTCAAGCAAGTATTTAAGATCTATTCTTCAAATGTGAGTAAGAGGAGGTAGAAGGCGTTGAGAAAGAAGCGCGCAATGCAAAACCATAAGGTCGTTTCGAGAGAAGAGTGGATGGTTGTCCGCAAACGACTCTTAGCCAAGGAGAAGGAATTTACCCGCTTACGCGACCAATTGAGTCAACTTCTTGCTATGCGCGTGGGCTGGACATGTTGAATGTCGCCTACCATTACCTTGACTTGGTCCCCAAGGGGCGCGATGAGGCGATTTTATCTTACCCGATGGAGAGGGTACGTCATCACGATAGATACGACACCTAAAGAAAGGAGCAGTACCATGAACAAGGCTATAGAGCAGGCCAAACAAGCGGTGAACACGGCGAAGGACCGATTGCTTAAGACGTTTTCATTCGTGCCCAACGACAAGCTGAACTGGTCGCCCAGCCCAACGGCTAAGAATGCGCTACGCATTGCTGCCCACGCTGCTGTCGGCAACTACGCAAATGCCTCATTGATCCGTGGAGAGAAGTTGAAGACCACCTCCCCGAGCGAGATGATGGCATTTGTGTACGCTGAGGAGAAGAAAGTCACATCCCGCGACCAAGCCGTGAAGTTGATAGAGGATTCGTGCAAGACTGTGCTTGCGGCTTTAGACGGCTTGACGGAACAGAAAATGGCGACCAGTGTCGCGTCACCTTTCGGCACATTCCCCATGATGTTCTGGATGAACTTCCCGAGTTCGCACATGGAATACTGCGCGGCGCAGATTGATTATCTGCAAACCATCTGGGGCGATCTGGAGATCCACATGTAACGACTGGAGTTTTCCGTACAGAATCTGGCGAAATTCTTCAAAGCGGGCAATGGCCTTCCCTCTCAGCCTCTCAGTGAGGGCTAACAAGAGCTCGCAGCGCAGGCCCCAGGGCAAGGAAGCCGGATCGTCCACCGGCACGAAGAAGCCCACCAACTTTCCCCGGCGAGTGATCAAGATAGGCTCCTTTACGGAGAAGAGGCGGGGCAGTCAAAACGTGCAGAGGCTATCGCTTTTGCAGCCCTTACTTACGCGATACCAGCATCGCAGACGCCTGCGCGACCGGCATCAGAATCACATCGTTGATATTGACATGTGGCGGGCGTGTCGCACAAAAGAGAACCACCTCTGCAACGTCCCGCGGCGTGAGCGGCTGCAGTCCGGCATAAACAGCCTTCGCCCGCTCCGCGTCGCCTCGAAAACGCACCAAACTGAACTCCGTCTCAACAAGCCCTGGATCGACGGAAGATACGCGCAGCGGTGTCCCTAAAAGATCCATCTTGAGCCCCTGCGTAAGAGCTTTTACCGCATGCTTCGTGGCGCAATAGACATTGCCACCAGGATAGACCTCGTGACCCGCTGTGGACCCAATGTTGATAATATGCCCCCGTCCACGCGAGAGCATCCCGGGGACTACGGCACGAGTGACATGGAGGAGCCCTTTGATGTTCGTGTCAATCATCTCCTCCCAGTCTTGGCGCTTGCCCTCATAGAGCTTGTCGAGCCCACGACTAAGACCCGCATTGTTCAGCAAGATATCAATCTCCTGCCACTGCGGTGGCAGCGAACGGATCGCTTGTTCGACCAGCTCATACTTCGTAACATCAAGCTGCAGGCAATGGCTTTCGGTAGGAAGGCGTTTGGCTAATGTTCGGAGACGTTCGACTCGCCGAGCAGCCATAAGAATTCTTGCGCCTTGGGTTGCGAAGACTTCACAGCAGGCCGCCCCAATGCCGCTGGAGGCTCCGGTCACAAAGACGATCTGATCCTTGAGCATACCGATCCCTCCTTGAAAACAAGAGTCAGAGATGATGTAGCTCGCGGGCGTAGAGGGGTTTTCTGGGTGAAAGAACGAAGAAGTGAACGCTTCACCCGCTGCCTTTTTCCCCCACCTTCTCCTTCTGCCCTTCCGGCATCTCCTTAGACCCGCTTCGGAACGCTCGGACCGCGCCGCCCAAAGCGCGAGCGAGCCCTGGAAGCTTACTGCCGCCGAAGAATAAGAAGACGATAGCGACGATCAGCAGGAGTTCTAGAATCCCCATCAACGCATACACCAGAGGTATTCCTTCCAACCCAACCCCCTTTCACTTCGCATGGTAGCAGGAAACCGTTCGCGAAGCCAGTGAACGATTGCCGAGCGGAGGCTATCCTCCAAAGACAAGCATCAATTGGAGGAAGGGAAACCCCACATTCCGCAATGGGCCTCCAACCGCCACCGGACCATCTTGCACTTTCCAATCCTCAAAGCTGAGTGTCACCCAATACCCGGCTGAGGCTCGTAGACCCACGAAATCAAAGATGCGAAACTCCGCACTGACATAGGGAGAGGCAAACCAGAAGGAGCGATGCATCTCCAAGCTCACCGGTTGGCGAACGATCTCGCTGAAACTCCCTTGAGCGTTCTTACTCAGTCGCACTGTCCACTCCCCACCCCCGATCACCGCGCCCAGCGAAACACCCCCTTGATCGGTGTCCACGATGAGCCGATCCATGAGAAACCCGCCTCCACCCAGTTTCAGCGTCAGTCGGCTAAATTCCGAGTTCCCCATCACCGCAAAACTCCACTCGCCTTCCAGGCCCAATCCCCCCAATCGCAACTCTGGACCTCCGAACCCGCCACCTCCTCGCAGCAAAAAGAGCGACTGATCGCCCAGATCAAAATCCCCTTGAATCTCGACGATGCCTTGGAGACTCCGCTCCAGCTCACGTAAATCCAACAATGCCCCCACCACAAGGGGCCCACCACCCCCGGAGAAGGCTCCGTCGCCCGCCACAGCCCACGGAGCTACACCAAGAAATGTAAGACATAGCATTGTCACTACCCCTAGCGCCCGCTTCATGATGAGACCACTCTCCTTATGTTATGTTATATGTCTCTACTTTACAAACGTAACCTCGATTCCCCCCAACTGAGTGCTGAGCTCCAACTTGCTCTGGGCGTTGCCTAGGCGGATCGTAAGGGTCTCGCCTGGCCAGGAGCCACCCCACTGCGCTTGCACGCCGCTATCCAGCTCCAAGCCCCGGAGCTTGATCCCACCCAGCTGCGTCTCGGCCTCAATGCTGAGAGAAGCCAAGCGGGGAAGCTCCACGGTGATCCCCCCCAGTTGCGTGTCGACTCGGCCTTCCTGAAGCCCTGTGAGGGCCAGCTCAATGGACCCGGCTTGAGTCTCTAGATCCACGCTCTGTAGCTGCGATTTCGAGATGGAAATGGACCCGGCCTGCGCAGAAGCTGTCAGTCCCTCGCCTTGGCTTGCGGTAACTGTCACACTCCCAGCTTCTACCGAGAGGCGAGCGGAAGTAAACGTCACGTTGTCCAGTTCAAGATCGCCAAACTGCGTGTTCACCACAAGCTCGTTGGCCGAAGTGCTACTCACGCGGACGCCGCCCATTTGAGAGAGGAGCGAAAGAACGGTGGCCGTGGAATCCTCTACGGAGACATCTCCGTATTGTGTAGAGGCTTCCAGCTCCCCTCGGAACCCGGAGATCTGGATCGTGCCTGCTCGCTCATCCAAGCTGAGACGCGCATCTTGAGGGACCTTCAGTGTGAACTCCACCCAGCCGACCTCCTCTTCGATGCGCGGCGGAAAGAGCTTCAGGTTTCGGCGCACTTGGCTGGGTAGGTCCGACTGAATGTGAATCCCTCCTGAATCTTGCACAACGTGGATCTGCACTTCTTCTAGCTTAAGACCTCGAGCCTTCTTGACGGCTTCCACGCGGATGAAGGGGCGCACAGCCGTCTCTATTCCTTCCACCGAGATCTTCCCCAGCAAATTTTCTAGAACGATGCGCTGACCGGAATACGGGATCTCTTGCGTGATCGTTTCGCTGGCGTCATAGTGCTCCAGGTCTATTTTTAAGCCGAAAGAGATGTTTGTCAGACCACAGCCGGCGGAGATCATGAGTACGAGTACGCTGCCGCTCAGAATCCCGAGCCAGCGCCCAAAGTGATTCACGCATGAAAGTCGAAATGGCATAGTTCTCCCTCTTGCTTATGGCGCCTGAGGCATATCGAGCCCTTGAGGGTAGAGATCACTCCTATAGGCGAAGATGGCGGAAGAAGAAGCGAGTCTAGGCTGCGTGGGGATGTAGATAGCCAGAAGCTCTTCGTTCTCAGGAGCATAAAGCTCAATCCTCAGTGGGTTTGCCTTCTCGCCAATGGCCAGTGTGTACTTTGTCACGTGAAGTGTCTTCCCCTGGCTTGTGAGTGTGGCAGGCTGGATGCCTTCCACCCAGAGGGGCTCCACCCGCAGCGCCTGCGGTGTCAGAGCTGAGAATCTCAAAGCTTGCGTCGATACGCCTTGCGTGAGCTGCTCGGTGATGACGCGATGGAGCAGCGCGAAGTGGCTCATCACGCTGAAGTCGTAGAGCACAGGGAAGTCTTCCAGTTGTACGATTCTGCGCGCGATCTCTTGGCCGGAAGCCCCAACCGTGCAGCACACCGAGAGAGTCGCTTGCGCGTCTGAAAAACTGGCTTCCGCCCGAATGCCACGATAGACCAACGGCCCCTGAAGACTATACGAGATGGGGCGCAGATCCGATGCCAGCTGGAGTCGTTGTGTGGCAGCCAGCTCATTTGCTTGAATGTTGGAAGTGAAAAGCCGTCTTCCGTCTTCCAATATCTCTAGTGTGAACGATTCTTGCTCCAGCTGGCGGCTCCCGATCTGCATGGTGAACGTTCCCTGGAGTTCGATCTGTCGCGGGAATGCAAAGTATTGCTCAGTCGTATGAGCTGCTTTCTGTCCGGCTGCGGGTGCTCCTCCGATCACACGGTTCACGCCAAACTGGAAGCCCACGAACGCTCCCAATCCCAGAAACGCGAAGGCAAAGACGGCCAGCCCAAGCGCCCAGCGCGGTCGCAGTGTTCCTCTCCACGGTTTCCACCAACGATCCTGCTCTTGGACTAGCTGTTCACGAGACGCGCGGATCTTTCGTAGCGTCCCTCTGAGGAGCGTTTCCGATGAGAACTGCGGCGTCGCTACAGCGACCGCCTTCTGTAGGCCCATGAGTTCCTCTAGCTGCCGCTGGCATTCTGAACAGCTCCGAAGATGTCTCTCAACTTGCTGGCTCTCTTCGGGATGCAAAGTCTTATTCACATACCACGGCAAAAGCTCAAGGATCTCACGATGCTTTACATCTTGGAGATCTGCCATAACTCATCTCCTTTCATCCCTTGACGGATGAGAATCTCTTTCAGTTGTTCTTTGGCGTAGAACATGCGGCTCTTCACTGTGCCCGGCTGGATTCCCAGAATCTGGGCGATTTCCCCATACGAGAGCCCTTGCTGAAACGTGAGATCAATCACGGCTCGATGCTCTTCCGAGAGTTCTCTTAGGGCTTGACGCACGATCTCGCTCAGTCTCTCACGCCCAATCTGCTCGCCGACTTCATCGTGCAAGCTGCGTGGCAATTCTTCGGGATCATGTTCTGTCTCGCTCTCGTAGAGTTGGCTCGCTTTCGAGTTCTTTCGCTGCCATTCCAGATACTTGCGATAGCCGATTCCGAAGATCCAGCTCGACGGGCGGCATGTCTGATCGAAACTGGTTGCGCGCTCCCAGACGACCATCATGGTCTCCTGCACCAACTCCTCCGCCGCATGAGGGTCTCTTGTCCGCTGCAAGAAGAACGAGCCCAATCGAGCTTGATAGCGACGGAAGAGCTCCGCAAAATCCCTTTCATTTCGCTCGGCCACTCCTTCCATCAGCCGGACCTCCGGGTCCATCCCCTCCGGGCCTCCTCACTTTGGTGAATGACTGAATGTGACAATGGGTTCAATGGGTTCAACTTGCTCAATTCATATTTTAGCCGTTGGTGGACTGGGTAAGGAGAGAGAGGGCTTACCTCTAGGGGGTGGTGCCCTCTCCCTCCTTGGAGGCCAGCTCTAGGGTTTCGCTGCAGAATGACCTGTCATCGCCGCCAGCACCATCGCGAGGACCATCATCATAAACACCCGCACTTTGGAGGTCCGCTCTCTTGCGAGTCGAGCCGGTGCAGGTCGCATCACACCACCGGCCTGACCTGCAAGCCACCGGCTGAGCGCCTGATCTCTCCTCAGCTGTAACCGTTCCTCAATAGTCATCTGTGCCCTGTGTGCCACTGTAGGACCCTCCTCGCTTCGCCCTAGTGAATGACGACATCTGCCGGAAGGTTCAATAACGAGTTGTGCTCGAATCCTTGAGGCTCAGATGAATGTGTGGTGAGGATGAGTGGACTTATACCAGTAAACTCTGTGGGTCCACATCGGCTTTGATTTGTCCTGAGAGCCTTGTGCTTTGCACCATCTCGCGCACTAAAGCGTTGGCAGCTAGCACATCTTTCGTTTTGAGAACCAATTGCCAACGGAAACTCCCCCGCACGCGATACGGGAAGGCCTTAAAAGGTCCGAGCACTTCGAGACCCTTCACAGGAGAGGCCAGCAAGGCTTGGCCGAGCGACCCGGCATTCTGCTGAGCCTGTTCCTCCTTTCGATCTTCACAGGTGAGTTTGATCAGATGCGAGAAGGGTGGGTAATTGAGCGTCTTGCGGAAGATCAGTTCTTCGTCATAAAAAGCCTGATAGTCTTGCTGAGCGGCTTGGGCGATGGCGTAGTGTTCTGGATGGTTCGTCTGGATGATGACTTCGCCTGGCTTCTCTCCACGCCCGGCCCGGCCTACAGCTTGACTGATGAGTTGAAACGTCCGCTCCCCCGCCCGAAAATCTGGCAGATCCAGCAGCGTGTCCGCCGACAGAACTCCCACGAGCGTCACGTTGGGGAAATCGAGTCCCAAACCAATCATTTGTGTGCCCAGAAGAATATGAATCTTCTCACGACGAAACTGCTCGAGTATGGCTCCATGTTCACCACGATGCACGACGTCCGAATCCATGCGGGCGATTGTCGCCCCCGGAAACGTCTCACGCAGCACGAGCTCCGCTTGCTCCGTTCCAGCGCCGATGAATCGTAGATCTGCGGAACCACAAGAACGACACCGACTGACGGGATACGTATGACCGCAATAATGGCATCGCAACCGTTGTTCTTTGAGATGATACACAAGAGCGATCTGGCATCGCGGGCACTTCTGAGTGGCACGACAAGCCCGGCAGAGCGCACAACGCGCGAAACCGCGCAGATTGAGTAGCAATAGAGCCTGTTCACCAGACCTCAAACGCCGTGCGATTCTCTGTTTGAGTACGGGGCTTAGCAAGACATCCTCACCCCGTAGATCCACAACAGTCGTCTCCGGAGCCGCTCCACTCACCACGCGTTCCGTAAGCTCCAACAGCTGAAGCCCCCCTCGCCGGGCCCGCCAGTAGCTCTCTATGGATGGAGTAGCACTCCCCAACACTACGACGGCCGAAGACAACTCTGCCCGTCTAAAGGCCACATCTCGAGCGTGATAGCGTGGTGCCGGATCGTCCTGCTTGAATGTGGGTTCGTGTTCCTCATCGACGACAATGAGCCCCAGGCGATCCAGCGGGGCGAAGATGGCAGAGCGCACGCCGATGGCGACTTGGGCTTCTCCCTCTTTGAGTCGTTGCCACTCGCGTGCCCGTTGGGATTCCGTGAGTTGGCTATGATAGACGGCGATCTTCTCTTGAAATCGCGAGCGAAAGCGTGCAATCAGCTGTGGGGTCAGTGAGATCTCTGGCACGATCACAATAGCCTGCTTGCCCAGCTCCAGCGCTTGTTGAACGCTTTGGAGATAGATCTCTGTCTTCCCGCTGGCGTTGACCCCGTGGAGCAAGTATCTTCCGCTCCCACGCCTAAGACCCACACGGATCTCTTCGAGACAGATCTGCTGCGCCGCGGTGAGGGAGATCTCCATAGCGTCCTCATGAAACTCCGAAGAGATGCGCGCTGGAGCTACAGGGCGTCTCTCGATGGCGATCAACTCCCGTTCCACCAGGGACTGCAGCGGAGCCGTGGAGCAACCCACGCGTTCGAGTAATTCATTCATAGCGGGTTCGGGGCCCTGAGCGAGGAGTGCTTGGAGGAGCGCCGCTTGTTGAGGAGCTGTCGTGGATAGCATGTCAATCCAGCGAAGCGTCTCTGCCAAGCTGGTCTTAAGGTGCACGTAGGCGCGGACGCGCGGAGTTCGAGCCCTCAAGAGCGAAGGGACCATCGCTTGCAAGACCAGTCCCAGAGGGCATAGATAGCGTTCGCTGATCCAATGCGCGAGGCGCATATGGATCTCATCCACAACGGGATAGGGATCGAGAAGGGCGCTTAGCTCTTGCAGTTTCCCTGCGTAAGAAGTCTCGGGCTTGATAGTTGTTATAAACCCGGTGAGCGTTTCGGCGCGAAAGGGAACCCGAACCCGCATCCCAATGTCCGCTTGCTCTTGCAAGTTTTCAGGAATGAGATAATCGAAGACCCGATCAATATCGCGAGGGACGGCCACTTCGGCGATGCGCTTCTCCACGCCTTCAAACTACCATATTTGGCTGAGTCCGCCAACAGCTTTGCTTCCTATCCGCTGATCGACGCGCGTGCTATAATAAAAATCGACGGAAAAGGGCAGGCGCATGTTACGCATACATCTCTTCGGCAAGCCCGAGATCTTTGACCCACAGGGTCGGCCGGTGGCCTTGGCCACCCGCAAGGTGGAGCAGTTATTGGCTTATCTGTGGCTCCACCGCGACCAGCCGCAAGCTCGCGAGAGATTGGCCGGGCTCTTCTGGTCCGAGTCGAGCGAAGAGAAGTCCCGCCTCAGCCTGCGACACGCTCTTCATGATTTGCACAAAGCCCTGGGGTCATTTGAAAGCTGTAAGGGAGAGATTCTGCTGCTCAACCGCACTTCAGCTCAGTTCAATCCCAAAGCTCCCTGTTGGGTGGATGCTCACGAGTTCGAGCAGCGAATCAATGGAGCGGAAGACTGTAAAGGCGACGAGCGTATTCGACTGTTGAGAGAAGCTGTCGCACTCTATCGCGGTGATTTTCTCGAAGGCTGCTACGACGACTGGTGCCTGGAAGAACGAGATTACCTCAAGAATCTGTATCTAAAAGCCCTGCAAGAGTTGGTTGTGCACCATGCCGAGCTCAAGGAGTATGAACAGGCGATCTCCCATGCCAAGCTCATTCTGTCTGAGAACCCCTTGCAAGAAGAGATCCACCGCCAGCTGATGTACCTGTACCATGCCATAGGGGACCGCAACGCTGCCCTCCAGCAGTATCGCACGTGTGAGCGAGTCCTCAAAGACGAGCTAGGCGTAGAACCTCTGCCGGAGACGCAGGATCTCTTCCGCGAGATCGAAGAGCAGGCCAGTGCGGCACGGTTCAGGGAGTTGGCCAGGCGAAGGCGCGAATTGATCCAGCGTTATCCGGAACTGGGAGCGCCGTTTGTAGGGCGAGAGAGCGAATGTGAGCACCTTACACTTGCCTGGGAGGCTGCCGTTCGGGGAGAGGGGCAGGCATTCTTTATGGGAGGCGAAGCGGGAGTGGGCAAGACGCGGCTGGCCCAAGAGTTTATCCAATATGTGACCGGCCAAGGAAGCCTATCTCTGGCGGGGCGCTGTTACGAAGTCGAGGGTCGATTGCCTTATCAACCCTGGATTGAGATCCTACGGCAAGCTTTCTCTCAAGCTCCGCTGGACGTTGTGAACAGCATCTCCCCCGTATGGCTGAGCGAAGCGATGAAGCTGATCCCGGAGCTGATGGCGAGATTTCCCGACGTAAAACCCTCGGCTCCGCTCCTGTCGCCGGAGCAGGAGCGAAATCGCCTATTTGAGGCACTTAGCCAAGTCTTTGTTGCCATCTCACAAGAGAAACCACTCGTACTCGTCTTAGATGACTTGCAGTGGGCCGCTGACGCGACACTCCAGTACGTCCATTACTTCATGCGCAAACTGAGTAAAGAGAAGATTCTCTTGTTAGGTCTATACCGAGCGGAAGAGGTGGATGAGGGGCATCTACTCTGGGAGCTGATTCATGGGCCGCTCCAGGAGGAATCGGTCGGGACACTAGAGCTAAAGACCTTCAGTGATGAGGAAGTGGGCCAACTGGTGAGCGGGATGCTCAAAGTGGACGCAGGACCTCGAGAGCTGGCTCAACAACTCCATAAGAGATCTCAAGGTAATGCGTTTTTTGCTCTGGAACTCATGAAATCTCTCATTGAATCCGGCACGCTGTATTTGGACCAAGAGGGGGCATGGCAGATTGAGCCGGAGAAACTTGGGGCGGAGCATGTGCCGCAGACGGTGAAGGCTGTGGTGCTCACGCGGCTTCGCCGCCTCCGACGGTCAAGCCGGGACTTGCTGGATCTGGTTTCAACCCGGACTCGCGCCTTCGATACGGGCTTCCTCGAGGAGGCTGTGGGGCGGCGAAAAGAGGATCTGATCGCAAGTCTAGAAGAGTTACTCAAGACCCATTTCATGGTGGAGAAAGAAAGCCATTACGAGTTCCGGCACGACTTGATACGAGAGGTGATCTATGAAGGCTTGCTCCCGGAGCGCCGACGCCAGCTGCATCTCAAGGTGGGCAATGCCCTAGAGCGCTTGCTCTTGCACTCCTCGGACATGGAGGCCTTCCTCGGGGAGATGGCTCACCACTTCTACGAAGCAGGCGAGTGGTCCAAGGCACTCGATTACTCGCTGCTTGCTGGCAGACGAGTCTGGTCTAAGAGCTATGCCAAAGAGGAAGCGTTGCATTTCTATCGTCGGGCTTTGGAGCTGGCCGAGCGCCTGGATGACGAGCAGAGACGGATGAAAGTCTACAAGGGCCTTGGGGAAGTCTGTTGTTTCACGGATAAACATGATGAGGGCTTGCAGTACAGCATGAAAGCGCTAGAGCTTTGCAAAGACCCTGAGGAACGGGCGGACATTTATTGCGCGATTGCCAACGTCTATCACTACAAGCGTGAGTTTGAGACGGCACTCTCATACTGTAATAAAGCATTAGAGGAACTGGGCCCGAAGAGAGAATCGCTAGCGGCAGTGAAGATCTATGACGCTGCCGGTAGTTGCCTCAATTGGCTCCTTCGATACGATGAGGCGATTCGGTATTGCAATCACGCGCTAGTGATCTTGGAGAGAACCCCTAATGATGCGCTGAAAGCGCTCATACTTTCAACTTTGGGGCACGCCCATACCGGCAAAGGAGACTACGACAAGGCCGTTGAGCATCTTGCTAAAGCTGCGAGTTTGACGGAAACGACGAACGATTCTCATTCGATTGGCAGCACTTTCTTCAGCTTGGGAGTTGCTTACTATAACGGGGGACAAGTAGATCGGGCTATTGAAGCCTGGAATAGATCACTCCAGGCCAATGAGCGATTAGCCAATCTCACCCATATCACCGTGATTTACAACCGATTGACTTATGCTTATATGAGAAAGGGGGAGCTTGACCAAGCCCTCCACTATGCGGATAAGCAGCTTGAGAGCAGTACACTTATTGCAGACTCACATTACATCGCCAATTCCTACGGTATGCTAGGGTGCATATATGACTACAAGAGTTCACGTAAACAAGCTGAACAATTCTTCTCTCAAGCGTTGGATTTGGCTCATGAGGACGGCTCTATGTATCAGACTATTATCTTATCCTACCTTTGTCTGAATGAGGTCGATAAAGCCATCCGTTGGTTGGAGCGGGGGCTCCCCTACCTCAAGGAACGGCACATTGAATACCTTAAATCCGGTCCAGCCTACACCCCTGCCTTTGACCTCCTTCGTCAAGACGCGCGTTTCAAGGCGTGGGTCTATGGCAAAGCCGATTCCGCTTCTTGAGCGAGCTGAGGAACGCTCATATCAGGACAGGCTATTCTTAACAGCCAAGTTGAGTGCAGAGGGTCGCGATGATTTCTCCTTCCATGAAAATGGTTGTCAAGTCCGCTAGGTACTCTAGCGGTTAGAAAACTCAAGTCATCCTTCCATCCGTCCCTCAACTACGGACACATCATAGCGTTGGACCCCGAGTTCCCTATCCTTT
>JBBIPG010000013.1:0-45278 GCA_037442925.1 Candidatus Fraserbacteria bacterium | reverse complement strand
GTATCGGGGCATTGTGGCGATATTAGACAGAAGGGCGAATAGCTCAGCGGCAGAGCGTCCGCCTTACACGCGGAAGGTCCCAGGTTCAAATCCTGGTTCGCCCACCCCAGATTCACCTTCCCTTCAGTTCTTCCCCACAACAACGGTCTTTGTGACGGAGTTCTGGTTGCCATCATCATCTGTCACCCGCAGTGTCACGGAAAAACTGCCAGCGGCTGAAAAGACGTGGGCGGTCTGGATTCCCGTGGCGTCCATGGTTCCATCCTGGTTGAAATCCCACTCGTAGAGAACAGTTCTCCCATCGGGATCAGAAGAAACAGAAGCGTCCAAGACGACGGTCTCCCCTGCTTTGGGCTGCTGCGGTGAGAAGACGAAGTTGGCCACCGGGGCGAACTTGATGAGCAATTCCCCCACGACACCCAATGGAACTCGTTGGACTTCACCGACTTTCGCTTCGATCGAGACTTCGGCAGCAGTAGCGAGCCGGAACCGCTTTGGCAACGTGGATGCGTCTACGCGGAGCGTATACGGGCCGGGCGGTACGGAGAACGTGAACCGACCTGCGATATCCGTCAGAATCTCTTGGCTTACACGCCCGATGAGTACGAGTCTCACATCGGCTAAGCCCTCCTCACCAGCATCCAATTCACCACTCCTATTCACGTCGTGGAACACCAGGCCACTCACGAGCGCTTCCTGTCGTAGAGGAATCTGAACTTGGCGAACTTCCCCGGCCTGTAGGGTGATCGCCATGGGAAGCCCGACGGCAGGAACGATCCCTAGCGGAAGCTCTTGAACCTCCAGCAGTACGGTGCCAGGACGGAGCGCAGGAGAGCGAAAGAAACCTGATGAGCCGGTGCGCACAAGGATCCCGTCTAAACGGAGGATGATGCCGGGCACACCCGGCTCGCCGGAATCTCGAACTCCATTCTCGTTTTCGTCGATGAACGCGAATCCTTCGAGTCGGCCCAGAGTTGGCAGGAAAGGCATGGGCACTTCGAAACGGAACGCCAGAGAGAGCCCAAATGTGGGGAATACTTCGTTCTGGTCGTTCAGGATCACCGAGCTTTGCGCACGGACCGCGAAACGATCCACCGTGGCGGAGAACTGGGCAGAGAGCGTCGTTCGCAAGGGCAAGCGCTCGATGCTGACCAATAGATCTGCTTTCGGCAGGCGAAATCTGGCACTGGCCAGTAGAGCAAGGGTCTGTTGGAGGATTGCCCCGCCGGTGAGGTCTCTGGTTGTCTCAAGCTGCACGCGCAGGAGCGTCAGAAGTGGACCCAGCCGGAGATCAGCCACAGAACGCAAGATCGTCTCCTCCACATGCGTGCTGGTAATCACGTCTTTCGACTCACGGCGATCAAAGCCCACAGAGAGAGACACGAGACCCAGACGCTGAGTGACCAGAACGCCCATATGAGTATCCAGTAGCTGGGTAAGCAGCGGGGGGAAAGGGTTTCTCTTCATCTGGATATCGAACTGCGAGGCGATGGATGTCAAAGACCCTATGGGGAGGCGAGCTGCCGCGCCCAGCTGTGTGTCCAACACGGTGGGACGAGTCGGGTCGAAGTTCACGTTATTGATGGAGTGCAGAAAGTGACTCCGGAGAAATAGACCGTGGACGTTGAAGCTCTGTGAAAGCTCGAGGCCGAACTTGTCCCGCGGGGACCCTAAGAAGTTGCTGCCAGAGAAGACGAATTGACCGTCGAATTCGAAGTCACCTAGGCGTGTGAGGCTCTGCACTAGAAAGGCTCGATCCAACGTTGTTCCCTCTTGACTCAATGCTCCATGCAGAGCAAGCTGGCCCAGGACCGGAATCCGCATTCCGAGGGCGACCCCTCCCAATAGTTCCCCTCGTGCTGGTCGGACTAGCGCGCTCAAGGAGGGGAAGATGCCGAAGACATCGGTGCCGGCATTTCCGCCTACCGCCAGCTGTTGATTGGAGTCAAGAGCCATGCCAAGAGTAGCTTGTGAGAGACTGCCAGCAGCGCTTCTTAGAGTGAGGCGTCCTCCTCGACCACTCAAGGTCATCAAAGGTGAGAGAGGAAATGAAAGATCGCCCAAGGTCACTCCGAGGCGACCCACATCGGCGTTGAACCGTACTGACTTGATTTCCAGCAGATTCGCGATCTGCAAGCCGTAGTTGATCTCATTGAATTCTGCGAATTTGCGTGTTCCCTGCACAGAGGCTTCTGCTTGCAGAGAAGACGCATTGTCCCCCAAGAGAGCGACGCCGATCGAGGTCGGCACTTCCAGAAAGAGCGTTCCTCCGACGGCATCTGGAGTCGGGGGCAGAACGGTAAACTGGACAGTAGAAGAAGCCTCAACATCCGAGAGGACCGATCGGGCAATGACGGTGATGCGCTCTGGACCCGGAGTGGCCTGTGGGGGAACGGTCAGCTCGACGATGACTGGTCGCACTTCTCCTGGCAGCAGTTCCAGTGATTCCGGTTGCAGCTTCAGTGGAAAGCCGCGACGAGACTCGGCAATCAGCGTCAGACGATCGAGCACATTCCCCTTGTTGGCCATGTGAAATGTCAGTTGGGTCATCTCTCCGGGCTCAACAGGGCGATCTTGCGGAGGGCGGATCTCGATCTCAAAGGTGGCGAGGATCTCCAGGAAGCCGGTAGCGGAAGCGGTGATTGCAGGTTCGGTCTGTGAAGTTGCGTGTAGGACGACAGGAATGCGCCCCGCCGGTGCTCCCCTGGGCACGAGCACAGTGACGAAGATGGCTTGATCTGCTCCAGGCGCCAGAGAGATCGGCGCGAGGGGGGCAATCAGCTGATATCCCGTTGGCAGCGTGACTTGAAGGTCGAAGGTTGTCGTGCTGGGCTCTTGGTTTACGACAATGAAGACCAATGTGGCAAAATCAGCGGGTCTCGCGCTGATGGGATCGGAGGCGGACAGGATCTCGACCGGCGAGGAAAGACCGGAAAACGAGAACAGAGAGAGGGCGCATAGAATGACCAGCGTTCGCATGGTGGCACGTAGCATTTCCCGATTTACGTTGATGACGTCGTAGTGTTGATGTTGACTCCAGTGATTCGATTCTATGAGCTGTCGGAAGCTCTGGGGAACGCCAGCTGCGCCTTGAGATGAAGACCTGAATCACCTTAGGGGATGCGGAAGTAGACTTGTCCTGCTACTAGAAAATCTCCTCCGAAGTCTAAGACGGCCAGGGCGATGTAATCTCCCGAAGGCAGGGGCTGCAGCAAGGGAGCCTCGACTCGGCGCTTGCCCCCGGGAAGGACGCGGAAGGGGGCGATCCCGACTCGGGTGACGATCTCGCCTCGGGCATTGATAAAGCGCACCTCGCCTGTGACTCTCAGGAACGTGGTCCCGATGTTCTCAAACTCCGTGTTGACGCGAAGCGGCTGGTTGCCCTCCGGGAGAAGAACCTGAGCGTCGGTAATGCGACCGTCTCGCACGATCCGGGTAGGATCAACCTGTCGAATCTGAACACCGAAGCTGAGGCCAATGGTGGCTTGTACCACGCGTTCGTCGTCCTGCGTCGGAGGTGGCTCTTCCTGGTCAGTTGTGACTTGTCGAATGGAAAGCATGGCCCAGTGGGGCCCACTCACTTGCTGCGGTAGAGAGACGATCACTCGGACGGGCTGAGCCATTCCCTTCCTGGCGGGCAAGGTAAATTCCGCGGGGAAGAACGTAATGTAGTGGGCGAGAGACCGGCTGAGTGTCCCGGCAGGCAGGATCTGAACGTTGCCATCGATGTCCCACTCGAAGTCTCTCAGACTGATTTGCACAGTGGCGGGCTGGTCGCTGTTGTTGGTGACTAGAATGGAGCCGTTGAAGCTCTCGCCGGGAGCGAGTTCGATGTCCATGCCCAGCGTAGAGACACCGATCTCTGCTCTAGTGGGAACGGCCAGAACACAGAGCATGAACAGTGAGATCAGCACCCAAAGAGGAGTCGGTTTCATCCACCTGCACCTTCTTTCATTGCTGTTGGATGGTATATGTGATCGTAAAGGAATAGGTTCCTGCCGGAGCGTTTCCCAAGGTAGCAAGGTTCAGGCGCAGATCCACAGGGAATTGGACGGTGCCCGGCGCTCCGGTCTGGACCAAACCTCCGCCGGCGTTGAACTGGCCCGGAGTGTCGTTGCTACCCACTTCGAGAGCCAAGTTCGTTGGATTCTGGGTTCCTGCGGGAAATGCATCGAGAGTAACGCTGGCGGTGACCTTCCAGTTTACGTCAGCTGTGATCTCGATCTGCGTCTGATCGTTCATGTCCACACGACCGAGCTGCACGTGGTCCTTTGTGACTGACACGGTCCAGTTACCACCGGAGAGAATTTGGATTGTGAGGTTCGGCTGGGTTTTAGCCGGGGTGACAGTAGCCAATCCGACCGCGACCAAGATCGTCAGGATCGATGCCAGTTGGATGAGTCGCCTCATGCCCAGGTCTCGCCGCCCTCTTGCCCGTTATGGGGCTTCCGTCACGGTCATCTCGACTTCACAGTTATATGTGCCGCTGGGAGCTTTGGTGTATTGGGTCCATTGAATTCTGAGGGCGACGGTGTGATCCGTGCCTGAAGTGCCCGTCGTTATGACATGGCCGGTGCTTGTGGGGCCAGGGCTCCCGTCCACAAAGCCAGCGCCGTTCAAGTTGAGCTGACAGGCGGTGGCAGCCGACTTACCAATGGTGAATGCGGAGAGAGCAGGAGCCGACGTGCCCGCGTTGTTGGAGTCCACGGCAACGTTATACGTCACGGTCGCATCTATGTTGAAGGTTGCCGTACCAATACTTGTGAAGCCCTGCTCTACATCCGAAGACGTCACAACGGTAGGCGTCGCAGAGTACGGGGTTGCCACGGTGACGAAGACGGCCTGATTCGTGGCGCTTCCCGTGGAAGACGCTGTATCGCTTTGGGCAATTGTCACCGTCTGCAATCCGAGGGCCACCATACTCAAGATCACTACGACGCCCAAGACTTTGATGCGTTGCATTGACTCAACCTCCTCTTGGACTTTGTTGTTCCATTCGACCGTAGCATAAGAGGCGGGAGTTGGACTGTAAACGTTGTTACATTCGTTCAGGGTTGAGATGCGCAAGTCAGCGGGAGAGCCGTTTGACAGCCGAAGGGAGTTCTTCTATAATGGGGCTAAACGCGGGGGTGTAGTGTAGCGGCCTAACACGCTGCCCTGTCAAGGCAGAGACCGCGGGTTCAAATCCCGTCATCCCCGCCACAACCCGCCTGCCCAGGTAGCTCAGCTGGTAGAGCACAGGACTGAAAATCCTGGTGTCGACGGTTCGAGTCCGTCCCTGGGCACCCGCCTCCCCGATGGCCCCATCACGAGGTGACGAATGTCCCTTAAACCAGACTTCGCCGCAGGCACACGGGCAAACTCTTCCGCGACACGTCGAACCATCAAACGTGATCACATGGGTGAGCCGGTCTTGGGGCGAAAACACTCTCCCATTGCGATATTTCGAGGCTTGAGAACCGAGTCAGGCTATTGACACATTTCCCTCACCGCTGGTATGCTCTTGGCACTTGAAAGACAACCCAGATCCATAACCACCTTACGGACGGTGCTTTCAAGCCCACCATCCTCTACCAGACCAGCAGAGGGCAAGAGGGGGCCATCGGGTAGGGCGAAGTACTCCTCAAAGGAGCGATCATGACCGTTGCAAGAATCGAGAGCGAGCCATCGACTCTCAAAGCCGAGTACACCTTCGATCGGTTCATCAAGGGGGATGGAAATCTCCTGGCGTGCTCGGCCTGTCAGGCCGTAGCCGAATCTCCCGGCCGAGCCTACAACCCACTGTTCATCTACGGTAAGGTCGGCTTGGGCAAGACCCATCTGCTCTATGCCATCGGCAATGAAATCCTGAAAAACCAGCCCTGGCTTCGCGTCATTTACATCACTTCCGAGCGGTTCGCCATTGAACTCGTACAAGCCATTCGTGAGAATCGCACGGATCGTTTCCGCCGCACATATCGGCAGGTCGATATGCTCTTGATTGACGATGTCCATTTCCTCAAGGACAAAGAGGGCACGCAAGAAGAACTCTTTCACACGTTCAACGAGTTATACGAGAACAGCAAGCAGATCGTGCTCTCGAGTGATCGCCCTCCGGAGGAGCTCTCTCAACTGCAAGAGCGCTTAGTGTCGCGATTTCGCTGGGGACTGGTCGCAGATATTCAACCGCCCAACTTTGAGACGCGGCTGGCTATCTTACGAGCCAAGGCCAAGGAGAACGAACTCAAGCTGAGCGATGACCTCCTCACGCGGATCGCCCATCGGATCACGTCCAGCGTGCGGGCGCTGGAGGGTGCGCTCATCCGGGCCACCGCCTATGCGGAACTCCAAGGCCAGCCGATCACACCGGAACTCCTCGATGAAGTCCTCCCTCAAGAGCCGCCGAGCGAGCGCCCGCTCGATATTGAAGTCATCAAGGCCGAGGTGGCACGCCGTTATGAAGTGAGTGTGGAACAGCTGGAAGGGGAGAGGCGTGAGAAGCGCATCTCCCAGGCGCGCCACATAGCGATCTACTTGGCAAGAGAACTTACGAACGGGTCATTTCCAACCATCGGCAAGGCCTTTGGCGCGCGGGACCATACCACGGTTATGCACGCCTATCGCAAGGTGACAGAGCTACTGAATACTCCTCTGTTCCGTAGCGAAATCGAAGAGCTAAAAGAGTGTTTGCGTGCCAGCCAGCAAGCTAGCACAGGAAGATAAGGCGATCGCCACACCCCAGAAGTTTCTTGAGTCGTAGCTTCCCGGCGCTGCGCCGCTTACGGAGCTGTCTCGTAAGACACTGGCCATCAATACGCAAGAGGGAGGTATCTTCCAGAGCGCGCACGGTGAGCGCAAGGGCTCCGCTCTGGGTGAAATCCAGTTCCCCGAAGAACTCCCCTGGCCCCATCATCCGGCTACCTCTGGGCTCGGTGATCTCTACTCGTCCTGACCGGATGAGATAGAGTGAGTTTGTGCGATCTCCTGGGCAACAGAGGATCTGTCCTCGCGCCGCATCCACTCGCTCCCAGAGTGGAGAGTCTTTTATTTTCACTTCGAAAGCCTCCTTGTGTGAGAGTCCTTGGGCGAGGCTACGCCAGGAAGCGGGGAAACCCAATCACCCAGGTTCAGGCAGCATGACAGCTTGATCACTCTAGCAGGTGATGTAGATCACAACAGCACAACTCATTCGCCCTTACGGTTACCGGGATCACAGAAAGGACTTGGGAGCTGTGTTATGGATATGGGGAAGGCTGACTGAGTGAGGGTGCAAGCCGAGCGAAAAGGGAGGCAGGTATGGAGAATGGCGGGAACAGCAAAATTCTTCAAGAAAAACTAGCCAAGTTCTGTCATGTGGTCACGTATCGAGAGGGAGAGGTCATCTACAATCCATGTCAGCGGGACACGGCGGCATACTTCATTCGCCAGGGACGGGTGAAGCTCTACCATCTGGATGAGAGTGGCAAGAGGCTGACCTTGGCCATCTTGGGAGAGGGCAATCTCTTTGGGGAGATGGCACTTCTGGGCGATGGACATCGGCAATCGAGCGCCGAGGCCCTGGAAGATTCCACTTGTTGGGTGATCCCACGGGACCAGTTGATCACCTGCGCGAAGACCTCCCCGGACCTTGTGCTCCATCTGCTTCAGCTCGTGCTGCGTCGCATGAATGAGATCCAAGAGCGCCTCAAAGAGATGGTCTTTCGGGATCTTGAGACACGCCTGGCGCGTACGCTGCTCAACTTGGCTCAACGACACGGCCACCGACAGCGAGGCCGTTGGGAGATTGACCTTAAGATCACTCATCAAGAACTTGCGGAGCTGGTCGGCGGGACACGCGAGAACGTCACCATGATCCTCAATCGGTTTGAGGCAGAGGGCCTGATCGCCAAGCAGCGCTTCCAGATTGCCATCACCGACCCCGAGGAACTAGCAGAGCGAGCATCCTGGGCGAGTCTCGATGAAGGGGTCTCTGAGAATTAGCAACGTCCTGGCTTGAATGGCATTGCATTATCGCCTATGCTCCCAAGTCCATGGAGCAGTTCATGCGTCGGGTCTTGGAGTTGGCCGAACGGGGAGTGGGGCATGTCAATCCCAATCCGCTGGTGGGAGCTGTTATTGTCAAAGATGGCAAGATCGTAGGGGAGGCATATCACCCAAAGTTCGGCGGTCCCCATGCGGAGGCGCTCGCTATCCAACAAGCCGGGAGCGCAGCTCAAGAGGCTGAACTCTACGTCAATTGGGAGCCCTGCGTCTCGTATCCTGGCAAACGCAATCCACCCTGTGTGGATGGGATCATTCGTAGCGGTATCCGTCGGGTGATTATCGCCACGCGCGATCCCACTCCCGAAGTCAATGGGCGGGGGATTGCACAACTCCAACAAGCCGGCATCGAAGTCATCGAAGGCGTTCTCGTAAAAGAAGCGCAGCAACTGAATGAGATCCGTATCAAGTATGCCACAACCGGTATGCCCTTTGTGCTTCTTAAGATGGCCATGACGGCCGATGGCAAGATCGCGACCCGTACTGGAGATTCTCAATGGGTCTCTTCGGGTGAAGCGCTCACGTTGGCCCATCGGTTGCGGGCGCGCTACGCCGCAGTGCTCGTAGGGATCGGGACGGTACTTCACGATGATCCGCAGCTTACAGTCCGCCGTATCCGGGGGCGAGATCCCATGAGAATCGTGCTGGACTCCCAGGGTCGCATTCCTTTGCAGGCTGCCCTTCTTCATGTGAAGAGTGAGGCTCCGACGATCATCGCTACATGCCGGATGTCAGAAGAGAAAGAACGACAACTCAAGAGCAGCTGTCAGCATGTTCAAATATGGCGTATGCCGGCGAACCAAGACGGTCGAGTGGATCTGCAGGCTTTGTTGAAGAAGCTGGGAGCTTCTCAGATTGACAGTCTGCTCATCGAGGGAGGCGCGACCGTGGCAGAGGCTTTTCTGCGTGAGCGATTGATGGATAAGCTCATGTTCATCATTGCTCCTAAGATCGTCGGTGGCCGAGAAGCACCCACGCCCGTGGGCGGAGAGGGCATTGAGACCATGAAGCACGCGCTTCGCCTGAAAGACTGTTCCGTCTACCCGGTGGGGGTCGATGTTGTGTATCAGGGTTATTTGGACTACTGTGAGGCGGGAGGTCGGCCATGATCGAACGCTATTCGCTCTCACCGATGAGAGAGCTTTGGACGGAAGAGGCAAAGTATGAACGTTGGCTCAAAGTGGAGCTTGCGGTTGCGGATGCCCTTGCCGAACTGGGGCAGATCCCGAAAGAGGCAGCCCAGACGATCCGCCAGAAAGCTCGACTGGACCCAGCAAGAGTGAAGGAGATCGAAGATCGGATCGGCCACGATGTGCTTGCGTTCGTGCGCTCGCTGGAAGAGAGCGTGGGCACCGCAGGGAGATATATTCACAGGGGGCTCACGTCATACGATGTTGTCGATACCGCCCTCTCGCTGGTCATGCGACAAGCCCTGGGCATCGTGAAAGATGAGCTCCACAAGTTGCTAGACATCGTCAGGCAGCGAGCAGGGGAGCACCGGCATACACTGATGGTGGGACGCACCCACGGCATGCATGCAGAGCCGATCACCTTCGGGCTCAAACTGCTCATCTGGTATGCAGAGCTCCAGCGCGACCTGCGACGTCTCGAGGCAGCTCAAGAGATCATCTCTGTGGGAAAGATCTCGGGGTCTGTCGGGACGTATGCGCATGTCGATCCAGAAGTGGAGAGAAGGGTCTGTGCTCAACTTGGCTTACAGCCTGTGCTCATCTCAAGCCAGCCGCTGCAGCGAGACCGACACGCCCACGTGCTGACGACGCTGGCAATCACGGCTGGGACGCTAGAAAAGATGGCGATTGAGATTCGCAATCTCCATCGCACGGAGATCCGCGAGGTGCGTGAGGGTGCTCCGCACGGCTCATCTTCGATGCCTCACAAGCAGAACCCCTCTACGAGCGAGACGGTCTCTGGATTGGCTCGCCTCGTGCGGGTGAATGCATTGGCAGCACTCGAGAATATGCCCATCTGGCATGAACAAGACCTCTCTCGCTCCGCGGTGGAGCGGGTGATCATCCCGGATAGCTTCCTGGCTCTGCACTACATGCTGCGCTCGATGACAAAAGTGATCGCGAATCTGCGTGTGGACGCCAAGCGCATGAGGGAGAACCTGGAGATGAGTCGCGGGGTCGTCTTCTCTCAAGCTGTGCTTTTGAAGCTCATTGACAAAGGTATGCCACGTGTGGAAGCCCATGAGCTTCTCCGCGCGAAAGCCATCGAGAGTGAGACAAGCGGAAAACATCTCCAAGATCTCTTGACGCAAGAGAAGGAAATTTGCAGGTATCTTAGCCCCGAAGAATTGGCAGAACTCTTCAACGTGGAGTATCACCTCACGCACGTCGATGTGATTTTCCAGCGATTCTTTGGGAAAAGCTAATTGACTGAGCAACTTCAACTCTTCATCTGCCGGATCGCCAGCAAGGTCCCTTGTAGTATAGCTTGAGGCCGTGGGGGGCAACCCGGAATATAGACGTCCACGGGGATGACTTTGTCCACGCCGCCTCGGCTCGCGTAGCTTTCGGCGAAGATTCCCCCACTGCACGCACAAGCACCGACGGCTACGACAAGTTTGGGTGCGGGTGTGGCTTCATACGTCTGCTGGAGTGCGATCTCCATGTTGCGTGTCACAGGTCCCGTCACCAGAAGCATGTCCGCATGGCGCGGCGAAGCGACGAAGTGTAAGCCGAACCGTTCCAGATCGTAAACGGGATTGTTCATGGCGGAAATCTCCAGCTCGCAGCCGTTGCAGGAACCCGCGTCGACTTGGCGAATGTGTAGAGATCGCCCAAAGACTCTGTAGATTTCTTTCTTAGCCCGCTCACCCAATTCCTCTAAGTTGGGCTGCCGTGGCGGCACATCTACCAGGACGAGTTTGCCAGCCACGAACTGCGCACTCCTTACCAGATGCTCTTTCAGAGGGGCAGCCAGCTCAAACTCTTTGGTTATGCGGATGGCTTCCGGATACGCTTCTGCGCATCGACCGCAAAAGATGCAGCTGGCGTAGGAGAGCTTCACAATGCTTTTCGCACCGTCGGTTTCCATGGTGATGGCTCGCGTAGGACAGACGCTTTCCGCAAGCCTCAACTTTCCCAAATCTGCTTTAGTAAAATCAATCACCGGCTTGCCCAACAAGCCCTCCGGGGGCTCAGCCAGCTTCAAAGGGTACTGAGTCGTAACGCGGCCCGTCTTGAGCGTCTTGCGCAGAATCTTCAGCATACCTACCTCCTAACGGTCATTGCCAGAGTATGAGAGATTGAAGCTCTTGTTGATCAGCGGAAAATCCGGGACGATGTTGCCCTGAACCGCAAAGACTAATGCCGGCCAATTGTGAAATGAGGGGTCATCGATCTTGTAGCGGGAGATTCGCCCCTCTGCGTCCGTCTGGATCGCGTGCACAATCGGACCACGCCAGCCCTCTGCATAGCCCAATGCGTGGGCGTTGCCCGGGATCTTTTCGACAGGCACACGAATGGGTCCTGGTCGCATGAGATTTAAGACTTGCTCGATGATCTGGATCGATTCGAACACCTCATCCACGCGAATCCGCGTTCGTGCATACACATCCCCACTCTCATAGACAGGAACTTTGAATGGAATGCGCTGATATTGCAGGTGTGGGTGATCGCGCCGGAAATCTCGGTCGAGGCCGGAAGCACGGGCAGCGATACCCACGATACCAATATCCCGTGCTGTCTTCTGGGTGAGCACGCCCGTCGTCTCCAGCCTGTCCATGACAGAGGCGCTGGTGAAGAGCAGATCCGCCAGTTCTTTGAGTTCCTTGTGAACCATCATGAGCGTGGAGAGAATCGAGGAGAAGAGAGCCTCAGGCAGATCGCGCCGGACCCCTCCGAGGGTGTTCATCCCCCGTAGAAGTCGACTGCCTGTGAGCTTCTCACTCAGCACCATCATGTGCTCGCGCACGCGCATGGCGTGGGCATAGCCAATAAGAAATGCCATGTCATTCGCGATCATGCCGATGTCGCTCAAGTGGTTGTACATGCGCTCTAGCTCTAGATAGAGCATTCGCAGATATTGCGCTCGCTCAGGGATCGCAATGCCCGCTAAGCGTTCGACGGCGTGACAGAAGGCCGCTGAGTGAGCAAAGGAAGAATCTCCCGAAATGCGCTCGGAAACGTGCAGGGCTCTCTCCAACGGAAGACCCTCGCAGAGTTTTTCCGTTGCCTTGTGGGTGTAGAAGAGCTGTACTTGAAGGCTGATGATAGGCTCGCCCGCAACGCTAAATCGAAAATGACCGGGCTCGATGATGCCTGCATGCACGGGGCCGACGGGAATCTCAAAGACCCCTTCCCCCTCGACTCGGTGGAACTCAAAGTCTCCCTCTACTCGCTGGGGCTGGGAGTTGAGCGGGAAATCCTTGCGCATGGGGAAAGCATGGGGTGGCCAGTCGGGGTGAGCCCAGAGACGTTTTGGGTTAGGGTGGTCAAGAGGTACGAGGCCAAAGGCATCTCGGATCTCACGTTCGGCCCAGTTGGCTGCGATCAAGTGTGCAGCTACGGAGGGAAATTCTGGGAGTTCGGGCGGTACCGCAGCGCGTATGATGATGAAGAGATCTTGCGGATCGAGCGAGAAGAGATAGTGCAGGCCATAGATACCCTCGCGCTCCCGTTCATCGGAAGCCCAAGCACAGACAAACGAGGCATGCCATTTGTGGTGCACAAACGTGCACATTCTAGGTAGCCAGTCCAGGTTGTTGGTTCGTAGATCGCAGTAGATCTCGTTCCCATGAATGGCATTCAACCCGTCCAGGCGCTCTCCGAATTCACGACGTAACTCCGTAATGACTGCTTGCACTTGATGACTCATTGGGGTCTCACGACCTTCGCGGCTTGCTGGAGAAGCTCGTGCAAGGGGCCAGGGATGTACACGCCCAGCAGCAGGACGAGTACCAGCAGAATCGCCAAAGGCAACAGACCGGACGGATTCTCTTCGCCCGATGGCAAATGGTCTTTCGGCGTACCGAAGGCCATCTGGTTCAGATGGTGGACGAACCCAGCAAACGCTGCGACGATAAAGAGCAAGATCAAGCTGCCGACCAGAAAGCTCTTACTGGAAAAGCTGCCACTCAAGATGAGGAACTCGCTGATGAAGAGGTTGAACGGAGGGACGCCCGTGATGGCGAGCGTGCCCAGCAGCAGCAGCACGCCGGTTGCGGGCATGACCTTGGTCGCACCCTGGACGAGACTGATCTCCTTCGTCTGGTACTTGAGGAAAAGATTGCCTGCGCTCATAAAGATCATGGTTTTGGCCAGGGCATGATTCAAGGCGTGGAGTAGCGCACCGTAGATTGCGAGCGGCGTGCTGAGCCCTACGCCCGTTGCAATCAGACCCATGTGCTTAATGCTCGAATAGGCCAGCAGCCGTTTGTAGTCTCTTTGAACGAGAATGAAGGGAATAGCAATCCCTAGAGAGAAGATCCCGAAGATCAAGAGCAGATGCGAGGAGAAATCTGGGCCCACTGCGCTCACGCTCAAGAGATGATGAAATCTCAAGATGGCATACATCGCTGCATTGATGAGCACACCGGAGAGGAGTGCACTAATGGGTGTGGGAGCTTGGCTATGCGCGTCCGGCAGCCAAGTGTGCATCGGTGCCAATCCCGCTTTCGTCCCATAGCCAACCAGAACAAAAATGAATGCCAACTTGAGGATGCGAGGATCGAGTTGGCTCGCCATACTGGGGTTGACGAGATCTGTCCAGTTGAGTGTGCCAGCTGCGCCGGAGGTCTTGAAGGCCGCTAAGGCCGAGAAGTAGACGAGCACAGTTCCCAAGAGTGCGAACGTGATCCCCACCGATCCTAGAATGAGGTATTTCCAGGCAGCTTCAACAGATTCTTCACGGTCATAGAACCCCACAAGGAAAGCTGAGGCTAAGGTGGTCCCCTCAATCGCGACCCAGAGCACACCCAGATTGTTGGCTACAGCTGCCAAAAGCATCGTAAAGAGGAACAGATTGAGCAAGAAGTAATACTCACGCAGTTTGCCTGAGCCGAATACGCCTTTGGAAAACTCATGGCCGATGTAGCCGATAGAGTAGAGAGAAGACAGCATCCCAATCGCAGAAACGATGAGCACGAGATATGCACTTAGAGCATCGGCATAGAGCAAGCCTCCCAGCTGAAGGATGGGCTCATCGATCAATACTTCGCGGATCAACAAGATGCCAAAGAAGGTTGTGAGTGCCGATCCAAGAAGGCTGGACACTTCCATAAACCGTCTCGTCCCGATCAGGCCGCAGAGAATAGCCGTTAGCAGAGGCACCAGCAAGGTCATGAACATGGAAATGCCTTGTGCAGCTTGGAGTCCATACTCAACCGAGGTCCAAAGGGGTTCGAAGTTCATAGCTGGCTAATGCTTCAGTCGGGTCAGTTCCTCCACGTTAATGGTGTCGAAGGTCTCACTGATGCGATACAAGAAGACGCCCATAATGAACGCAGCCACGAGCACATCGAAGAAGATGCCCAGCTCCACGATCATCGGCATTCCGGCCGTGATGGCGATGCCCGCCAGAAATAACCCATTCTCCATCGTCAGAAACCCGATCACTTGCGTGAGAGCTTTCTTGCGTGTGATCATGGTTAGTAAACCGAGTAAGACGACGGAGAGCGAGATGGTTAGCACGTTGCGTGTCAGCTCAAACTCATGTCCTGTAGCCAGGATGCTGCGGGTGAGGTAATCAGCAGCAAGGACCAGTACCGCAGCGATGAGCAGGGACGATGGCACGTTGAGGGCTGGCTTCACGGGGTGCTGAGGGACCAGGCGTCGCATGATTCGCTCCATTAAAAGTGGGATGGCGATCACTTTCAGGATCAGCGTGAGTCCTGTGGCGATGAAGATGTGTCTCTCGCAATTGAAGAAGGCAACGCTGAAGGCCACAGCTGCCAAGAAGAAGGATTGGACCGCATAGAGTCGGACGTGCAGATGGCGTCTCTCCGTTGCGAGCACGAGCAGACTGCACACTAAAATAAAAGCAGCCAGCACATCGATGATTCGCTCAACAAGCAGCGGATCGAACTGTACCCCCCAATCGGCGCTACAGAGACGCACGACTCTCCCCTCCGAGCAAGAAGTAGAGTACCAGCGCGATGAGCGACAGCACGAACGAAGCCGCAAGCAAATCCGGCACGCGCAACAGGCGTAGCTTGGCCGTCGCACACTCAACTAGAGCCATGGCCGTCGCGAAGACGAATACTTTGAGCGAATAGATGCCCAGCCCAAGTGCAAGGTTTGCCAGTGTAAGTTGTGTGGCGATGCCCCACGGGAAGAAGACATTGGCCAGCAGAGTAATGAAGAGCAACAGCTTCATCGAAGAGGCCCACTCGATGAGCGCTAGGTGTCTACCTGAGTATTCGAGGATCATCGCTTCGTGGATCATGGTGAGTTCAAGGTGCGTGGCCGGGTTGTCCACCGGAATGCGTCCTGTCTCAGCCAGTGCGACGATGAATAGCCCGATAAAGGCGAAGATATGTGAGGGAGCCAGTAGATCCCAATTACCAGTGCGTTCTACAACGGAGCTCAAGCTGGTAGAGCCTGCCGTCACAGCCACGGTGAAGATCGCCAACATCATAGCCGGTTCGATGATGGCGGCCAGAAACATCTCCCGGCTGGAGCCCAGCCCACCGAAAGCACTGGCAGCATCCAGGCCAGCGAGGGCAGTAAAGAAGCGGGCGAGCGCAAGCAAGTAGATGATCGTGATCACGTCACCAAGAAAACCCAGCGGTACAAGAGATGTGTAAAGGGGTAGGAGCAGCCCGATCACCAAAGTGGCTGTAAAGACGAGATAGGGCGTGAGCGTGAAAATCCATGAGGCGTTCTTGGGGATGATGACTTCCTTGCGCAGCAACTTGGCCAAATCGTAGTAGGGCTGCCAGAGACGAGGTCCCTGGCGGGTTTGCATGAAGGCTTTCACTTTGCGAATCCAGCCTGTCGCCAGAGGAGCCAGCGACAGAAAGAGCACCAGCTGGCTCAAGGCGATCACCGTATTGATGGCCATCTCCGTGAGGTTCATCGTCATCTCACCACCAGGAGCAAAATCACGACCACGATGAAGATATACGCCAAGTACATATTGATGCTGCCAGTTTGGATGCGACGAAGCGTTCCAGAAATCTTGAGGATGCCTGCTGAGAGCGGTCCGTAGAGATACTTTTCAAAGGGGGCCTCAATCTGTAGTTCATAGCGAATCCGCTGGCGCACATAGGAAGAGACATCGGTTTCGACCTCGACTTCCCTGCGCGGCTGGTAGATGTTGCGGAAGGTGAGCCGGATCGGCTTCGAGAAGCCGGTGGCCGTGTACTCCATTCGCGCACTCAAGTGCGGCAAGCCGCAGACCCAGGTGGGAGCCCGTCGGCGCCGGAGTTCGCTGCTCATATAGGCAATGCCTAAGCCTACGGGTGCAAGGACGAGCAAGAGCAACACCAACCCCAAGGGTGAGAATGTCCCCTGATCCGGAGCCAGCGGAGCAAGGACGAATCCTCTGAAGAGGACGTTAATGGGCTGTCCCAGCAGAGAGGATGCCACCCCATTGAGCAAGGGCAGAACGAAGACAGGCAGAATGCCCAACACAACGCAAAGCAGGGCGAGGATGCCCATCCCACCCCGCATCGTTGCCGGGACTTCTTGGGCCTGTTGAGGGTGCTCACTGCGCGGCAGGGCCAAGAATGTGATGCCAAAGGCTTTTACGAAGCAGGCAGCCGCCAGAGCACCACTCAGTGCTAGTAATGCAGCACTCAGAGGCACGAGGACTTTCACAATGAGCTCGGGCAGACGCAACCCCAGAAGGAGCGACTGAAAAGTCAACCACTCACTGACGAACCCGTTCAGAGGCGGGAGTGCGGAAATGGCGAGGGAACCAATTAAGAAGCAGGCAGATGTCCAGGGCATGCCTTTGATCAATCCGCCCAGCTCTTCGATGTTGCGCGTGTGCGTCTGCGAGACGACCGCGCCCCCAGCCAAGAAGAGCAACCCCTTGAAGACCGCATGATTGATCGTGTGATAGAGGGCCGCCATGAGAGCCAGCGCCGCCAAGGAGATCAAGGCCAAAGACTCTGGGTGGGAGCCAGCGATCATAGCCAACCCGATGCCGATGAGGATGATGCCAATGTTCTCGACGCTGTGGTAGGCGAGCAATTTTTTCAGGTCGTGCTCCATCAGCGCATACAGAACCCCAAGCACCGTTGAGATGGAAGCAAGCACAAGGACAACGAGACCCCACCACCAGACGAGATCGGGCTGGAGAAAATCCAAGAAGACGCGCAGCATCCCATAGATGGCTGTCTTGATCATCACGCCGGACATGAGAGCCGAGATGTGGCTAGGGGCTGCGGGGTGGGCGTAAGGTAGCCAAATGTGTAGCGGCACAAGACCCGCCTTCGTGCCAAAGCCAATCAAGCCAAAGATAAAGATGAGCGTCCTCGCCGTATCTGGCAGACTGACAGCTTCTGCACGAAAGACTGCGAAATCGAGCGAATGGAGGTGCTGATAAAACAGCAAGAACGACAGAATGAGAAACGCGGTGCCGACGTGGGTCATCACCAGATAGATCAAACCCGCATGCACGTGTTCCGGTTTCTCGTGCTCAAAGGTGACGAGAAAGTACGAGCTGACAGACATCAACTCCCAGACGATGAGGAAAAGGAGGGCGTTGTCTGCCGTAACCACAAGGATCATGGAGAGCGCGAAGAGGTTGTAGAGCACTCCCAACAGGGCGACGGATTTTGTGTCTTGGTATTCGTGCGTGTAGCTGACCGAGTAGATAGAAATCGGCACAACGAGCAGTGAGATGACGAAGACGAAGAAGGCACTGAGTTCATCCATTCGGAAGCCCAGACTTTCAAACAGCCTGACCGAGGGCGTGAGGTCGGTCAGTGCGGTCAGCAGAGGCATGGATAGCCGGAATGCGGGTTGGCCGAGCAGGACTAAGCCGCTAGAGATGAGACCCAGCACGGCCGCGGCCGCTGAAAGAAGATACGCGTAGCGGCTCTGACTCGGCCGAGGATAGGAAAGGCCAGCGAAGACCGCTGCAGCTAAATACAGGGAGATTGATAAGATGAAATAGGTTTGGGCGTTCAAGGGAATGGTCTTCTCACTGATTATTTGGATCTCCGCTGCCTCCGGTCGACGGCTGGCTGTGGCTTTGCACTACGTCCTATCGGTTGCAGCAAACGCTCCGGAGCTGTCTTGAGAAACTGGAGGAAGCTTTCGAACTCCTCTTGGATCTTGTCCAAGTTGATAGTGTAATACTTCGTTTGACCCTCACGGCGTGAGGTGACGAAACCCTGCTGCTTCAGCATGGTTAGATTGCGTGAGATCGTGCTGATGTCGCGGTTCTCGAACGCTTCGCCATGCAGTTCGCCCTCAAAGGCAGCAACGATGGCGGACACCGGCATCTCACCGTGCGCGGCCAACAGCTCCATCATGCGTAGACGCGAGCGATGAGAGAAGCACTTGAATAGATACACGTAGCGACTGTAGACCATCGTTCTCTCCCCCTACTTTCTCTGGATGAGCTAGTGTAATGGGTCAAGAGATCGTTACCAGGGCCCAGCACCCAACCGGTGGAGATGCGATCCAGCAGGATCGGGGGTAACAACGCGAATTGCTGGGGCACTGGCACCCCCAACTCCACCAGCTTGCGCCAGGGACTCCTCCCGTCCATCCCCTCTCCCGTATGCGGCCGCTCCACGTTGTAATAGTAGAGCCACTGCGCCGCCCGCCGCAACAGCGTCCGCTCGTCACGCAGCTTAAGCAGCAGCGGCAGGTAGAACTCCTCGTCATCGGTGCGATGGCTGCGCTCCACCCGCCCGTTGTACCCCTTGCGTCCCAAGGGGAAGCGTACCAGCTCGGCCCCCAAGGGCCGGAAGAACTTCTGGTTGAGCCGCTCGATCTTGGGGAGACTCTCCCCGCCCCACTCGCTGCCCCAGTCCGTCTGCCACTGCAGCGTCTGCTTGAGCCCATGGGCCCGCAACCAGAACAAGACCAGCCCGGCAAAGCAGAGGGCGTGGGTCTGGCTGAGCCGATGGCTGTAGGCCAGAAAGCGCAGGCGGGTTCTGCCCTCCAGGAAGGTCCACTGGTAGCGGGGCAGCTGGGCCTGCGTGAGGTGATGGATCAAGCGAGAGCCCAGCGTCTGCTCGTCGCGGATGTCTTTGACGTCCACCTGAGCCAGAGCGAAGGGTTGCCCAGTCTCCCAAGCCCAGTGGGCGGGGTAGCAGAGCCGGCGGCGACGCCGCGGCTTCACCAGCCCGTGGCGACGCAAGATGTGGCGGATGGTGTTGGGGGAGAGCCTCAGCTGCTGGCGGTGCCACAGCTCACGGCTGAGCCGAGCACGACCGTAGCCGGTCTGGTGGCGCAGGCGTACGACTGCCTCCTCGATGTGAGCGGGCGTTTGGTCGGGGCAGCAGTGAGGACGACGACTGCGGTCCTGCAACCCGGTTTCTCCTTCACTTTGGAAGCGGCGCAGCCACTTGCGCACCACCTGAGGGCTGGTCTGCCAGAGCCGGGCGGTGCGGGCGATGGAGCCCGTCTCTTGGTAGGTCTGGATGAGACAGCGTCTTGCCTGGTGGCGGTTCATGGCGTACACTTCTCTGTACGTGAGATCCAAGGCGAGCATCCTCCTTGGGCACTCTGCCACAGGCGTGCCCGAGAGAGGATGCCTGCTTTCTTGAGCCAGCGCCACACTTCCCCCTGGTAACGATCTCTTGGCGCAGGGACCACCCTGTCTTGACAGCCTTCGTTAAGGAGAGTATATTCCCGGCTACCATGAGAGACACCAAAGGGAGGAACCATGAGAAATAGACTGTTTCCGTTGAGCGTTCTGGCTATGGCGCTCGTGTTGTTCGCCGCATCACCCGCTCAGCCGCAATCGAGCGTCAGCGTGGATATCCAGAACTTTGCCTTCAGCCCGGCAACGATCACTGTCCCTGTGGGAACGACCATCACGTGGACAAATAGAGACTCTGCAGATCACACCGTGACCAGCCGCAGCGGCGTCTTCAATTCCGGCACCCTGTCGCAAAACGATACCTTCTCCTTCACCTTCAGCACCCCAGGCACCTTCGACTACTTCTGCCGGATTCACCCCTCCATGACGGCCACGGTCATCGTGACAGCAGCACAGCAGCAGCAAGAGCAGGTCCAAGAATTCTCGCTCATCCATAGCCTGAAAGACCTCAAGATCTACCCCGATACACTGACAGTCAAGAAGGGCACGAAAGTTCGACTCTTTAACACAGCAACGGATGGCTCACACCCGACGGTCGTCATCAGCAGCGATGAGAGCGGTCAAAACCCTGTCTTCAGCACACGAGCCTTTGACGTAGAAGTAGGCCAGTTGGTAACCGTGGAATTCACACCGGATCGCGAAGGCCAATTCTTCATCACTCACAGAACACATGGCCACAACATCGTCGGCAAGCTCATCGTTCAACCCTAATGACTCGCTGGAGATTGCTGGCACTGAGCGTGCTGTTTTCGGGACTGTCACTTCCCTTCTCTATTGCCTCACAGCCCGGAGTTCCCGTGACCGTGAATGTCACCATCAATGGAGAGCCCGTTGATGCGTTGATTTGCGTCATTCAGGCCGATCGAACAGTAGGAGTCGAATATACAGATGTTCACACGCCAGGCCGCGCTCAGTTTCAACTAGTTCCGGGCAATTACAGACTACGAGTGGAACATGGAGCCGGTTTCACCTCACTACCCAGAACTCTCGATGTCACAGCAAGAGCAGGCTCATCTGTCGATGTAGCCGTGCAAATCGAACGTTTGCTCGATGCGCGCACAGCAGGCTACTACTCGGCTGATTTGCACACGCACACCATTGCTAGCGCCGCAGCCATGGAACGAGATTTCGGCATCAAGAATCACGGCGTGACGCCCGTAGATCAAGCCGTAGGTGTTCAACTCGCTGCCGATCTGGATGTGATGTTCATCAGCGATCACAACTCCGTCGAGGGACACGAGCTGTTCGCTCGTACGGCCCAAGAGCGAGGTGTTCCCTTCGTGCTGAGCGAGGAGATCACGACGCTCCGTTGGGGACATTTTAACCCCTATTCGCTACGTCCGGGAGAGCTTGTGGAGTTCAAGTTTGATAAACTCCCAAGCCAGTTCTTTGAGGAAGCGCGGGCCAAGGGCGCTACGATGATTCAAGTCAATCACCCGCTCGATCCGACGGGTGGGTATTTCTTCTCGCGCAATCGGCCGGAGTTTGATCCATCCTTCGATGCTGCCGAGGTCTTCAACGGTTCTTTCGATGAGAGCGATAACCAGACCGTCCTGCAGATGTTCCGTTACTGGAACGAGGGAAAGCGTTATGTTGCCACAGCTGTCTCTGATGATCACGACTGGAAGGCGCTGGGCGATCAATATGGCACGCCTCGGACGTATGTGCGCGTGGAGGGAGCTCTCACTGCCGAAAAATTCATCGCAGCGCTCAAAACCGGGCATGTGTTTGTGACCTACGGCCCCCTGCTGTTCGTAACGGCCAACGGAAGCACAATGCCGGGAGATACCGTTCAAGTTCAATCCGGAGCGAAGATCACGCTCATGGCAGATGTGCGAAGCGTCGTGTCACTAGACGGGGTCAAAGCGGAGGTCATTCGCAGCGGAGAGCGCATTCAGACGTTTGAATTGAGTGGCTCAGCGCAGATGCTCTCACTGGAAGATTCTCCCACCGCGAATGGCTGGTACGCTATACGTTTGGTTGACGCGCAAAGAAAGTATCTGGCTCTCACGAATCCCATCTGGGTTGAGGTCGGGCGCTGACATTTACTCCGTCGGCTGAGGAGATCGGCTGTTGTGAGATCCATAGATCCACAGCTCTCACGAAGTCGTCATCGCTCAGCTCTCCAGCAATCCACGCATCAAGGATATTAAAGAACTCGGAATCATCTATCAGGTTGTCCCCGTTTATGTCAAAGCGTTTCACTGTCATGGGCCACAATAGTTCAGCCACAATATTAAACCCGATTATAATCATTCCGTGACTCAACGTGTGCAGCTCAATAGCGTAACGCCTCCCCGATGGGATCTGTTGACCATTATTGTCTTTTTGATCCCAAACCCAGGTGAGTTGTTGGTCAGGATACACGAGGGTGATCTCCAGCCGAGCAGATGAAGTGTAGACGAGTTGTCCTGTAGCCTCTTCGTAGATAGACCAAGGCTGCCTGCTGCGCAGTCTGATCGCTTCTGTACAAACGTTCTTCATCTTTATGTTTACGATCTCACCTGGTTCATAAGCGGTTCGATCTGTCTTTAGATCCATACAAATCCTGGGAGGATGTCCCGTCGGAGGAGGCGGAGGTCCTACTTCAATTGTAAAGGGGCGTTTGCCGCCACTAGTAGGCGCAAAGCAAGTCGCCGTTCCTGAAGGGAGACTTGACGGAATGTCGATCAACATCGGGGTGATTTGTCTATCAGGGAGCGCCTGCGGCGGTCCCGTGGGAGAAATGGACACATCGTTGTCACAGGTGACAGATCCCATTAGTATTCCATTAAAGACGATGATGTCGATCTGGAATTTGCCAGGACCGGGGAATCGACCAGGATCAATGCCAAGTCCGACAGGTTGCGCTAGATTTGCCAAATGGAATGAGGGAACTCTTTCACAACCGGCAGTGATGGCGAGTAAGATAAGCACTACACTAATGCCCGCTACTCTACGCAGCCATAGAACTAGCCCAGACTGCCCGTGGGTGAACATCGAGATCACCCCTTTCGCCCGGCTAACAGTTTGACCTGTCCCCTGACTCACCATACTCCCAACAAGCATCTCACGCAAATGGCAGACTCTCCACTTTAGAAATCCTCCCAAGTTGTTATATAATCCCAACAGATTGCCGGTTTCGACGAGGAGGGTTGTCCGATGAAGAAACTAAGTTTAATCTTGGGATCGCTCGGTGTGTTGGGTCTAGTTCTGGCCTTTTCTATTCCCCAGCTCGTAACCAGCCAGACAGAAGCACCCCCCACAACAGCTAAGCCGTCCGTCGACCGCCTGCAACTTCAGATGGAGATCGGCTTGCTCCGGCTTATCAACGAGATGGGGCTAAGCCGTGATCAGATCACCTCACTCAAAGAGATCATCTCAGAACTGAGAACGAGTCAAGAGACAGTCCTGCAAGCTCAACAGGAGTTACGTGACTTTCTCGTCCGCTATCAGGGAAGCCGGGAAGACTTCGCACAAGCCGTAAAGCCCTTCGATGAAAAGATCGCTCAGGCCAGAGAGGCATTTGACCAGAAGCTGAGCGCATCCATTGAGAAAGCGAAAGATTTGCTCACGCTCAAACAAGCGGAGATCCTGCGCCAGTTCATGCGCGAGCGCATCGCCCAGCACTTCCGCCAGAGAGTACAGCAGCAAGAGCAGCCTTGTCGCTATGAGAGCATGACGCCCAAAGAACCAACTAAGATGGAACTCCGCATCGACATCCACAAACCCTTCGACGGAGAATTCTTCAAGCGACTTAGAGATCGCATCGAAGAATGGCTGGATCGCTGGGGGATTGACCTCGACTCAGAAAGCTTCGAACGCATGCAGAATCAGCTGGACAGGACGGATCGCATGTCCCCCATGATGAGCTGGCGATACGGGCAGACAGAACGCCCCATGCTTCGCATGATGTGCGAGCGTCTCGGCCCCGATCTCATGATCCGGCATGAACTCTTGGGACGCTTCCTCATGAATCATCTGGATGTGCTGGAGAAAGTGCTGAACGAGAAACTTCAGCAGATAAGCTCAACCCGTATCTGAGCTAAGCTAGCGCGTCACGAGGTAGATGAGCAATGCCATGCCCAGCGCGAGCCAGGGAGCCCACTGCCGAAGATCATCGATGGCAATAGAACTCTTCTCCCCCACTTGCTGCCATTGTCGCATGAGAACTTCTGCTTGTTGAGTGGTCTTATCTAACCGTTTCGTGAGGTTTTCTGCTTGCTCCAGAGTGGACTTGATTCGCTGAGAGATTTGCGGGTCGCTCACAAGAGCGCTTGCAGCATTCAACATCTCTTCTAGCCGGGTGAGCACATGGGTGAACTGCTGCGTGAATTCGAGCTGAGAGACCACACCAGCACCTTCCAGCACATCCCCCGCCTGGAGGATGCGCCCGCTCCCTGGTCCCGGCAGGATCTCTACGTACTTCTCGCCCAATAGGCCCAGCATCGCGATCAGCACCCGGTCGTCGGATCGGACCGTGAGTCCATCCGGAAGCCACAGACTAAGTTCAACCCGCGCCAAAGGCGAAGAGGAGCCCTCACTCACGATCCGAATCTTCACCACTTCCCCCACTTCCACCCCAGCAAACTTGACCGGCGCTCCCACGAGAAGCCCACCAGCAGAATCGAACAGCACGCGAATCTCGTACCCGGCGCGCAGTATCCGCCAGTCCCGAATCGCAAGGATGATCACCGCCGTCGCAAACAAACCTACAGCCACAAAGAGCCCAACCTTCCACACCAGACGAGCTTCCCTCTCCATCTACGCCTCCTAGGGCTGAAAGAACTCCCTGACTACAGGTTCATCCATCGTTTGCATCTCAGCCGGAGTGCCGGCTGCGACAATCCGGCCGTCTTCGAGCAGGGCAATGCGATCGCCCAGCCGGAGCGCACTCCTCAAGTCATGGGTCACAACCAGAGATGTAACGCCCAACTGATCCCGAAGCTTCTCAATCAACGCATTGATCTCTTCGCCCATGAGAGGATCTACTCCCGACGTCGGCTCATCGTATAAGAGGATCTCCGGGTGCATGGCGATGGCACGCGCCAGTCCCACACGCTTTTTCATGCCGCCTGAGAGTGCCTCCGGGTAAAGATGCTCAATGCCATCGAGCCCCACCAGCGTTAAGCATTCCTTCACACGCGCACGGATGGACCCTGGATCCATCTTGGTATGCTCCCGTAGTGCGAAAGCGACGTTCTCAAAGACAGTCAGAGAATCAAAGAGCGCCGCCTCCTGAAAGAGCATTCCGAGCTTGAGCCGGACGCGATCCAACTCCCGCTCGGCAAGCCGCGTGATATCTACCCCATCGATGAACACACATCCGGTATCGGGCCTCATCAAGCCGATGATGTGCTTGAGCAGTACCGTCTTTCCGCACCCACTGCGCCCGATGAGCGCCAGCATCTCTCCCCGCTCCACACATAGATCCACCCCACACAGCACCGGACGCCCTCCGAGTGATTTGTGCAGTCCTTGCAGCTCAATCATCGCGCGGTTTGTCTTCTCGCTCATTGTCCGATGAAATAGAATATCGCGGTGAAGAACGAGTCTGCTGCAATGATCAGCGTGAACGAAATCACGATGGACCACGTGGTAGCTCTCCCGACGCCCTCGGCTCCCCCTTCCGTCCGAAGTCCCTCGTAACAGCTGATGACGCAGATGATCACGGCAAACACGAGCGCTTTCACGAGTCCCGTCCAGAGGTCCTTCAGGGCGAGAAGTGCCGTAGCCATCTCAAAGTAGAGCTGTGACCCGATGTGCAGCTGTGTGATGCCCACAAGATACCCGCCGAGCACTCCCACGGCGTCCGCGTAGACCGTAAGAAGCGGAAGCCCGATGACGAGCGCGAGGAAGCGCGGCACAACCAGAAATCTTATAGGGTTGGTGGCCAAGGCCCTGAGGGCCTCGATCTGTTGCGTGATGGCCATGGTGCCCAACTCGGCAGTGATGGAGGCCCCTACTCGGCCGGCGACAATGAGGGCCGTCAAGACGGGTCCGATCTCGCGAAAGATCATGAGCGACCCGAAGCTGGCCGTGTAGATGTGCGTCGAGAAAGAGAATTTCTGCATTTGATATGCTGTTTGGAAGGCAACGGCGACGCCGATAGTGAGCGAGATGAAGGAGACGATGGAAAGGCTTCCCCAGCCGATTCGCTCTATTTGGGTGAGAATTCGACTCCAGCGCCAAGAGCTCGGGTAGCCCAGCCAGCGAAGAGTCTCAAAGAGAAGAAGAGAAGCTCCTCCCACGTAGTCTAGAAGAACACGGAGCCAATCCCCTAACGCGCGTGGCATCGCCGTAATCGATCTCGCCAAAGGATCACACCTCTCCTGCCATTATACAGATATGCAGAATTCAGTTGCTGCTCTTTGACAGCGCATGCTAGACTCCTCTTGCCATGGGCCTACAGATCGGCATCGACGTGGGTGGAACGTTCACCGACTTTGTCATCTATGACTCTGACTCAAGAAGATTGGAGTTTATTAAGATCCCCACGACACACCCACCGGAAGAAGGCGTGCTCGCCGGCCTAAGAGCTATGGAAACGCACCTGGGAATCTCTCTTAAAGAACTCACGCGCATCGTTCATGGCACGACCGTAGCGACCAATGCCCTTCTTGAACATCGCTGGGCGAAGACCGCGCTTCTCACCACAGAGGGTTTTCGGGATGTGCTGGAAATTGGCCGCCAGAACCGCCCTACGCTCTATGATCTCAACGTCGACCGCCCGGAGCCCATCGTACCCCGCCCACTGCGCTTTGAGGTCCCTGAACGGGTCGATGCCCAGGGCCAAGTACTGCGTGAACTCAACGAAGAGCGAGTATTGAGTCTCATTCCCCAATTGCGCGAGGTCGCCTCTGTCGCTGTCTGTTTCTTGTTCTCGTATCTAAATCCAGCCCATGAGCAACGAGTGAAAGCCCTCCTACAGCGAGAACTGAATGTTCCCATCACGTTGTCTTCAGAAGTGCTCCCGGAGTATCGCGAATATGAGAGGGCCTCAACGACGGTGATGAGCGCAGCATTACGACCGGTGGTAGGCACTTATCTCGAACGACTCGCTCAGAAGATTTCGCAGCTGGGCACCCAAGCTCCTCTGGAGATCATGCAATCGAATGGCGGCCTGATACAGGCAGGGATCGCCGCCCGACATGCAGAGCACTTGCTCTACTCAGGTCCCGCAGGCGGTGTGGCCGGCTCGCAGTTCATTGCAGAGCTGGCAGGTTTTGAGAACGTTATCACACTCGACATGGGGGGCACAAGCTGCGATGTCTCACTCATCACAAGTGGACGAGTCTCGCAAAGGGTGGAAAGCGAGCTGGCAGGCTATCGTGTGCGCGTTCCCATGGTGAATGTTCACTCCATCGGTGCCGGAGGGGGAAGCATCGCGTGGATCGATGCGGGAGGTGCTTTACGAGTTGGTCCGCAAAGTGCCGGTTCTGAGCCTGGTCCGGCCTGCTATGGAGTAGGAGAGGAGCCTACAGTCACGGATGCCCATCTGGTGCTCGGTCGCTTGGATCCTGAGAGCGTGCTCGGCGGGCGCAAGCTCAATCTAACGAGAGCGCAGCAGATGATTCAGAGAAAGATTGCCGTTCCTCTGAAGATGAGCTTGGAAGAAGCGGCTCTGGGCATGTTGGAGATCGCGGATGCCCACATGGAACGTGCGGTGCGCGTGATCACGGTGGAGCGAGGTTACAATCCACAAGATTATACGCTGCTCGCCTTCGGCGGGGCAGGACCGCTACACGCCGCGACGCTTGCCCAACGCTTAGGGACTAGAAAAGTGCTGATTCCAGCGACAGCTGGAGTGCTTTCGGCCTTGGGCATGCTCGTTGCCGATCTCCGACAGGACGGCGTGCAGTCCCTTCTGCGGCCGACGACGGAAGTGCATCCTGCTGACATTCGAAGAGTTTGTAAGCAACTCCAGCGTAAGGCAGAGCAGAGCCTGAAATCTTCTACCGTTGCAGAGATCGAGCATCGACGCTGGATGGAATTGCGATACCGAGGTCAAGCGTATGAGCTTGCCCTGGAACTTCCTTCTTTCATTTCCCAGGGCGAACTCGCGAAGATCGAAGAGCGCTTTCACAGAGAACATCACCGTCTTTACGGCTACTCTTTGACAGGACACCCCACGGAGATCGTGAGCCTACGGCTGGAAGCGATGGCAAAGACCCCTAAACCGAAACTTCCTAGACGAAAGGAGCGTCCACGTAAACGCCCCAAAGAGCGTACTCAACGCTTAGTACACTTCGCAGGCGCAGGCGCGTTGAAATGTCCGATCTTCGTGCGGGAGGGACTGCAAGCGGGTGTGGAATTGAGGGGGCCTGCCGTCATCGAAGGTCGCGAATCGACGGTGTTACTGCCTCCAGGTTGGCAAGCTTACGTCGATGCTCTTGGGAACGTGATTCTGGAACGCTAAACTAGGGCACAAAGGAGGAAAGACGAATCTCAATCGGTATCGGCTCGACCTTGCGCAGATGAGGCATCTGGTAGACCAACTCGTTGGCAAGCTTTCGCCGCTGCCTCGTTGAAGTCTATGGTGTTACCATACACCCGGTTGCCTGAGCAAATCGGAAGGCTCTCTTCCTCAGCTAAGATCCCGTAACCTTTGTGACCAAAAGGGGAACCCTGATTGCCATGAACGGTGTTGTTTAGAAGTTCCGCTGTCCCGGATACGGAGATGCCGTTTCCATTGGAGGCCACCTCCGTCTCTTCCACTCGTGCCAGCGAATTGCCGGCTATCTCGATCCCAGTCCAGATGTTCTTAAAGATGCGTGCCTTACGGATGACCACTTGCGGGTTTCCAGTAAGACTTCCAACGCTCACGCCCTCGTACTTATTCTCGGAAGCTTCCGATTCGATGAATTCTACTCTCGTATCACCAGACACAGAGAGGCCGAAGTTGTTCTGTGAAAGCTGACATCGGCGAATCGAAACCCTGGCCGTACCCTGAGTGGTGAGACCTGCTCTGCCATGCTGGGTGAGTTTACAGTCTTGCAGCACCGCTTCACCATAGACCTCGATGCCATCCCAACGACTCCCTTGGATCGCTAAGCCGATCAGTTGCACACCATAGGCCTCAGCAATGATTGAGATAGCAGGTTGACCGTCTTCTGAGGCTTGGATCTGAGATTGCTCAGAACCGGATCCCCGAAGAGTCACAGGTTTCCAAAGGGTCAGCCCTCCGACGTAACTGCCGGCTCCGATCCGAATCATGGCTCCAGCTGGAGCTGCATCGACCGCTTGCTGAATGGTGGCATAGTCTTCCGGAACCCGCAACTCTTGACGATCCGTCGGAGGAGCCAGAGGTGTACGGATGCGGGAGGGAGCGTAACCGCATAAGTCTGCTCCGTTACTTTGGATTTCATTCGCCTGCCCTTGCACTTCTGCTGATGCATCTACCTCGACACCACAGGCGTGGTTGCCGATGATACGTGTGTTGGTCAGTGTTACGGATGCTCCTCGGCGGACAACAAGACCACCCTCCCTGTTGCCGGTGATGGAGCTATCTTCGATCACGAGCGTGCCAGTGTTCGAAGGTGATTCGTCACTGTAGGCCAGTATGCCGAACCCTTGGTTATATCGTCCACGATGGTCAGAGATCTGGCCATGGCGAATGACGGCCTTCACGCCATCTCGAATGATAATACCGCTACGATTCTGCACAACTTGTGAGGATTGTAGCTCCAGGGTTGACTGATCCCACATGGAAATGCCATCGACTTCGTTGTTCGAAATAGAAGACTCCAACACGGTGACATGAGACTGATCACGAGCTTGGATGGCTTCAAAGCGGCTACGAGCGATCTGCGAGCGTATGAGTTGCAAGCGCGCTCTGCCTAACAACTGAATTCCGTTTGTGCGGTTATCCGTGATCTCCGAATCTGTGATCGCTACCTGCGGAGCAGTCCAAGAGGTGCCCCATAAGAGTAGTCCTGCTTGCCTATTGTTAGAGATGCGAACACTGATCAGGGTAACCTGAGCGTTTCCCTGTACGAGCAAGCCATGGGCACAGACGAAACGGGCTACACAGTTCCCCTGAGCGCTAGTCATGGTGAGCTTCTCCAGTGTAACTTTGGCCTCTCCTCCGATGATCCCAATAGGGTAGTTCGCTCGCCGACCCTTAAGGAGAGTTGCGCTCTGACCGGACCCCCGCAAGGTCAGATCCTTCACGATCTGGATGTTCTCATGGAATATCCCAGCTCCAAGGCAGAGCACGTCACCGACATAGGCGCTGTCGATGGCCTCTTGAACAGATTGCCCAGTTTCGATCACGCGGGTACAAGAACTCTGATCGGTCTCCACACCTTGTTTAAGTTCGTCAGCTCCTGCCACCAGTAGACCTAAGAGGCTGAGCATCATCACTACAGGGAAGTCCCTCATGAGCTTTCCCTCCCTTGTGGCCTCTCTTTAATTTAAGCTGATAGGCAACGGTAGTTGCAAGTTGTGAACTCAGCGCCGTTGTGTTGCCCATTAGAGCTTAGGTTCGTTATAATTCTTTCGCTATGTCAGGCAGGCGGTTCCGGCGATATAGCAAATTACTAGGATTGCTCATCAGTTGGATACTTCTGACCGCTTGGGGGCAGGACATTCCTACCCTCCAAGAGTTCTATGTGCTGGAGCCTCTAGTAGATTTGACCGTCTGCCCGGAAGGTCCGCCGGCCTGTCAGTTCCGCACAATTCAGGAAGCAGTCGTAGCCGCTCCCACCACCCAATGGATACCATCCGTATGGTACGAACCTGCCCGACTGCCACGTGTTCGCATCGCCTCTGGAACATATCAAGAAAACGTCCTCATCGTCGGAAAATCCATTTGGCTACAAGCAGAAGAACCAGGGCAAGTGCACCTTCGTTCAGACCCAGCTCGATCAACACCAACTCTTCTAGCTGTTGGGACCCTTTCCAAAGACCCCGGTCGAATGCTGTTCGCTGTAGAAGGACTTGAGATCCAAGCCTCATACCTTGGGGATGGCATCCAACTCTTGGGGACTCTTTACGGATTGATCCATCGAACCACTATGTTCGGAGGACGAGCTGGCATGTCAGCACTTGGGACTTCAGGAACGCTCATCCTCTCTAGTGTAACACTGAGGCATAACGAGGTCGGACTCCAGCTCCACAGGAATGAACCAGATTTCAGTGAAACCGGTACTCCACAAGGCGCAACAGCAGCACTGATTACCCAAAGCACCATTGAAGAGAACAACATCGGCATATCGTTACATAAGACGCGAACTGTCGACATCCAAAACAGCCGCATCCAACGCAATCAACATTACGGTCTGGTAGCAAATGAGGCCGACATGAAGCTCACAGATAGCGCTGTCGTTGAGAATTACGTTGGGCTTTTCATCTCAGGAGGTCAAGCGAATCTGGTCGTGAATCTGATCAAGGAGAACAAGACGGGCGTTTTCATTGTCGGCACTGTCACATCATCACCAGGCAAGTTCACCCTGCTTGGTAATTCGATCGCGCACAATCGCGAAGAGGGCATTCTGCTTTTTACCCCTCGCCCCCTTCCTGTCGACAATCAAACGCCGGTCTTGCCTGAGGTGCAAGTACAGGAGAACGTCGTCTGGGCTAATCGTTATGGCCTAGCAATCCCCTTCCTTGATCCAGAGCAAATGGACATTGCGGCGATGCAGTGTATTGGCAACGTTGTGCGTGAGAATCTTGAGGCAGATTATGTTACTTGGGATTTAGAGGGGTTTGGTCTACCTTGGCAACCCAGCGATGTTGTGAAGGCTTGGTGCGAAGGCACGCCGTGAAATTGCGATGAGCCCATTCGGGGCTGGACGAAACAAAATAGCTCCCCAGTCCGTACATAAGGCTCGTAAACTGCCGGTGAGACGATTCGACCTTGAACCACATAACCGCGTATACTAAGTCGTTGTGTGAGTTCACGAAAAGGGAGCTAGAACGCATGACTCGACGCGATTTACTCAAGCAGATGGGTATCCTCTCGCTCGCCGTGGTTTTGAGCCCCGGCCTGCCTCATCAGTCACCTGCCATGGCCGTCACGACTGCTAATCAGACCAGCGAATGGCCCATGTTCCGTCGGGATCTACAGCACACGGGACGCACAGAGAGACTGGGCAAGATCCGAGGCCCCAATATAAAGTGGCGCTTCGGCACGCGTGGAGCCGTAGAACCCTCGGCGGCTGTGGGTGACATCGACAGAGATGGGAAGATCGAAGTCGTCATCAGCTCTTTTGACGGTGCCGTCTACGCAACCGATGGCTCAATGCAAGGGACGAGCACAACGCCCAAATGGAGCTTCCAAACCGAAAAACTCATCTGGTCCTCACCGGCCATCGGAGACGTCGACGGCGACGGGCGCCTGGAAGTCGTGGTCGGCTCGGACGACAAGAACGTCTATGTGCTCGATGGAGTCCGCGGTGAAGAGAAGTGGCGATTCCGCACGCTCAGTAACGTGCGGGCTTCTCCGACGCTGGCCGACATCGACGGAGACGGTCAGCTGGAAATTATTATCGCATCGAATCAGATCTACGCCCTCGATGCGCGCAACCGCCGCTCGAAGTGGAGCTATACTTTGATGACCACCAACTTCTCCTCCGCCGCTGTGGGTGATATCGATGACGACGGCCACCTAGAAGTCATCGTGGGTTCCTATGACAACACCGTCTATGCGCTAGCCGGGCTCAACGGAGCTCTCAAGTGGAAATTCTACGCAGGCAACCAAGTTGAGTCCTCGCCTGCTCTGGGTGACATCGATGGAGACGGCGAGATCGAAGTTGTCTTTGGACAAGGCTTCATCTCAGGAGATAAGCCTAAAGGAGTCTATGCCTTGCGGGGCTCCGACGGCACACGTAAATGGTTTTTCAATCTCGGAGAGGATCAACGCGTCATCTCTTCCCCCGCTCTTGGAGATATCGATGGGGATGGCAAGACTGAAGTTGTCATCGGCACCAACGCGAAGAAGCTCTACGTCTTCGACGGCCAGGGAGATGCTCAAGGGAACGCGCGAATTAAATACATCCACGAAGCGGGAAATTTCATCGAGTCCTCGCCCACTCTGGGCGACATCGACAGCGATGGCAAGCTCGAAGTCGTGGTCGGTTCTCACGATGGTAAGCTGTATTCGCTCGAAGTCGTACCCGGTCAACAGCGGCTCCGCGTGGAGTGGACGTATACTCCGCCCGCCGCCAACATCTTCTTCTCCTCACCGACCCTCGCCGACATCGATGGCGATGGGTTGCTGGAGATCGTCATCGGGAACAACAACGGTGAAGTGTATGCCATAGACGGCACATGAAGATCAGCCCCATTCAACTGGAAATCCTGCGCCATGCGCTCACAGGCATTGCGGAGGAGATGCTCGCCGCTCTCCTCCGCACGGCCTTAAGCCCCAACATTCGCGAACGACGCGATTGTTCTACCGCCCTCTTTGATGCGAAAGGGCACATGGTAGTGCAGTCTGAAAGCATTCCCGTGCATCTGGGAGCGATGCCCTTCTCTGTGGCGGCGGCTCTGACAAAACTCCAGACAATCGAGCCCGGTGACGTGATCGCGCTCAATGACCCGTTCGCCGGTGGAGCGCACCTGCCGGATATCACACTGATCACGCCCATCTTTCAAGGCGAGAGATTGAGAGCGTTTGCTGCCAACCGCGCCCATCACGCCGACATCGGAGGCATGACCCCCGGCAGCATCGCCGCAGATGCCACCGAGATCTATCAAGAGGGAGTGCGGATTCCCCCCATCCGACTCTGGAAGCGCGGCCAACTCAATGACGAGGCGTTTCAGCTTATACTCGCAAACGTGCGCACACCCACCGAGCGTGAGGGAGATCTCCGGGCTCAATTCGCTGCCAATGAGATAGGCCGACGGCGCTTCGTCGAGATCATCGAACGCAACAGTTGGAAGACCCTCAACAAGGCGATGGATGAGTTACTAGCATACTCGGAGCGCCGGATGCGCACAGAGATCGCAAAGATCCCATCGGGTTTCTACAGCGCCGAGGACCATCTCGATGACGATGGTCGAGGGCATAAGAGAATCCCGATTCGCGCGAAGATCCGCGTGCGCCCGGATGAGATCATAGTAGATTTCGCAGAGAGCGCGCCGCAGGTCGAAGGGCCACTCAATGCCGTCTATGCCGTAACGGCCTCCGCTGTCTACTACACAGTGCGTTGCCTGACAGATCCCACCATCCCGCCTAATGAGGGCTGCTATCGCCCTATTGAAATCACTGCTCCCGAGGGGACGATCGTCAACGCTCGCCCTCCAGCAGCCGTAGTCGGAGGTAATTTAGAGACTTCTCAGCGCATTGTGGATGTGCTCATTCGAGCTCTAGCGCCAGCTTGTCCCGATAAAGCGATAGCCGCCTCCCAGGGGACCATGAATAACATCACGTTGGGCGGGATCGACCCTCGCACGGGAGTGCCATTCACATTTTATGAGACGCTGGCTGGCGGCTTCGGGGCTCGTTCTACCAAACCGGGCATCGATGCGATCCACTCGCATATGACAAATACACTCAATACGCCCGTTGAGGTGCTGGAGACGTTCTACCCCGTGCGTGTGGAGCGCTACGAGATCCGTGAGAAGAGCGGAGGGTTGGGAAAGCATCGTGGTGGAAATGGCCTGCGCCGGGATATTCGCGTGCTCTCGAACGCAACATTTTCGCTCCTTGCGGATCGCAGGAACGTACAGCCCTATGGGCTAGCGGGTGGCGCACCGGGAGCGGTGGGCCAAGATGTTCTCATCCGTCATGGCCGCGAGACCCCACTCCCGTGCAAGGGAACAGTGCAACTTAGAGCAGGAGACATCGTGAGCCTCCGCACGCCCGGAGGCGGAGGATTTGGCATACCTGACTCCAAAGAGACGATCTGATAGAATAGGGACAACGATGGGCTCACTCAGGCTCGGACTGGCTCAGCTCAACGTCACCGTCGGGGATCTTGAGGGCAACCTCAAGGCGACCACAGACTACATCAAACGAGCACGCGCGGAACAAGTCGATTTGCTGCTCTTTCCTGAGCTCACCCTCACCGGATACCCTCCCGAAGACCTGTTACTTCAGCCCAGCTTCATCCAAGCCAATCTCAGCCATCTCAAGAAACTGATTCCCAAAAGCAAGGGACTCACCGTCGTCGTGGGTTTCGTGGATCGCGATCACGATCTCTATAACGCTGCCGCCGTCCTCTCGGATGGTCAATGGGCAGGCACGTACCGCAAGGCCATGCTCCCCAACTACAGTGTCTTCGACGAGTATCGCTACTTCCAGCCCGGCAGAGAATTTCCCATCTTCACAGATGGCACCCTGCGGCTGGGAGTTACCATCTGTGAAGATATCTGGCATCCCCTTGGCCCCATTGAGATCGAGGCGATCCAAGGGCAGACGGATATCATCGTCAACCTCTCGGCTTCTCCGTTCCATACGGGAAGAGGCTCGGAACGCGAGTCCATGCCCTCTACCCGCGCCCGAGACTATGAAGTCATTCTGGCCTTCTGCAACTTGGTAGGAGCTCAGGATGAACTCATCTTCGATGGCTCAAGCGGCGTCTGGGATGCCAGCGGAAAGCTCCTCGCACGCGCCAGATCTTTTGAAGAAGATTTGCTCCTCGTGGATGTGGATGTGTCTCACATCCTGAGTCGCCGCCTCCAAGAACCACGATGGCGCTTCGCCTATCGTCCACAAGACCTCCACACATTCGCTACTCCAGAGATCCTTCTGCCGCGTTCTCTAGCGGCTCCAAAGAGTTCTCCCTCTCCCAAACCGCGAATTGAACCCAGCTATTCGACTGTCGAAGCCGTCTATCGCGCGCTGGTGATCGGCATACGCGATTACGTGCGGAAGAACGGCTTCGAGCGCGTGGCTATCGGCCTCTCCGGCGGCATCGACTCCGCCCTGGTCGCTTGCCTCGCCGTGGACGCCTTGGACAGAAAAAATGTGATTGGCGTCTTCATGCCCTCGCATATCTCATCGAAAGAGAGCCGCGAAGACGCCGAGAAACTCGCAGAGAATCTCGGCATCCGTCTCATAGAACTCCCCATCGATGATATTTTCACAAGCTCTCTTAAGACGCTGGCTTCCGTCTTCAACAAGAAAGCACCGGATAAGACAGAAGAAAACCTTCAAGCGCGTATCCGTGGGATGTTGCTCATGGCGCTTTCCAATAAGTTCGGCTGGTTGGTACTGGCTACAGGCAACAAGAGCGAGTTCAGCGTGGGGTATGCCACCCTCTACGGAGACATGGCGGGCGGTCTGGCTGTCCTCAAAGACATCCCCAAGACACTCGTCTATGAGCTGGCAGAATGGCGCAATGCCAAAAACCCAGTCATCCCCAGGCGGGTCTTCCAGAAAGCTCCCACAGCGGAACTGCGCCCCTGCCAGAAGGACGAGGACGATCTCCCTGCTCCCTATCGCATGCTCGATCCCATTCTCAAGGCGTATGTGGAAGAGGATTGCAGCATAGAAGAGATCGTACAGCGCGGTTTTCCCAAAGAGGTCGTCCAACGCGTAGCCCATCTTGTCAACCAAAGCGAATACAAGCGGCGCCAAGCCCCCATAGGTCTTAAAGTCACCCCGCGAGCCTTCGGGAAAGACCGCCGCTTCCCCATCACCTTGTACCTCTCCGTAAAGAGGGAGAAATCTGAGGATGATACATGATGATCCGCATACGGCGTGCGCTGCTCAGTGTCTCGGATAAGACAGGACTGGAAACCTTCGCCCAAGGACTCACTACACTTCAGGTAGAGTTGCTCGCCTCCGGAGGTACAGCGGAACTCCTCAAGAAAAACGGCCTCAACGTGACGGAAATCTCAGAGTATACCGGCCAGCCGGAGCTTTTGGGAGGCCGGGTGAAGACGCTTCATCCCAAGATCCACGCAGGGATACTCGCAAGACGTGATGACCCTGGGCATCTCGAAGAACTCAAGCGCCAACACATTGAGCCCATCGATCTCGTCGTCGTCAACCTCTATCCCTTTGAAGCAAAAGTGAGTCAAAAGACGCCCGCAACAGAAGCGATGGAATGGGTGGATATCGGCGGTGAGACCCTCATCCGGGCAGCCGCCAAGAATTTCTCAGCCGTGGGAGTCCTCGTCGATCCGGGCGATTATCCACGCATTCTCGATGAGCTTCGCACATCCAAAGGCTTAAGCGAAGCGACGTCTCGCTCATTAGCTGAAAAGGCTTTTCAGCATGTGACTCGCTATAACGCGATGATCGCTCGCTGGTTTTCCAAAGAGCCTCTGCCCGAGCTGCTGATGGTGGCGGAGCCGAAGCGCCTGACGCTGCGCTACGGCGAAAACCCTCATCAAGCAGGGGCTCTTTATGGGAGTGCCGCACCCGTGCAACTTCAAGGCAAAGAGCTGTCTTTCGTGAACATCCTCGATGCCGATGCGGCCATGAAGTGCGCCTTTGAATTCGAACGGCCCACGGCTGTCATCATCAAGCACACCAGCCCCTGCGGAGTCGCCTCCGGTAAAGATCTCAACGAAGCCTTTCGGAGGGCCTATGCAGCCGATCCCAAATCAGCCTTTGGAGGGATCATCGGCCTCAATGAGATGGTCGATGGGCCAACGGCTGCGTTGATCGCCCAGCATTTCTTCGAGGTGGTCGTGGCACCGGATTTCTCCGAGGACGCCTTGGAAACACTGAAGGGAAAGACCAATTTGCGACTGTTGCACGCTCCTTCTCAGCTCTTCGATTCGGTCACGGAATTGCGCACGACCTCCTTTGGGGTTCTCGCACAGACGCCCAGCCACAAAGTCGTAGCCCCAGAGGATCTCCATGTGGTCACCGAGAGACGACCTACGCCGGAGCAGATGAAGGACCTGCTCTTCGCCTGGAAGGTTGTCAAGCACGTCAAATCGAATGCGATTGTGCTGGCCAAAGACGAATGCACCGTCAGTATCAGCGGTGGACAAGTGAGCCGCGTGGACGCAACGGAGATCGCCGTCCGCAAGGCCGGTGAGCACGCGCGAGGCAGTGTGCTTGCCTCAGATGCTTTCTTCCCCTTCAAAGACAACGTTCTGATTGCTGCTCAAGGGGGTGTGGCTGCCATCATTGAGCCGGGGGGGTCGCTGCGCGATGAGGAAGTGATCGTGGCTGCCGACGAGTACGGTATCGCCATGGTCTTCACGCGGATAAGGGAGTTCAAGCATTAACGCCTTAGTCGAGCGATTCGCCTCGGAACTGGCAAAAGTGGGTGGGGTCGCCAAGGCCGTCAACAATCGGGAAGAGGCCATTGGGTATCTCGTAGACGTGCTCCGACGCCATCGAGCCAAACGGGTCATCTTATCAAACTTCCCCCTGTCAGACGAGTTGGGACTAGAACGAGTTCTAAAGCAGACAAGTGTGGAAGTGATAGACGAAGAGGCCGATGACGTCCACAAAGCGGAGATCGGCCTAACAGGAGTGCTCGTAGCCATCGCCGATTCCGGCACATTGTTGCTAGACGGAGAAGCGGGCGACGGTGGAGTGGCGAGCATATTGCCTCCCGTGCATATAGCTTTCTTGAGAGAATCTCAGATGCGTCTTACCCTTGCGGAGGCCTTTATAGACGTGAAGCTGGCTTTTGCGCAAGGGCACAAAGAATTCGTTTTGATCACCGGTCCCAGCCGTACAGCGGACATCGAGCAGACGTTGATCTTGGGCGTGCACGGACCCAAAGAGATACACGCGGTGGTCCTGCCATGAAAGGGCGAGACCCGATGGCGCAAGAGATTCAAGGGGCAATCCACAACGCGAATCTGCAGGAGGCCTTAGGGCGAGTCACGGAAGGCATAAGCTTCCTGCGCCATCTCGCCTTTCAAGATTTCCCAGAATACGAGAAGCTTCGGACCCAAGCGCGTCACATCAAAGAAGAGACGATCGCAAATCTTGACGAGTATCTGAAAATCCTTAAGGAAAGAGTGGAAGGAAACGGCGGGACGGTCTACTTCGCCCAAGATGGGGCGCAGGCGTGTCGCTATATCATGGAGTTGGCCAAGCGCCACAAGGTCAAGCGAATTGTGAAATCCAAATCGATGACGGCAGAAGAGATCGACCTCAATCATGCTCTGGAGGAGGCCAGCCTTGAGGTCATCGAGACGGACATGGGAGAGCGTATCGTGCAACTGGCTCGCGAAAGGCCCTCCCACCTCATCGGCCCGGCGATACACAAGACGAAGGAAGAGGTAGCGGAGCTCTTTGCTCGCTGGCTGAAGCTCCCGGAGCCACCGAGGGACGTGCAGGCTTTGACCCATCTTGCGCGAAACGCGCTACGAAACGCTTTTCTCTCAGCAGATATGGGCATCACAGGGGTGAATTTCGCCATCGCGGAGACAGGCACGATCGTGTTGGTTGAGAACGAGGGCAACATCCGGCTCACGACGCAACTGCCGCCGATACATGTGGCGCTGATGGGCATTGAAAAAGTGATTCCGTCATTGGATGACCTGCTGGTGTACTTGGCACTCTTGCCTCGCAGCGGCACGGGGCAAAAACTCACGAGCTATATTTCTCTCTTGAGTGGCCCTAGTGGTCGCTTGTCAGAGGGAAACCGCGAGTTTCATCTCGTGATCATCGACAATGGGCGTAGTCGGCTGCGGAACGATCCGGATTTGCGCGAAACTCTGTATTGCATCCGCTGTGGGGCGTGTCTCAACATCTGTGCGCCCTATCAGGGAGTAGGCGGACACGTCTATGGCGGGCGGACGTACATGGGTGGCATCGGCTGTGCCTGGGAAGCGGGTGTCAGTGGACTCAAGGCCGCCGCGCATTTCAATGGGCTCTGTACGACCTGCGCCCGCTGCACCGAAGTTTGTCCCGTCAAGATCGACATCCCTTGGCTAAATACGATCATACGTCACAAGGCCCAGAAGCTGGACAGCCGAGTGAGCCTGTCTCAGAAACTCTTCGGACGAACGGAGCATCTCAACGCTTGGGGGAGCCGTCTAGCACCGCTCAGCAACTGGTGGCTTAGGCAGCCACTTACGCGTACTCTGCTCGGCAAGCTCTTTCACATTGACCCTAGCCGAGCGCTGCCGACGTTTCAAAGGCAGACTTTCGTGAGATGGTTCGAGAAACGAAGAAACCCGCAACGTTTGACGGCGAATGGCGCCAGAAAAGTAGCCTTCTTTCCTGACTGCTTCACGAATCACTTTGATCCCGAAGTGGCACGGGCTGCCGTGAACGTCTTGGAACGAAGCGGCGTGCGCGTGCGACTGGTTCCATATCGGTGTTGCGGTCGCGCGGCTCTGTCACAGGGATTCATCGAAGAAGCCCGAAAGAACGCAGAACACAATGTCTCCGTGCTCTTAGCGCTCATCGATGAAGGGTATGACATCGTCGGTGTCGAACCCAGCTGCATCTCTGCTATACAAGCAGACTATCATCACCTGTTAGAAAGCGATGCTGCCGAGAAGGTCGCTCAGGCTAGTTATGAAATCATGGAGTATCTGGCGCTGCTGCGTCGGCGGGGGGAGCTACGTTGGAATTCTGAACTCGTCAGTGAGCAACAGAAGATGAAAGTGATCTTCCACGGCCACTGTCAGCAGAAGGCCACCGGTGGCAACACGGCTGTCATTGAATTCTTGAACTCATTCCCCAATCTGAATGCACAGGCTGTCGAGGTATCGTGCTGCGGTATGGCGGGGTCGTTTGGGTATAAGAGAGAGTATGCCGGTCTTTCACGACATCTGGCTCAAAAGCTCGCCAGAAAGCTGGAGGGGCTTGAGGGACGAATCATAGCTAGTGGCTTCTCCTGTCGCGCCCAAATTCAAGAGGCCACAGGCAGGGCAGCCATTCACCCCATCGTACTGATGGCAGAGCTTCTCGAGCACGAAGCACAGAAGGTATCGTAGGCTACAGACAAACTTCTCGTTCGTACGTATCGTCTTTCCAGCCGCAAGCCAAAGGGAAGAGCCTTACATTAGAAGGCAGGTGGGAAGGCGGGGAGGGCGCCCCGCCTTCCCGGGAATGAGGTTAGCAACCACAGAAGGGGTCTACGGTTTCCCTCGCCCCTGGGGATTCGAACCCCGGCCGGATCCGGACTGGGGAAAAATCTGCGCTGAAGGAGGTTGGCAGGAACAGCGCAGCAAAACCCTGGTCAATCAGTTCCGGCTGACGCCTTGTCACGGACTGTGCACTCCCTCCTATGAGCGATCATCCCCTTCACGTTACTTCTCTCGGCGAGGGAGGACGAAGAACCTCGGTTCATCGCCGAAAGCCAGTTGGTCGGGTTCTGAGGTGCTCGGTGTCCCTCAGGGCTTATGGAGATCGCTTGGTGGAGTACTCCCCTCCTGACCACACGAAATCATAAGAAACCGCTCGGTGGAAAAGCAATGACCAGAAGGTGAAAAATGGGTGGAAAGCCCTAGTGGCTCTCCCCATTGCCGCTCTGGGACGGCAGTTCAGAGATTCGCCAGTAATCGAGAACCGTCTCGATCACTTTGGCGAACTCGGCCGAGCTGGGCGGCTTCGTGATGTAGCCGGAAGCGCCGGAGTTGTAGGCTTTGACCATGTCCTCCTCGCGTTCGCTTACGGTAAGCACAATCACGGGTATGCGTCGTAGATGCTCGTCGGCCTTAATCTCGGCGAGCACCTCATGTCCGTTCACCTTCGGGAGCTTGAGGTCCAGCAAAATGAGATCGGGCCTTGCGGCCTCCGTGAACTTCCCCTTGTGGCGGAGGAAATCCAGCGCCTCTTGTCCATCCCGCACGATAAAGAGCTCACTCTTGTCCCGCATATTGGCCTTCATGAGCGAGCGCTCCGCGATCAAGACATCTTCGGGATTATCCTCCACGAGGAGAATCCGTAGCTTTTTGGCTTTCATACAGGGCCTCCTCCTTTCACGTACTCTGATGGACGACCTGCACCCCAACTCGGGATCGCTTGGGCACACGGAAATAGAAGGTGCTACCCCGTCCCACCTCAGATTCCACCCAGATTCGACCACCGATCTCGTTCACAATGCGTTTGCAGATGGCCAGTCCCGCACCGGTACTCTCCGGATCATCACGCGGGTTGAGTCTCTCGAATAGCTCAAACACACGGTCTTGATAGCGCTCCTCAATCCCCATGCCGTTGTCTCGCACGTAGAAGACATCGCCATCGGATTGCTCTTCCCAACCGATGGCCACTTGCTTGTTGGGCTTGTCGTTGTACTTGACGGCGTTGGAGATGAGATTCGCAAAGAGTTCGGCCATGCGTGTCCGGTTGGCCACAATCACGGGTAACTCCTCGGGGCACACAAATTCCACTCCGTTTAGGAGAGCTCCCAGATCTTCATGGACCTCTGCTAAGACATCCTTCACATCGACGGGCTCCAATGGCTCACGCTTGCTCCCGATGCTAGCGAGCTTCAGAAGATCTCCAATGAGATTCTTCATGCGCACGGAGGATCGCTGGAGCGACTGGAGATAGTTCAACCCCTGTTCATCCAGCTTCTCCCGGTAATCTTCGATGAGGAACTGGGTATACGCTTGAATGGTTCTTAGCGGCTGCTTGAGGTCGTGCGAGACGACGTGAGAGAATTCTTCGAGCTGGTGGTTGCTCTCTTCCAGTCGTTTGGTCTTCTCGACCAACTCGCGTTCGAGCTTCTTGAGCTCTGTGAGATCGATGTAGTGATCGATACGGCCGCCACGATAGCGCTCGGTCTCAATGGGCAGAGAGCGAAACTCGAGGATCCTCTCTTCAAAGTCATTTCGCAGCGTGAACACGAAGCCCTCTTCACCCGGATCCAGAATCCGATCGAATGCCCCAGCGTCCGGCATCCGCGGCTGCACTTGGCTGAGAATTCTTCGTAGATCGACCCCGATCAACTCATCCCGATCCAGATGGAACAGATACCCGATGGTCTGGTTTGCCCAGATCACTTGCTTGTCCCGATCCAAGAGCATGATGCCGGTATCGAGCGTGTCAATGGCGTCCTCAATAAGATAACGGTAGCGGGCCTCGGTCTCCCAGAGTTTGCGTTCCAGCTCGAGTCGATCCGAGAGATCGCGGATCTCTACCCAGACCTGATCGGCGGCGAGTCTACGCATGCGGATCTCGGCGGGTAACGTCTCTTTGTCCCAAGAGACGGCCCTCAGCTCAAGTCCATTGGCCTCTCCCAGGCTCACGGCTCGTTCCAGTTCGGCACGAGCCCGTTCGAGATCGTCGATGTGAATGAACTCCGAAAGATGCTTCACCGAACCCAAAAGCTCGACGGCTCGATCGTTGCGCTCGAGCACGCGACCGTGGAGATCGACGATCAGCATGGGATTGATGGCCCTCTGGAACACATCCGCCGGATAGAGGCGGAGCCGCTTCTGTTGCGGCTGCCTGCGTTCACCGCGATTCATCCAGCCAATGGCTCCCCCCGTAAGAACCGCCCCCACGCCAAATCCAGCCACCCAGCTGAGCGATGACCCTTCTGCCGGTAGCAAGGGCAGCGAAAGCAGCGCCGTAAGAACCCCCAAGATCACGCCGCCCCGCACTTCCCAAAAGAGCGAGCAGATCAAGAAGCTAATTCCCAAAAGAGTGAAGATGAACTTGGGAGAGCGCACATTGAGCCCCATGAGAATCCCAAGCACAAGGGCATAAATAACAAACGTAGCGAGGAGTTTCCACGCTCTAGTCAACCCGCTCATACGGCCGGTCCTTCCTCATCCAAATAGGTTCAGCTCTCTTTGGAGCCGCTTGACTGAGTGTAGGAGCCGGCGTACTCTCCGGAAAGGACACCTGTCCCAAGGAGGCGGCTCGTTTGTCTACCCAATTTGTCAACCCAATGCCGCTAGATGATCAGGCTGTCATTGAGCACAAAGGGAAAGGGCTCAGCCATCTTCTGCAAGCTCTCCGGATCGATCACAGAGATCGCTCGGTCGTCCACCGCGATGACTCCTCGATCCTCGAGCTCTCCCAGCGTGCGGATGGCGGTCTTCGATGAGACACCGGCCATCTCGGCAAGCTCCGTCCGCGAGAGCTCGATGCCGCTTTCACCCAACTTGAGGATGATTCGGGCCAATCTCTCCTTGCTCCCGTTATAGGAGCGCTCTGCCAGCTTGCACTGGAAGGCCTTCAGCTCCTCGGAAAGTTTTTCGAACATGCGGAAGACCACCGGCGGATGACGCTCGATGAACGCAAAGAAATCCCCTCGCTCCAAGAAACCCACTTCGGACTTGGTGAGCGTCTTGGCATAGGCGATGTGAACGCCCTTATCGAAGAGTGTCGTCTCGCCCAGGATCTCTCCTGGACCGATGAGTTTGAGGATCTGCTTCTTGCCCCCCAAGGTGCGCTTGACGAGCTTGGCGCGACCCTCGAAGACGAGATAGAAGCCAAAGGCCGGTGCTCCCTCTTGAAAGATGATCTCCCCTTGCCCGTACTTGATCCGACGGACCAAGCTCTCCAGCGCCGTCAAGTCCTTCGGAGTTAAGTCAGAGAATACCTTGAAATCATGAAGCGCTACCATCCCTCTCACCACCCGCCTGGATTTAAGATGGATCTTCTGGCTGTATTATGCCTCAACGGCCTATCCCCTGTCAATAGCCTTCTCACCCACTTTCGAACACGTACGCCCGATTACAACCGGATTTCCGCATCTTCCTTGACAATGGAGAGCACGACCGATGTATTCGTCTCTTCGATGGCCGGGTGGCTCAAGAGTCGTTTGATCTCGCGGTTCATGCTCTCTTGATCCCGGAATTTCCCAATGACGAGGATGTCGAACTCACCGGTGATCTCATAGACGTGGGTGAGGCAGTCATCTTGTTTGAGCGACTCGACGATCTTTGGGATGAGATTGCCCTTGGCTTTGATCTGCGTGACGATGGTGATGGGAAATCCCAGCTTGGAGTAATCGAGTACGGGCTTGAAGCCACGCAGAATGCCCTGATCTTTCAGACGATCCAGATGTTTACTGATAGTAGTAGTGGAGGTGTGCAACTCTTGGGCGATCTCGCGCAAGCTGGCTCGCCCATCGCGTCTTAGTTTCTCGATGATCTTCAAATGGAGGTCTTTGTACATGGTGCCTCCCCTCTGCTAACTGGCGTACACCGACCGATGATACAATGGAAGCCCTCACGGTGGGCAAGCATAAGTGTGCTTACTCGACGTGTCTCAGTGCCCCTAAGCTTTCCAGATAATCTTTATATTCCAACGGTGACTCAATTCCCAACTCTGCTAAAAGATCAATAGTAGCGCTTAACGAAATCCCAAGGTCATCGGCCAGCGTACCCAGCGACTTCCTGCCCTCCCGATATTCCTGCAAAAACCTATAAACTAAGCCCTGTCGGATCAGCTCTCGGATCACCATGGATTTATCTTTCTTATCCTGTCGGCTCAGCGCCTGAATCTTCTTGATTTCCTCTTCTCCAAGCCGGATACTGACTGTTCTCATGGTCATTGAGCCAATCGCTACGACTCAGTAAGCTTCGCTAGGTGCTCTCTCACCCGCTGCACCAATTCTCCCGGCTCTACCACCGCCAGTGATTCCGGTAGTGTAGAGTTTGGTGTGTAAAAAGGGGTGAGGTAGAAATGTTGAGACACCAAGAGGGCTCCTTCAAGATGAGTCATCACACTCACAAAGGAGGTC
>JBBIPG010000012.1:0-45607 GCA_037442925.1 Candidatus Fraserbacteria bacterium | reverse complement strand
GCCGCTCTTTCTCGGTTACATTGTCGGTGGGGCGCTGATCGGCCCCTTCACCCCTGGCCCACAGGTCGCGGAACCCCGCGCCATTGAGCAGCTCGCGGAGATCGGAGTCGTGCTGCTCATGTTCACTGTGGGCTTGGAGTTCTCACTCAAAGAACTCCTGCGCGTGCGCACTGTAGCCCTCGGGGGAGGGCTTGTGGGGATGTTGGCCATGATAGTACTCTTCTTGCCCTTGGGTAACTTCTTTGGACTCTCTCTCGTTCAGACGCTCTTTCTGGCTGCTGCCATCTCCGTAAGCAGCACCATGGTGATCGCCAAGCTGCTCATGGAACGGGAAGAGCTCAATTCCGAACACGGTCGGCTCATGATCGGGACTCTACTCGTAGAGGATCTCGCCGTGGTGGTCCTGCTTATTCTGCTTCCCGCGCTTCACCAGCTACAACAGGTAGATGTACTTCGTGTAGCCTTGGCGCTTCTTAAGGGATTGGCCATTCTTACGCCAGTCGTCCTGCTTGCCACGCGCGTTGTCCCTTCGCTCCTCGATCGAATCGCCCGCACACGCAACTTCGAGTTATTCATTCTCGTGACGCTAGTTCTTGGGCTCGGAACAGCCGTAGCCACAGCCCAACTGGGTCTCTCCCCAGCCATGGGAGCATTTCTTGCCGGCCTGATCATCGGTGAGTCTGACTTCGTCCACGAGACATTGGCTCGTATTCTGCCACTTCGAGACCTCTTCGTAGCGCTCTTCTTCGTCTCGTTGGGCATGCTCATCGATCCCGCTCTCATCCTTGCGAATCTGCCTTTTCATGCGCTGCTGGTGGTCTTGGTTATTGCAGCCAAAGGACTGATTCGCGGTCTGATCGTCTATCTCTTTCGCTATCCCTTGCGGGTGGCCTTTCTTGTGAGCTTGGGCTTCACCCAGATCGGGGAGTTTTCGTTTGTGCTCGCTCGCTTGGGCGCTGACATCGGTGCGATTTCGCCCGCCAACTACAATGTGCTTCTGGCCACGGCACTCCTTTCGATCTTTGCCAGTACGTTTCTCTTCCGCATGGCACATCCGTGGTGGAGGTCGCTTGTCGCGCGATTCCCCAGCCTAGAACCGGCACCCGAAGGAATCGCCCTGGCAGAAACATCACAGACGCCCTTCCAGAGACACGTGATCCTGTGCGGCTACGGGCGAATGGGGCGAGCAGTGGGAGAGGCCCTGGAGAAGTTCGGGATTTCCCAAGTCGTCATCGAAGCGGATCGGCAGATTCTCGCGCAGCTCAGGGATCGCCGTATCGCGGCCATCTATGGCGATGCCGCGAACGAACGGGTCTGCCGCGCCGCGCATCCCGAAGCGGCAGCCTTTGCCATGATCTCGTTGCCCCATGCGTTTCATGCCCGGCAGGCGTTTCGAAACTTGAGGCGCCTGAACCCGAATCTTCCGATCATCGTGCGCGCCCACTGGGATGAGGAACGCGAGGAGCTCTTCCGCGAGGGTGTGACCGAAGTGATTCAGCCCGAGTTCGAGGGCTCCATCGAGATGATCCGCCATGCGCTGACGCACGCGGGACTCCCGGCTCTGGACATGGAATCGTATCTACACCAACTGCGCCAGCAGCGCTATAGCACACTACTGCAGCAATGGCTCCAGCGAGAAGACCCTTCTCATCGCCTTCAGAAGATCCAGGAAGTAGAGATTCCTGAAGGGAGCGCACTGGCAGGATGCAGCCTAGCCAGCTGCCAGCTGCGTGAGCGGACGGGAGTCTCCGTGATTCAAGTACGCCGCAAGAATGGGGAAATCACGCCCAATCCCTCCGCGGATACGGTCTTGGAAACCGGCGATCGTGTGATGGTTATCGGCTCGCCCCGTCAGCTCATTGCGTTTATCGAGATGAATCAACCCTCGAAAGAGCTCTCCTAACGACGGCTGACGATGAATTCGTGCCGATCGGTGTCCCGAGGCTGCCCGATGCGAAGCGCTCCGATGGGAACGCGCCCGACAACACCGACTACACATTCACTGCCATCGATCTGCATCGTAATGAGCTGCTCGACCCGGAAGTGCCTGTGTTGTAGCAGACCCTCAACGACGGCGGGCTCATAGCTGCTCACCCAGGCGTGACGGTCTCCGCCGGTGAAGTGAATTCCCGTCTCGTTCTCCTTCGGATGGGTTGTAGGATCCAAGCAGATGGGCTGCCCTTGATACTTCCGTTTGATCGTATAGGTGCTGGATATCTTCTTCACAACCATGTCCCCACCTGCTGAATTGTAGCATCTCTTGAGGAAAAGTCAAGCGACTGCGCAAGAGAATTCGCATCCTTTGGGCCATGCATGCCCCTTAGGGAATCACAGCCCCTTTGAGTTCGCGTGGATCATGTGTTACATTGTCCGTGAGTTCCTACAGAACCAGAAAGAGTAAGTATGAGCCACAAACGCAAGATCATGATGATTGACATCGATGGGGTTGTCTGTGAACATGTGGACAATGAGCACCCAGAGAAGATGGAGACAGCCCAGCCCCTTATAGAAGCAATTGCCAAAATCAATAGCTGGTACGATCATGGGCATTATATCTGTTTCTTCACGGCACGCACCGATGATCATCGCGCTGTCACAGAAGCGTGGCTCAGGCGACATGGCGTGAAACATCATCAGATCATCTTTAATAAGCCAAGGCTGAGATTAGGGGAAGAGTATCACTATATTGACGACAAACCCATCCGCGCCACGACATACAGAGGCAAGTTTACAGATTTTGTCCGTAAGCAAAAAGAAGTTCTGGTTTTTGAAGATGACTAAACGCCCTCTAGCAGATCTCGACGCGCCCCGTCTGCTCATCCAGCCAGACCCGGCCGCTGGCCAGAAGTTCTAATGCCTTCTGATACGCCGGGCCATCACAAGCCCACTTCATCCTCTCTTGATGAGTATGGGAATCAACGCCGGGCTCCACAGCCAGCGGATCTGAGAGCACGATGATGGGGCCACCATCCACCTCTTCTGTGACCAGATGAATGGTCGATCTTGTCTCTCTCTCGCCTGCCTGAATCGCATCTGCTACGGCATCCATGCCCGTGTATTTGCGCCGACCTTTTTCGTCCACGATTGTAAGATCTGCCGGATGGACGTTCAGAATGCGATGCTTGTAAGCACTCAGTAGAGGCTCCCGCACGATCAACATGAAGCCCGAAAGCATCACGATATCCGGCTGCCACGTCGCGAGCTTGTCCACAACGTGCGCGAAATACTCGTGTCGCGCTTGCCAGTCTGAGTATTTCACGTGACGTTCTCTAATGAAATCGCGATAATCGAAGATCTCTACGGGAATCTCAGCACGACGAGCCAACTCAATCCCCGCCGCGCTCTTGTTATCCGTGAGTGCTCCCACGCATTGATAGTTCACGTTTAGCCCGGGATCGTTTTCTAGCAGATATTTAAGGGCGCTTGCGCCACCCGAGAAGAGAACGACTACCCGCATGAGTCGTCCCGGCACAGGCCGATAGAGGGGCTTCATCGGGAGAGGGCCTTCTTGGCAATATCGGTCCGATAATGCATGCCCGTAAACGAAATCGTAGAGACCGCTCGATACGCTCGCAGCTGAGCCGCTGCCACATTACATCCGATGCCCGTTACACCCAAAATGCGTCCGCCTTTGGTAAAGAATTTCCCGTCACGCAACTCCGTCCCGGCATGATAGACAACGACGTCTTCGAGTGCTTCGGCTTCTTGGATTCCGTGAATCTCCTCATCCTGATGGTCATACACTTCCGGGTAACCCGAAACGGAGAGCACCACGCACACGGCCGCTCCCTCTTCCCACTGGATCTCAGCTTGATCTAGTTTTCCCTCGGTGCACGCGAACAACAGGGGGTAGAGATCGCTCTTGAGAAGCGTCAAAATCGGCTGGGCTTCGGGATCTCCGAAGCGGACATTGTATTCGAGCACATAGGGCTTCCCCTTCGGATCGATCATCAAACCCAAATAGAGAACACCGCAATCGGAGATCCTCTCTGCTTCCATGCCCAAGAGCGTAGGCAAAATCACCTCTTGCTCGACGCGGTCGTAGATCGCTTCATTGACCAGTGGGGCAGGAGCATAGGCTCCCATGCCCCCGGTATTGGGCCCTTGGTCACCGTCGTAGAGGGTCTTATGGTCCTGAGCCGGGGGTAGAGTCGCCACCGCTTTCCCGTCCGTAATGACGAAGACAGAAGCCTCCTGGCCGGACAAGCGCTCTTCCACCACCACCTGTTTGCCCACTCCGCAGCGCTTCTCCTTGAAGAATGCGTGGAGAGCACGTTGACCCGTTTCCAGATCTGGCGCGTGAATGGCCCCTTTGCCCCCGCAGAGTTCGTCGGCTTTGATAAAGAAGGCGGCATCCGGGTTCTCCTGAAAACTCTCTTCGAGATACATCACAGCCTGTCGGTAGCTTTCGAAAACCCGAAACGGTGCGGTGGGGATGGAATACTTCTGCATGAAGCGCTTGGCGTAGACTTTGCTCCCTTCAAGCTGGGCGGCCGCTTTTCGGAAGCCAAAGATCCGAAGATCATGATCTCGGAAGAAGTCCACCAGTCCCTCGACCAAGGGCACTTCGGGTCCGACGACGGTGAGATCAATCTCTTCACGTTGCGCAAGCGCCACCAGATCTCGTTTATCTTTTAATAGCACATTCGTCACGTTAGGCATGGCTGCTGTGCCGCCATTGCCGGGAGCACAATAGATGTGATCTACATCCGCATCGTCGGCCAGTGCGCGCACGATGGCATGTTCGCGCCCTCCGCCTCCGATGACGAGCACTTTGGCCATCTCTACCCCATTCTGTTTGCAAATAGCGGGTTGCAGTTTGCAAGAATCCGTTCCGCTGCCAGCACCGCATTCCCTGCACGCTTGCAGAAGAGTACCGGTACGTCACTGGGCATCTGGAGCGTCGAGTGCACATTGACGAAATAGCTCAATTCGTCTTTGTAGGGTGGACAGGCAATCACGGGGAACTTCGCATGATGGGCCACGACTCCAGAAAGCGCGTCGCTCCCTCCTGCTACGGTGATGGCAACGACAGGCTCGATGCTACGGTTAAGAATCTCAATGAGCTCCAGTAGCGCGCGAGTTTGCTTATGGGCCGAAGCCACCCGATGAGTGTGGGGTATCTTGTGTGTCTTCAACTCTTCTGTTAGTGCATGGATGTGCCAGTCGTCCTTTTGCGAGCCCGCGAGGATCTGCACGAATCCACCGTGAATGTAGCCTTTGCGAACTAAGTTGTTCACCACTCGCTGCTGAATGGGTGTGCCATCCTGGAGACTTTGCCACTTCCGCTCCGTTAATCTCTCATAGAGCTCGATATACCGTCGGCTTGTCTCCGCTACATCTCGATCCGTAAGCTCCGTCTTCTTGACGATATCGCGAACGAATTGCTTTGAGAGTTCTACCATCTCTCTGCCCGGCTTATACTCTTTCGCAAACCAGTAGCGGGACGAGTCAGGCGTGTGCACTTCATCGACCAAGAGAATCTCCCCGTTGATTTCTCCGAACTCGTATTTCGTGTCAACTAGGATCAATCCTCGCTCTTCGGCCAGCTCTGCTCCGTGCTCATACAGAGCTATGGCTTTATCCGCGAGCCTGCTGTACATCTTCCCAATCAGCTCGCGCGCACCGTCTTGCCTCAGGGGCAGATCGTGACCCGTGTGCGCTTTCGTGGTTGGCGTGATCACGGGCTCCTTGAGCTTACAGTTCTGGACGAGTTTGCCCCCCACAACATTCTGGGCGGTGATCTTGAAGCCGTACTTCTCTCCAAACTTGCCCGTCTGTAGATCGTCCCACGCGGAACCCGTGATATAGCCGCGCACCACCATCTCAATGGGAAAGACCTTCGCTTGACGCGCGATCAGCACATTGGGGTCGGGCCAGTCCATGACGTGGTTGGGTACGATCTCTTCTGTCTGCTGGAACCACCACATCGCAATCGCGTTGAGCACGGCACCCTTCTCCGGGATCAGCACATTGAGAACCCGATCGAAGGCAGAGATGCGATCCGTGGCGACCAACACGCGCTTCTTGCCCACCACGTGATTATCTCGCACTTTTCCGGCATGGAGTGTTCCTAGTTCCGGCAGATACCCTGTAGCTAAGACATTAGATTTCATAGACCAACTCACGCTCTTTCTGGAAGAAGCCGCGATTCCGGATGACGATCTTCGGCTCATCGATCACTTCTCCGGCTTCGATGGCTTCCACAGCGTGTTCTTGAGCGATCTCAAATATCTTCTCGTCATTCGTCACAATCAACATGCCGACGCCCATGTTCCAGACCCGATAGGCTTCGCGATCTTCTACATGACCTAACTCTTGCAGTTTGAGCATGGGCTCCAAAGGCTCAACATCAATGCAAGCACCTAAGCCCTCAGGGAGGCAGCGTGGTAGATTCCCTGGAATCCCGCCGCCTGTGATATGGGCAGCTCCTTTGATCTTGGCTTGTCCATTTTGGCCGTATGGACCTACAGCATCCACTAACACCGGCGTATAGATCACAGAAGGGGTCAAGACGACTTCGCCCCAGGTACGCTTGTGATCGTAGGGCTGATGAGCCCAGTTTGGGCCGAACTGTTCTCGCAATATCTTGCGAATCAGCGTAAAACCGTTGCTGCGGAAACCATGCTCGCAAAGCCCAATGATCTTATCGCCCGGCTGGATTGTCTCTTTCTTGAGAGTTTTCTTGCGCTCTAAGATGGCGACAACATCGGCATCCCAGAGATGCTCTATGCGAAGGGCATCGCTCAAGACAGCGATCTCTCCACCCACGACAGCAACTCGCGCTCTCTGCGCTGCCTGAATCAAGCCATCCGCCAGCTGCTCAATCGTGTGGAGATCTAGTCTGCTCACGTTCAGCGTGTTCGTGAGCGCGAAGGGTTCTGCACCCATAACGGCTGCATCATCGCAGACCATCGCTAGAAGATCGAAGGCGATTGTATCGTGTTTAGCCATAAGCTCTGCGACTTCGACTTTCGTGCCTACGCCATCGCTGTTCTTTAGTAAATAAGCGTCTGTGAGTTCTGGAATGTAGACGGGGCCGGAGAAGCCGCCTTTTGCGATTTGTGGCTCGCCAAAGCGTCCTTTGCGGTTGCCAAATGTTTTGATCGCCGCCTCATAGAAGATCTCCGAGCAGCGATCCTTGAGGTCACTATCAACGCCCGCTTGCTTGTAAGTGGTCATAGTGAAGCTGCGGTTCAGCCGCGCCGATTCATTGTAATTTTGATGAGAGCGAAAAATCAACTTGGTGGTTCACTCGTCACAGACGCTACACCTGCTATGCAGGATGACCTTACAACTCTCTCTTCACATACTCCACCGCGTTCTTAAAAATCTTCAGTCCCTGCCCCTCTTCCGGAAGTTTCTCGCGCGTCCAGCGCGGGTGATGGTAGCGGTATAAGTACGCCTCAGGGTGAGGCATCAAGCCAAAGATTCTCCCTGTAGGGTCAGAAATGCCTGCAATATTTCCAATAGAACCGTTGGGATTCCAAGGATAACCCGCCGGACAGCCGCGCTGGTCTACATACCGCAACGCGACCTGTCCGTTGGCCTCCATATGCTTTAGCACACTCTCGTCCTTGGGCACGAACTTCCCTTCTCCGTGGCGCACCGGAAGATATAGACTCTCTATGCCTCGTGTGAAGACGCAATTCGAGTTCTTCTCAGCCTTCATGTAGACCCAACGATCTTCAAAACGCCCGGAGTCATTGCAAGTCAGCGTCGCCTCTTGCACGCCATACTTTGAAATAGCCGGCAACAGACCCAGCTTGACCATGACTTGAAAACCATTACAAGCTGAAAAGATCAGCTTGCCATCGTGGATAAACTCCAAGAGATCCTCCATGAGGTGAGCACGCATCCGCTCGGCCATGACTTTGCCCGCTCCTAAGTCATCTGCAAAGGCAAACCCACCGGGAACAGCAGCAATCTGAAAATCCTTGAGTGAGACCCTGCGTAGAACGAGATCATTCAAATGAACGCGCTCCGCATGAGCGCCTGCCAACTCAAAGCCGTGAGCCAACTCATAGTCTGTGTTCAGACCGTATCCTGCCAGAACGAGTGCGCGAGGTTTCATGGCTCAGTAAGCCCTAGCGAAGATCGCCTTCTCCTTCGCCGGATTCCCACAACGAATGCACTTCCCGTGCGCAGATTGTGCATGATCCTGGTCGATAGGTATACAGCGATTCGTCGCTTTCGTCTCTTCCTGAATGGCCTTTTCGCAGGCCTGGTCTCCACACCAATGGGCAAGTGCGAAACCGTCCTCCACGGCACTCTTGAACTCTTCATAGTCTTTGGGCTCGCGAGTGTGCTCCTCTTTGAATTTACGAGCACGTTCATACAGATTCTGCTGAATCATCTCCAAAAGCTTCGGGATCTCACGCGCAAGCTGCGCCTGAGCTAGGAATTGCTTTCCCTCCTTGCCTGGCATGTCTCGCCGTGCGACCACGACCTCCTCTTTCGCCACATCTTTCGGGCCAATCTCGATTCGCAGCGGCACTCCGCGCAACTCCCACTCGTTGAACTTCCAGCCCGCGGTATATCCCTCGCGGTCATCAACATGCCAACGAATCGCATCTCCCAGTTGCGCCTTGACGCGTTCGACAGCGCCCATGACTTGCTCTTTCTCTGCCTCATTCTTGTGAATGGGCACGATCACGACTTGAATCGGGGCAAGCCGCGGCGGCAAGATCAGGCCCTGATCGTCTCCGTGAGCCATGACGATAGCGCCCACGATACGTGTGCTCATCCCCCAGCTCGTTGTCCAGCAGTACTGCAGTTGATTCTTCGGATCGAGGTACTGAATGTTGAACGCCTTGGCGAAGTTCTGCCCCAAGTTGTGAGACGTCCCGGACTGGAGCGCCTTTCGGTCTCCCATCATCGCTTCGATGGTGTAGCTTACGAGTGCGCCGGGGAATCGCTCGCTATCACTCTTGCGCCCCTGGATGACTGGGATGGCGGCTTCGGTCTCGGCAAAATCGGCATAGATGTCGAGCATGCGGCGAGCTTCCTCCTCAGCTTCCTCATATGTCGCGTGGGCCGTGTGGCCTTCTTGCCACAAGAATTCCATCGTCCGGAGGAAGAGTCGGGTGCGCATTTCCCAGCGGACCACGCTGCACCACTGGTTGATGAGCACCGGTAGATCCCGATACGACTTGATCCACTTGGAGTACATGTGCCCGATGATCGCTTCCGATGTGGGGCGCACGACCAGAGGCTCCTCGAGTTTTTCGCCCCCACCGTGAGTTACCACAGCAAGTTGCGGCGAGAAGCCCTGCACGTGCTGGGCTTCCTTCTCGATGAAACTATATGGGATAAAGAGCGGGAAATACGCGTTCTCATGGCCTGTGGCCTTAAAACGCTGATCCAGTGCCTTCTGAATGTTCTCCCACAGGGCGAAGCCATAGGGCTTAAGGACTTGGCAACCTCTGACTGGCGAATAGTCCGCTAGATCCGCGCTAAGAATGACTTGATTATACCAACCGGAGAAATCTTCATCTCTTGTAGGCAGCTTCTCAGTCATTCATCCTCCCCCTATGGCTTGATCTTAGCGGAACAATTCACAAAGATATCAAGCACCTAATATACTGGACAGGGGGTTTGTTCGCCAAGGAGAGATTATATGCCTATTCGCATAGAAATCTCTGAAGAGATGTTGCAAAGGTTGTACTTTGTGAACTGCATTATCGTGATCTCTTGCGGGCCAAGCCACCATTCCATCTCCTTAGTCAAGAGCAGCGGGTCTCATTAGCATCGGTATCAACAGATCCAGATGAAATTCGATCGGGATAAGCGAGGCCGAGTTGTAGGGCTCAAGGACATGGTCGCCTAATGAAAACGGCTGGGCAGGACGCTCAGACGTCCTGTACGGGTTGCCTATAGCAGCCCTCCCAGTCGCCATTGTGAATCATACACACTATCTTGGCAATTGTCAAGCATGGAAGCCTTGTAGAAATCCTTGAATTGAAAGGGAGCATTGCTGGCCTCTCTCCTCTTGCTAATTCATGCAGCAATGTGGAGCCGACATCTTTAAGAGTGAACTCATCTTTCACAGGACCCAAAAGTTTTTCCGGAAGCATTGGCTATACCTCCTATTCTCCTGCCTTTCGGTGTTACCAATCCAACGTTCGCTTCCAAGTTGTCTTGAGATTTTCTATATTCTCCTCGATGATCCGCTTACCCTGCACACCTGTCACAGAAAATTCTCCCGTCTTCAGCGTCGAGCCGACCCAGCTCCAGACGCACCCTTTCAAGAGAGCTTCAAAGCGCTTCTGATGCTCCGGTCTCACTTCCACCAGAAGTCGCGAGGGCGACTCTGAGAAGAGCAAGAAATCATCTCGGCCAAACCGCGATGCCCCTGGGATTTTGCGAAGATCCAGCTCCATGCCCAAGCCCCCAGCGAAGGCCATCTCAGCAGCGGCCACGGCCAAGCCACCTTCTGAGCAGTCGTGACAAGCACGAATAAGCCCTTCTTCTATCGCTCGATACAGAGCAAGATACAGCTTCTTCGCACTGGAAGCATCGACTTTAGGAACACCATTCCCAACGAATCGCTCGCTGCGCAGCTCTTCGCCCATGAGCGAAAAATACTCGGAGCCACCCAGCTCGTTGCGAGTCTCTCCCAGTAGATAAATCCGATTGCCCGGTTCTTTGGCGTCCATCGTGACGGCCTTCCCGATATCTTCAATGATACCGAGAGCCGAGATCAGAATGGTCGGAGGGACAGAGATCTTGACACGCTTTCCATCGAGTTCCCCCTGGAAGTCGTTGTACATGCTGTCCTTACCGGAGATGAAGGGCGTGCCGAACGCAACGGCATACTCACAAAGGGCCTTACAGGCGCGAACGAGTTGAGCCAAGCGGAACTCGTCATCGGAGCTGGACCAACAGAAGTTGTCCAGCACGGCAATCCTCTCGGGATCGGCTCCCACGGCCACGGCATTTCGTATGGCTTCATCAAGAGCCAGCGCACCCATGTGATATGTATCTATGTCGCCGTAATTCGGGTTGATCCCACTGGCGACGACGATACCGCGCTTTGAGTTCTTGCGCATCATCTCCACCGGCCAGAGAACGGCGGCATCACCTGGGCCATCGTTCGTAGCACCCACCAGCGGCTTGATGATGGCGCTCCCCTGGACTTCGTGATCGTATTGGCGGATCACGTACTCCTTACTACAGATGTTGAGTCGCCCCAGCAGCTTGTGAAGCGTCTCACCCAAATCCTTGGGGGGAGGAAACGTTGGCTCTTCATATCGAGGTCGCTTCCAAGTGGCTTTCATCTTCTTTTGCGGGTGACCGTCGAGCACAAAGCCTACATCAAGATAGGCCACGGTGCGGCCCTCATAGAGCACGTGAAATTTCCCCGTATTTGTGAATCGCCCGATCACTGTCGCCTCAACCTCGCGTCGCTTCGCCAGCTCTAGAAACTCGTCAATTCGTCCGGGCGCGACGGCCAATGTCATCCTCTCTTGAGATTCACTAAGCAGGATCTCCCACGGATCGAGCCCCGAATACTTCAACGGCGCTTTCTCTAAGTGTATCTCAGCTCCGCCCACCCGACCCGCCAACTCCGCCACAGAACAAGAAAGCCCACCCGCCCCGTTGTCGTGAGTCGCTTTATATAGCCCTACATCGCGGGCTTCCAAGAGCATGTCGGCCATGGCTTTCTGCGTGAAGGGGTTTCCAATTTGAACCGCAGAGGTCGGGCTTGTTTCTGTCAATGCTTCCGAGGAGAACGTCGCGCCGTGGATGCCGTCTGCGCCGATGCGCCCGCCGACCATCACGATCAAATCGCCTGCCTCAATGACTTTCTGATGCGAGGGCTGCGAGTTCACGCGAGATGGCGTGATGCCGCCTGTCCCGCAATAGACGAGCGGTTTGCCCAAGTAGCGCTCGTCAAAGCGAATCGTCCCATTCACAGTTGGGATGCCGGACTTGTTGCCGCCGTGCTCCACGCCCCGGCGCACTCCTTCCAGCACGCGCTTGGGATGCTTTAAGCCTTTGGGAAGGGGCTTTGCATAGTGGGGATCAGCAAAGCAGAACACATCGGTATTGAAGAGCAACCGACAGCCCATCCCCGTCCCCAAAGGATCTCGATTGACGCCGACAATCCCAGTGAGTGCTCCGCCGTAGGGGTCTAACGCCGAAGGGGAGTTGTGCGTCTCGACCTTGAACACTAGATTATACTCGTCGTCTAGGCGAATGACGCCCGCATTGTCCTCAAAGACCGACACGAGCCAATCTCTTTTCTCTTTCGAAATCTCACGCGTGGCACCCTGAATGAACGTCTGAAAGACCGAGTCGATGATCTCCGTCTGGCCTGTCTCTTCGTCGTGATATTCGATCCGGCCCTTGAAGATCTTATGTTTGCAGTGCTCACTCCAGTTTTGTGCCAGAGCCTCTAACTCAACATCGGTGGGCTGAGCAGGAAGCTCCAAGCGCGCTCGCTCGGCGTGATGCGTTTGATAGTACTCCCGGATCGCGCACATCTCTTCTACGTTGAGAGCCAGTAGTCTCTCTCTACTGATCTTGAGAAGCTCTTCGTCAGAGACATCGAGGTTGATCACCCGGACACGAGGCTGATGGTCGAGATGCACAGCCGGAATCACCACGGGAATCACTCCATCCCACCAAGCGCGTTCGTAGATCGAATAGCGTTCAATGAGGTCGTTGGCCAAAAGATCTGTGGCGATCTGATGAGCTTGCCTGGCAGTGAGCTTTCCCTGAATGAGGTACTGTCGCGAGCTGAAGGCATTGATCTCTTTTTGCAGCAGATCTCGAATGGCCTGCTGCGCCGTCTGGCCAACGCTATCCGTGACGCCGGGCTTGTACCCCACTTCGATGAGCCAATCCCAAGCGAGATCGCGAGCCAACGGCACGTCTACAGAGTAACGCTGAATGACAGGATCAGAGAAGAGTTCCCTTCCCAGAAGATCCAACTCATGGTGAGTGAGAGTCCCATCGAGAGTGTAGACCTCGACGGTTCGAACCTCTGAAGTCTGGATGCCCAGATCCGCGAGGATTCTCACTTGAATGGAACGTCCTGGCGCGTCAGTATGCTCTGGTTTGAAGGCCACCTCGATCCGATGTGCCATCGCCCGCAATGTAGCTCATGCTGCCTCTATTGTCAACAGAGCACGGGTATGAGCATCAGCCCAATCACCCCCACCCTACTAGAATTGGCCTCTGGGGCCAGTGCACATCTATAATCGTCTCAGAACGGAGCAATGTCCATAAAGGGGGGGGAGGATGAGCCGCAACAACGGATGGAACTCGGTACTTCAATTCCTTGCTGAACTGGGCGATCTCATCGCAAAGTACGCCACCCAACCGGGCTATGCGATCGCCATGGTGTTCGATGGTTGAGAAGATCCACAACCCACGCCGATACTTCTTCTGGGGTCTTGTCTTCCTCTTGCTAGGTGTGCTCTGGCGCCTCTCACTTATGGGCTGGTTTGAGCTCTCCTCGCAGTTGTTGTTGCCGGCTCTACTCATCATCTTTGGACTCGCACTGATGATCTCAGGGTTCTTCCGCAGGCGCCCCCGGCGTCCCGAAGCGCCACAGCCTCCCTCAGGGGGTGGCACTGCGTGAGATCTTGTACCGTTCGGTTTGGTGGATTCTTGATCTTCGTGGGCATTCTCTGGCTCTCGATCCAATACGTGAATTGGAGCGCCTTCACGCCACTGCAACGAGCTGACTTTGTCATCGCCGGTGGGCTTGCTCTACTGCTGTGCTTCGCAGTGGCCTTCTGGTCGCGATCACTGTTAGTAGACGAGATCGTTCACCTCATCGCACTCGTCGTGGGAGCGGCCATGCTGGGCCTTATCATCTCCGGATCGGGCGCGGTAGACTGGGCCAACTGGGCTGGACCCGTTCGTGCGGAAAAGACGCTTTCCTTCGATGGGTCATTCGCGACTGACGCTACAGAGCCTTCGATCACATTACAACTGACCAACGGCGACGCGAACGTGCAAGTTTGGGATCGAAACACGTACCAGATCGTTGTACGAGCTCGTGCCCGCGGTTGGAGTCAAAACGATGCAGAAAAAGCACTCGAACAAACAGACCTGCAACCACAGCTCTCGGCCACAGGCATCGTCTTCATCGTGTCACGCGCGCCATTGGGATTCAGTCGTGTCGAGGCAGATGTAGACGTCTTCTTGCCGGAGAGCCGCTACGCTGAGCTACGCATGGAGACGCTCAACGGCAGCTTGGATATCTCGACTCCGGTCATTACAGACAGAGCACTCCTCAAGATCCTCAATGGACGGATCACAGTGACGGGCCTTATGGCAAAGCAAAGCGCGATCTTGGACACACTGAACGGGCGAATCTCTGGTACGCTCATGGCTAGCGAGGCCCAGATTTCGACGGCCAACGGAGAGATTGAGCTGGACCTAGGCTCTCTGGATGGCAAGTATCGCCTGAGCGCACTGAACGGTCATATTTCGTTGCGTGTTCCTCCAGATCCAATGAGCAATACTGGCTACTCCGTCACAGCGAAAAGCCTCTTTGGAAGCGTGGATGTTCGGTTGCCTGAGTTCACCTTCAGCGAACAAGACCATCGTCGTGTGGAAGGCACGACGAGTAATTTCACGAGAGCCGCGACGAAGATCACCATCCAAGCGAACACCACCAACGGGCGCATCCAGATCCGATAGAGGAATTGATCGATCATCTATCGATGAAGAAGGTCCAATCCCTGGCGCACGAGGCCTTTAGCGAGATCATTGGACGACGGAGTGTTGATCCAGCAGGAGGCCACGGTCACGGTGTCCCAGTCCTGAACGTGATCGTGAAGCCTCGCGCTGTCAAGGAGCGGGAAAGTGCGGGTGGGTGCGTAGACGACGGTCTCCGAGTCCTCTGCCCACTGCGACTTGAACTCCGAGACGGTCAGTTCCGGAGGAACGGCTGTCAGACAGAGCTCCACACGGTTGTGGTCTTTGAGGCCTTGGAACGCTACGAAGATGATCTTCATCGTCTGTCACCCCCTGGATTTCAGTTAGTCGTCCCAGCTACACCTGAGGTGGGGGTGAGGTTCCGAAAGTTTCAAAAGTTTCACGCGGTAGACCGTGGTGGGTTGCTTTACATGATTCTTTTGAGCGTGATTCTCCCCGGATAAGGGGGCTGGAAGGTCAGCTCCTTCACCGAGACAGAAACAGCTTGCCATATGGTTTCGCCAAAAACTATATGGAAGGACGGCTCAATCCATTCAAGTCGGAGCATGTTAGCTTCCATAATTTCGTACTTCCCGATGAGTAGTTCCTCCTCTAGAACGAAGTCGGAGAGCTTCATCGTGCCATCCTCATGGAATTCGTAGACGATTCCGGTGGGCCCAAGATTCCTGGACCATTCTACCCATTGCCCCGTGAGAATCTGAACCGTCAAAGAGAGACTAGGTTTGGGCTGACCGGGTATGGTGCAACCGCTCACCGAAATAGCCAAAGCCATTATTACTCCGAGCAAGAGCCACTTTCCCCTCAGCATTGTCTCACCCCCCCCCACCGTACCTTGAGTCTACGACCTGGTCTCACTGTGACGGCATGACCATTGACCGCCGTTGGGGGGAAGTTCGTGCAACAGAAATCGAATCACGGGCAAGCTGATATGAAGGTGGACTCCCTCGACTCTTTCCCTAATAGCCACTACCCAATGGGGTAGACCACCTGCACGGTCACCGTGAGCTGCAATTCTCCGGCTTCGATAGGGACGCTCCTCGCCTCAGCATTCGCTGTGTACATGATCTGCCGATCGTACACGGGAGGGCTGTACGAAGTCGTGTTGATCGTAAGAACAGCACCCAACTTGGCACCGGCCGCCTCGACCATCGTGATGGGGATTCTAATACAAGCTGACCGGTTTCCGATAGAAGAAGGATTTGAAACGCCTCCAGCAGCGTGGGCTGCTAAACAAAGCTCCAGCAAGGCGTCAGCTCGGGTTGAGCGAGACCATCTTGATCTCGGTCATCTCTTCGATGGCAAAGCGAGGGCCTTCTCGCCCGAGCCCGCTATCGCCGATGCCGCCATAGGGCATCTGATCGACGCGGAACGTCGAGGGATCGTTGATGAGCACATTGCCGACTTCGAGCTCTTCAATGGCCTGGAAGGCGTGTGAGAGAGAATTCGTGAAGACCCCGCCCGATAGACCATAGCGATGAGTGCCCGCGCGCGAACCTTCGTTGAATTTTCTAATCCCTTCGCTGATGTTGGTAAAGGTGTCGAGAGCGACTACGGGAGCGAAGATCTCCTCGCAAACTGCTCTCATGGTAGTCTTGACCTGCGTCAGAACTGTTGGTTCCAAGAAGCTCTTACGCCGCTTTCCCCCTATGAGTACTTCGGCTCCCTGCTGGATGGCTTCATGCACCCACGATTCCGCCTGCCGTGCAGCCACTTCATCGATCATCGGTCCGATGTCACAGTCTTTCTCTAAGGGATTACCTGCCTTCAACCGCTTGACTCCCTCTAGAAAACCTTTCACAAACTCGGCATAGACGCGCTCATGCACGTAGATGCGTTGGGCGTGGATGCACACTTGCCCCTGATACGCAAAGCCTCCCACAAGACTTTGCTGGACGGCTCTGGATAGATCACAGTTCCCGTCGACGATGATTCCCGAGTTGGACCCCATCTCGAGGAGCACTTTCTTCGAGCCACAGTTCGCTTTGATGTGGAGACCCACAGCGGCGCTGCCAGTGAACGTGATCATTCTTACTCGTGAATCTTTGATGATGAGTTCACCCACGGTAGCGCCCGGCCCGATCACGATGTTGAGAGCTTGGGGAGGCAGGCCCGATCCCAAGAGGACTTCTCCCAGTTTGAGTGCCGTCAGCGGAGTTTTCGAGGCAGGCTTGAGCACAACGGTATTGCCGGCAGCTAGGGCCGGAGCGAGCTTGTGGGCCACGAGATTCAGCGGGAAATTGAAGGGCGAGATGGCCGCGATCACGCCCAGCGGCTGACGAATAAAAAAGCCGGTGCGACCTTCTGCACCCACAGCCGCATCCATTGGAATCGTCTCACCATGCGATCTCTTGGCTTCCTCCGCTGCAAAGCGAAACGTCTGCACGGCACGACCGGCTTCTGCGAGGGCGTATTTCCAGGGCTTGCCTGCCTCGAGAGCAATCAGCTCTGCAAACGCTTCTTTTTGAGCATCGATCTGCTCTGCCGTCTCGTAGAGAATCTCTGCCCGCTTGTGGGCAGGCAGTCTTCTCATTTCTAAGCACGCTGCCTCTGCTGCGGCAATGGCCTGCTCGGTCTCGTGAGTGCCAGCTTCTGCTACTTCCGCAATCACGCAGCCATCGTAGGGATTGATCACTGGGAGCTTCTTCTTTGTCGCACGCCACTCTCCGGCGATGAGCAGCTTGTCTTGAACCTTCATCGCATCTCCTTTACGCTCTCACTCCCACAGGCGAATATAAATGTTCTTCGTCTGAGTGTAGGCGTAGAGCGTCTGAAGAGCCACTTCGCGACCCTGGCCACTCTGTTTGTAGCCGCCGAAGGGCATGCCCGCCGGACAGTCGCCATAGGTATTGATCCAAACCATGCCAGCTTCGAGTCTTTGGGCCGTCGTGAGCGCAAGATCAATATCTTTCGTCCAGAGGCCTGCTCCTAGGCCATACCTGACCCCGTTCGCTTCGGCAATGAGCTGATCGTAGTTTTTCCAGGGAATGACGGAGAGCACCGGCCCGAAGATCTCTTCTTGTGAGATCTTCATCTTGTGCTTGACGTGCGTGAAGACTGTGGGCTCGATGAAATACCCCTTGCGTAGCCTTTCGGGTCGGCGGCCACCACAGACCAGCGTTGCACCCTGCTTCTTCCCACTTTCGATGTAGTTCATCACTCGCTCCAATGCCTCCGAAGTGATGAGCGGTCCCATCTCGCTTTTCTTATCCAGCGGATCTCCCAGGCGAAGCGCTTTCGTCTGCTTTATCAAGTCTGCGATGAAGTTGTCATGGATCTTCTCATGGACGAAGAGCCGCGAAGCAGCGGTGCACTCTTGACCTTGATTGAAGAAGATCCCAAAGCGCGCGGACTCTACCGCTTTGGCTAAATCGACATCAGGGAAGATGATCAAGGGGCTCTTGCCGCCCAACTCTAGCGATACCGGAGTGAGATTCTCCGCACTGTTTCTCACAATGAGTCTGCCGGTATCAACGCCTCCAGTGAACGCCAGCTTACGAACTCCGGAATGCTGGACGAGAGCCGCACCCGCGTTCGGACCGTCGCCGGTGACGATGTTGAGCACGCCGGGTGGCAGAAGATCTTCCATCTCTTTAGCAAATTCCAGCATGGTCAATGGGGCTTGCTCGGCAGGCTTCATGACGACACAATTGCCTGCAGCCAGAGCCGGAGCCAGTTTCCATGCGGGCATCAAGAGCGGATAATTCCATGGGACGATCTGGCCGACCACACCCCATGGCTCGCGCAGCGTAAAATCAATCACGCCATCACCCAAGGGGATCGATTCACCCTGTAGTGCGCGGCAGACTCCGCCGAAATAGTAGAAATGGTCATACGAGAGTGGGACTTCCGATGTGAGCGACTCGTTGATCACTTTGCCGTTTTCCAGTGAAATCATCACCGCGAAATCCTCAGCTCGCTTCTCAAGTCGATGCCCGATCTCCATCAAGATCCGGCCGCGCTCGGCGGGACTGGTCTTGCGCCAAGCCGAAAAACCTTTCCAGGCGGCTTGTACGGCGCGATCGATGTCACGGGCGTTTCCGGCGGGCACATGGGCAAGGATCTCCGTTGTGGCCGGGTTTTCGATGGCGATCGACTTACCCGAAGCGCCCTCCACCCACTTGCCGCCGATGAAATGCTTGTATTCGTTCTGAAAAATCTTTCCCTTGGCCATCGGTTCAGCTCCCCCTCCTGTAATGAACTCGAGCCATCAACCCACCTCCATCGGTCCTTCTAGGCGCACGGTGATATTCAGTCCTCGTCTAGCCAGTTCTGCAAAGAACGGCTCCGGCTTGACACACCCTTCCGGCGGAAGCACACCACGCTCTTGGATCTCACCCGACACGATCATCTGACCCACGATCGATGGTGGAAGACCCGTCGTAATGGCCGTCGGGCTTGCGCCGGGATACTCAGATCGTGGCGCCCGGAAGAGATCGAGGGTGTATCGCATGGGCTGGCCACCCTTCTTCCCCTGCGCTTCGACTCGCAGGACTCCATAACTCGCTGGCGGCTTCTCCTCCCGCAGCAACGGGGATGTCAGTTGACCGAGAAAATCACGAGGTACAACGCGCGCGCCGTTTACCTCGATAGGCTTGGCTTCCGCAAAGCCAAGATCAATCAGTAAGTGCAGGCATTCGAAGAAGATAGCAGGGAACGCCACTTTGAAGCTCACCTCACGAACACCCTTCTGCCTATATGAGCCAGGCAAACTCGCCAGCTCCGAGTGCAGGGTATAGTACGCCTCCACCCTACCCACAGGTTCAGGAAAGCTCATCACCTCTCGCCCCGAGAGCGGCTGGACTTCGTTAAGCTTGCCTTCTGTGAAGACCACAGGCCGTTTCGTGAACTCATCGAGAATCGTAGCCAGCGAGTAAGGTACCGCCAAGGGATTCTTGGGCTCACCCTCCAGTACGCTCGCCACCCGGATCTTGATCTCATTCACACGATTCAAGCGCTCTGCCGCATAGCGGGCCATCACGTTCGTGATCCCAGGAGACCCACCCATGCCGACGACCGCCAGCAGATTGGCCTTCTTGAAAGCCGCATGCAGTTTGAGCTGTCGCCGCGTCTCGTGATAGAGTCCCCCTAAATCGAGATAGTGCACACCTGCCCGAAGAGCCGCTTCCATGACAGGAACGTTTTTCACGTAGGGAGTGCAGTTAATGACCGCGTCATGACCGCGAAGTAGTTTCACTACATCTGAGCGATCATCGACATCTATGACGCGGGGGACGACCTGCTTGCGGCCGAGCTTGTGGGTTAGGGATTGAACTCTGGTCTTGTCACGATCGGCAACGGTGACGCGGTGAACGTGGGGGCTTTGGGCCAAGTCTTGCACGACCACAGGTCCCATCGCCCCCACCCCTAAGACCACAAATCGACCTTCTGCTGCGGACTTCATCGAACCGCTCCCCTACTTGACTGTGACTTGTTCCTTCTCTTTGGCGGTAGCTATCTTTGTCTTGCGTCGTTGGTCTTTCCTCTCGGATTCTAGTTTCCTGGCGCGCTCGGCGAGCATGGGAGCCACCTTGGCAAACGCGCTCAAGTGGGCCTCGACGTCTTCCTTCGTGTGTTGTACGGAGATCGTCCACTGCTCATCAAAGCCCCAAGGGTGTGGGATGATTCCCTCATTTACCATCGAGAACCAGTAGTTGATCCAAAGCTCGCGGTTGTCGTAGCGCGCAAACTCACGCCAGTTGCGAATGGGCTTTTCAGAGAAGAAGATCGCACCCATGGGTCCAATCGAACGCAGATACGCTTTGAGTCCCGTGTCTGCAATCAGCTTCTCATAGCCTTCCACCAGCATGCGATTGAGATGGAAGGTGTACTCATAGGCTTCTGCCGTGAGAATCTCTTTGAGGGTGACGACACCGGCTCGCATCACGAGCGGGTTCGTGTTGTACGTGCCGGCATGAGAGACCTTGCCGGGAGCGACTTGCTCCATCACTTCACGCCGTCCACCGAAGGCTCCTAGTGAGAGTCCTCCACCGATGGCCTTGGCCAGACAGACCAGATCCGGCTCGATGTTGAAATACTCGCAGGCTCCGCCGGGCGCGATCTTGAAGCCCGTCTTGACTTCGTCAAAGATCAAGAGGATGTTGTATTCGCGGGTGAGTTCCCTCAGGCCCTGCAGATAGCCCTCATCCGGCAAGATCATCCGGCAGTTGAGCAGAACGGGCTCTACGAGCACGGCGGCCACTTCATTGAAGTTCTCTTCCAAGATCTCCCGCATGGCTTCGAGATCGTTGAAGGGCGCAACAATCACATTGTCAAGGGTGTTCTTGGGAATGCCTTCTGAGGCTGGCACCGGCGCGGGAAAGCGTGGATGGCCCGCTTTGCTGACGAGCTCCGGCTTCACGCTGATCAGAACGTCATCGTGCGCTCCGTGGTAGGCCCCTTCGATCTTGACGATCTTGTCCTTGCCCGTGTACGCACGAGCCACGCGCAAGGGATGCATGGTTGCTTCTAGACCCGTGTTCGTAAAGCGTATCAGTTCCATCACAGGAAAGCGCCGCTGGACCTCTTCGGCCAGCTCTGCCTCCAAGGCATGAGGCAGCGTATACATGGTGCCTTTACGCACCTGATCGCCGATGGCTTCTACGATCTTCGGATGGGCATGTCCGACCATCAAAGCCCCGAAACCCAAACCGAAGTCGATATACTCGTTCCCATCGACATCCCAGATTCGTGAGCCTCGAGCCTCCGCCACGAAGAAGGGATGGGGGTCCATCACCCGAATGTTGCTGCCGACCCCGTAGGGAATGACTTGTTTGGCGCGCTTGTACATCTCCGCTGACTTTCGAGTTCTTTCTTTATATCGCACTTGAATATCATCCCAGAGCTTCATAACACTCCCTCCTCTAAGAGAAGCATCTCTTGCAATACGCCTTCAGATGTTCAGTCGGAACGATCTACGCTCCGCCGTAGGGCTCAACGAATCCTAGGCAGGGGGTAGCGCTGATCCCTACGGGGCGGCGGCTCTTCCAAAACGGACGAATCGGTGAGTTCGATCGCTACCACCTCCCCCCTGCAACGGTGGCGGGAACACGTTCTATGGGCATAGGGCGATAGGATAGTGTGGGCTGTTGGGTTAGCTCAAAGATAGGCCGAACAAAGAACGGATATGGGCAACTTTCGTTCCGTTCTGATCGACCTTTGTATGGAGTGCATACAACCCCCTGACTCTCACACTCTACCATAGGGGTAACTCGTTGTCAAGTGGCTATTGACCTCTTTATTTTACAAGAGTATAATTCGCCATCACCAGTGACGAGAGGCTCAGGCCTCTCCAAAAGGGAGGTCTCATGAAAAAAACTCGTAGCGGTCGTGTCGTCGGCACATCCAGCCGCCTCAACCGGCGGGAGTTTCTCAAGCGGGCGGGTGCAACGGGGTTGTCCTTGTATCTGATCGGTAGCTTAGGGTCAAGGGTTTCTACCGTCTTTGGGCAGGCCACGGATATGCCTCAGGACCTCTTGGAGGCCGTAGCCAAAGAGGATCGCAAGCTCAACGTCTTCAACTGGTCCTTCTACATTGCAGAGGACCCCGTCACGCAAGACGAATTCGGGGTGGATCTCACCGATGTCACGCCCACCATCGAGAAGTTCCAAGAGGAGTTCGGTATCGAAGTCACCTACGACACCTTTGAGAGCCAAGAAGAGATGCTCGCCAAGGTGCGGCCCGGAGGCAGCGGATATGACGTTGTAGTAGTCACCAACTACTATGTGCCCCAGGTCGTAGGGCTCGAACTTATTCAGCCTCTCAAGAGGGAGTGGCTGACGAATCTGGGCAATCTCCTCCCGCGCTTCCAAGGACCTCCCTTCGGTCCCAATCCCGACTATGTTGTGCCCTACATGTGGGGTGTGACGGGATACGCCTACAACCAGAGCAAAGTGGGCAGCGACACACGTCTCGGCAGTTGGGAACTTCTTTTCAAAGGGCAAGAGTATAGTGGCAAGATGACGATGCTCGAGAGCGTCCTCATCGATGGGATTAACGCCGCTCTTAAGCTCGGGGGGCATTCTCTGAACACGACAGACCGTGAGGCTCTGCTCCAAGCGGGCGATCTGCTGCGTGAGCAGAAGCCTCTGCTTCGCGCCTACATCTCCGGGCCGGTACGCGAGCAGCTGGCGACAGAAGACGTCTGGGTCGCTCAGCTCTGGACAGGCGATACGCTCGCGGCGCAACAGGAAAACCCCGCCGTCCAGTTCATCTTCCCCAAAGAGGGCTCGGACGTCTGGGTAGACACCATGTCCGTACTCACAGAATCGAGGCGCCCGGCCACGGCTCATCTCTGGATGAACTACATCCTGCGTGCTCGGGTCCACGCCGGCATCGCCACCTGGGTGGCGTTCGCTACCCCAAACGGGGCCTCTCTCCCCTTGATCCCGGAAGATCAACGGAACAGCTCCATCATCTACCCCAGCGATGAGGATCTCGTGAACTTCGAACTGTTCGAGCTACCCGCGGGTGAGGCTCTCGAGCTACGCCAACGCATCGCCGATGACCTGCTTAGCGGCTAATTCGCCTACAAACTTCGAGGGAGCGGGTGCCTGAGGCGCCCGTTCCCTCTTTGCTGTCACGACGCTTTATGAATGTCTTCCGGCGTAGCCTGCTGAGTCTGCTCTGGAAACATCCGGGCGTGAAGACCGGCGTGACACTCAGCCCGGTCATCTTCTGGCTCGGTCTCTTCGTCGTCGCCCCCATGCTCATCGTGCTGTACTACAGCTTTCTCACTCGTGGACCCCATGGCGTACTGCTGCCCACTCCCACTCTGGAGAACTATCAAGATGTATTCGCCGTCGAGAACCTGCGAACCGGCGAACTCCAACCCAACTGGGCATACTTGAACGCCTTTTCCCGTTCGCTTCTCCTCGCCTTCTCCACCACGGCCATCTGCCTGCTCCTGGGCTATCCCGTGGCCTACTGGATCGCTCTCTATGGCGGCAAATACAAGAATCTCTGGATTGGTCTTTTCATCCTGCCTTTCTGGACGAGCTATCTCGTACGCATCTTCGCCTGGATGTTCCTCTTGCGCGATCCATCGGGCTTCATCAATCAAGTGCTCATTCAAGCAGGCATCATCGACGAGAACCGTCCGATCCAATTTCTCTACAACACCACGGGAGTGCTCATTGGCATGGTCTATACGTACTTGCCCTTCGCGGTCATCCCACTCTATGCGGCCCTCGAGCGCTTGGATCGCTCCCTCCTCGAAGCCGCCTTCGACTTGGGAGCCAAACCCTGGCAACGCCTCTGGCGCGTCACCATCCCGCTCACTCGCGGCGGCATTCTGAGTGGCTCCGTGCTCGTCTTCGTGCCCTCCGTGGGTGAGTACTTGATCCCCAATCTCATGGGTGGCAACAACGTCAACATGATCGGCAACATCGTGGCCAATAAGTTCTTGCGGGATCAGGACTGGGCCTACGGTTCCGCGTTGTCCATCGGCCTCATCGTGCTCGTCATGATTCTGCTCTGGGTGTACTTTAAGATCAGTCGGAGCGAGCAGGTATTTGAGAGGCACATATGAACACAACGGTGCCAACGGCCACGGCAAGACGTCGCAGCAGCGAGCAAGGATTGTCAACGCTCCTACGGGGTCTGGGACGCGTCTCGCCTCCCGGACTTCTCGGTCTCATCTATCTGTTCATCTATGCACCTCTACTCATCCTGATGCTCTTCTCGTTCAATGCCCAAGGGAACCTCGCTTGGTGGGAGGGCTTCTCGCTACGCTGGTATGAGGAGCTCCTAAGTTACGAGCCGCTCTGGAAATCTCTTAAGATCAGCCTGATCGTGACCGGAGTGGCTGTGCTCATCTCGACGGTCATTGGCACACTTACGGCCTATGCCCTTTACCGTTGGCGCTTTTGGGGCAAACGCCTCTTCGAGAGCGTGCTCTACTTACCCATGTACATCCCCGAAGTCGTGCTGGGGATCTCGTTACTGGTCTTCTTCATCTTCTTGAAGATCCCGCGGGGGATTCTCACCATGATCCTGGCTCACGTCGCCTTCACCATCCCGTTAGTTGTTCTGGTCGTGCTGGCGCGCATGCAGCGGATCGACTGGACGCTGGAAGAGGCCGCCATGGACCTAGGAGCCGACGAGCTGACGACGCTACGCCGAGTCACGCTACCCCTTCTGTTCCCTGGCATCATGGCGGCCGCGTTTCTGGCGTTTCCCTGGTCCTTCAACGATTTCGTCATCACGTATTTTGTGACCAGCCCGGGCAACGCGCCTCTGCCGGTCTTGACGTATAATCTGATCTTGGGAAGGAAGAGCGGCGGGATGGGGATGATCAACGCTTTGGGGACGCTCATGACCGTGGCCACGCTGCTCATGCCGCTTTTGGCCGTGTTGCTCCTGCGTGCCCGGCGTTTCTCTTTGCCAGGCAGGAGGAGGTCACAGTCATGAACGCACCGCAAGAGGTGCCCAGCGTCCAACTGATCGATGTGACGAAGCGATTTGGAGGTGCCGCGGCCGTCGACCGTGTGAGTCTGTCGATCAGGAAGGGTGAGTTCTTCTCGTTTCTTGGGCCCAGCGGCTGCGGGAAGACGACGACGCTACGCATGATCGGCGGCTTGGAGACGCCTGACTCGGGCAATATCTATATCAACGGTGAGCGCGTCAATGACCTGCCGCCGTATGAGCGCGACGTCAGTACGGTCTTCCAGCGTCTTGCGCTCTTTCCTCACTTGACCGTCGCAGAAAACCTGGCTTTCGGGCTCAAGATCCAACGTCAATCTCCACGGGTCATTCGAGACAAAGTGGCGAAGATTCTGGAATTGGTCCACCTGCCGGGCTTGGAGAATCGCTATCCCGATCAACTCTCCGGAGGGCAGCAGCAGCGGGTGGCGCTCGCACGCTCCTTGGTGCTCGAGCCTGCCGTCTTGCTCTTAGATGAGCCCTTGTCGGCCTTGGATAGAAAGCTCCGCAAAGAGATGCAGATCGAACTGAGAAGAATCCAGCGGGAAGTCGGCATCACGTTCATCTACGTCACCCATGACCAGAAAGAGGCCATCAGCATGTCGGATCGCATGGCGATCATGAAAGACGGAAAGCTGGTCCAGGTGGGGGCGCCTCAGGAGATCTTCGAGCGGCCTCGGACGGCCTTCGTAGCCGACTTCATGGGCGCATTGAATCTCTTCTCCGGCGAGCTCATCGAGAAGCGGGGCCGGCACTATCTTAAGACCAAGAGCGGGCTAGTCATTCACGTCCCCAACCCGCAGGAGCCGCTCTGCGCCAACGGTCCTCAGCTCTTGGCTCTACGCCCCGAAGCCATTGAGATCTACCCCAAGAACCAAGATCCTCCCCGGCAGAACTGTTTCGTTGGAAAAGTCCTGAACCGCTCGTATCTGGGGGAGGCGCTGGAGTTTGAGGTCCTCCTCAATGGGATAGAGCACGTGAAGGTGTATGCCCACGGCCGATCCATGGCTACTCGGATTGCCATAGATGAAGAAGTTCTTGTTCGCTGGGACCCCGAATCTGCGTGCCTGCTACACGAAGAGTAGCAGTAGAAAGGAGGTGGTAGATGTTAACCATACCATTGGTCATCTTTGTGTCGCTGGCAGTGGTCGGCGTCGTCTTGCTCATCGTCTCGACGTTCTTTGCCGACGACATCGACACGGCACCGGAAGTGGAGGGAGGTGACACGGGATTCTTCAGCATACGCTCCATTGCCGTGTTTCTTACGGCTTTCGGATCTGTCGGGGCCATCGCCAGCGTCTATCGACAGCCGGCCTTGGCCAGCTCCATCTGGGGACTGCTCGCGGGTGTGGCTATGAGCGTGATTTATATACTGGCCATGAACATGGTGCGCTCACAACAGGCCAGCTCGCTCATCGAGACGCAGGATCTCATCGGCCTTACAGCACGCGTTACCGTTGCCATTCCTGCCGAGGGTCTGGGTGAAGTAAGCTGCAATGTCAAGTCTCAAGTCACACGCCGCATGGCTCGGGCAAAGAATCGTCAGTCGATCACAGAGGGCGCGATCGTTCGTATCACGGAGTTACAAGGGGATGTCGTGCTCGTCGAGCCGATCAGCTAGCAAGTCGGCTGAGAGAAGACGAGTTGATCTCGAAAAAGGGGGGGACATGTATGTTGACATTCACACTTCCACTCTTGTTGCTTCTGGCGGCATTGGTGACCGTGGTAGTCGTGATGACGGCGGTGCGCAATTACGTCAAGGTGCCACCCAACAAAGTGGCCGTCTTCTACGGGCGCAAACATCGCACGCCGGATGGCAGGGTCGTGGGCTTCCGGCTGGTGACCGGAGGTGCCGCGCTCAAGTGGCCGGTCGTCGAGAACGTGACGTATCTGGATCTGACCATCTTCCCGATTGATCTCGATGTGCGGGATGTGCCCAATAAAGATGGGGTGCTCGTGAGTGTGCAAGCGGTGGCCAACGTCAAGATTCGAAGCGATTTGGAATCCCTTGCGGCAGCCGCCGAGCGATTCCTGGGACTCACACACGAAGAGATCAAGCAGATCGCCTACAAGAACCTGGAGGGGCACCTGCGTTCTATCGTCGGCCGACTCACGGTGGAAGAGATCGTGCGGGATCGAGCCAAATTCAACCAAGAAGTGCTCATGGAAGCTGCAGCAGACTTAGCGAAGATCGGGCTGGGCGTGGACGTGCTCACCATTCAGAAGGTGAGTGACGTCGAGGGCTATATTGAAGCGTTGGGCAAGAAACGAACAGCGGAGGTCAAGCGAGACGCTCAGATCGGCGAATCCCTGGCAGCCCGCGAGGCCACCATTCAGTCTACGACGGCCATCCGGGAAGGCAAAGAACGCGAAAATGAAAACCTGGCACTCATCGCGCAAGCTGAGAAAGAACGCGACGTTCGCAAGGCTCAGTTCGAGGCCGAAGTCCAAGCGCAACAAGCCAAAGCCCGTCAGGCCGGACCGCTCGCGGAAGCCCGAGCCCGCCAAGAGGTCGTGGAACAAGAAGTGCAAGTGGAGTTCATACGCACGAAGAAGCAGACCGAAGTCGCCGAGGCCGAAGCCCAGCGCCGCGAGCGACAGCTGCTGGCCGAAGTCGTAAAGCCTGCAGAAGCCCAGAAGCAACAAGTCATCCTGCAAGCAGAAGGGGCCAAACAGCGGGAGATCCTCGAGGCCGAAGGACATCGGACCGCGATCATCACGGTGGCCGATGCCGAGAAACAACGCTTGGCACTAGAGGGTATAGGTGAAGCAGACGCCACGCGAGCCAAGCTCCTGGCAGAAGCAGACGGAATCAAAGCCAAGTTGCTGGCAGAAGCCGAAGGCACTCGCGCGAAGCTCCTGGCGGAGGCAGAAGGTATCAAGGCCAAACTGCTGGCGGAAGCCGAAGGGGCACTCAAGAAGGCTGAAGCGTTTGCCAAACTGGACGAATCAGCGAAGACGATGTTGGTGCTGGAGAAATTCCCTGACGTGATCAAGTCGTACGCGCCGGTGGCGGGCGCCGTGGCCGCGCCACTAGGCAACATCGACAAGATCGTCATGGTGGATAGCGGCTCGGGCGACGGGACAAATCCTCTCCATCGACTGGCCAACACCGTGCCGACGACCATGTTCAATCTGATGCAGACTGCACAAGCGTTGGGGATCGATTTAAGTGTGCTCCTAGGCAAGATCGGCATCAAAGAAGAGCCGGAAGCTCCTAAGGGCAAGCGTGACTGAAAGGAACTGGGATGCCAGAGTCCGTCTATAAATCCCAACAGCCGTTCACCGAGCAGCAGAGCTCCGTGCTCGTGATCACATGCACGAGCAATGTCTTCGTCCCCTATGTGCGCGAGTTTTTAGAGAAGCACCTCGGTCTACCTGAGGGCACCTACGACTGGCTCGCCGTGCCGGGCGGGCCGCAGTTCTTACTGCTCACGGAGTATCTGCCGAAGTTCGCCTGGGTGGGGCAGAAGTGGCTCAAGTTCTTGATCGAACGCCATCGGCTCAAGCGAGTCATCGTGATCTCCCACGAAGATTGCGCGTGGTACAACGAGGAACGCCTGCTACCCGCCTTCTTGCAGAAGTATGGCGGACTCGACAAGTCCCTCAAAGAACGACAGAAGGACGACCTGAGGGAGGTCACGGGGATCCTCAGAAATCTTCTGGCTCCTATTGCCATCGAAGCGTACTATGCCGCCAAGGGCAGCGATGGCTTCATCTATTTCACGAAGGAAGCCTAAGGCTTTGCGATGATGCGATAGATCGCCCCGTTGGCGCCATCGTGGTGGGCAACGTAGAGTTCACCAGATTCATCTTCGCCAAAGGTGCTGATGGAAAGCTCTGTGTTCAGAAACTCTCGGGTTGTCCACCGCCCGTTGCTCTCGGTGGCACCCCAGATCCGACCGGAACAGTAGTCGCCATAGAGATAGATCCCATAGAGCCGGGGAATCTGTGCACCCCGATACCGGTAGCCTCCCGTAATGGAGCAGCCCAGCGAATGATCGTATTCGAGGATGGGCAGAGTCAGTCTTCCATTATTGCAGTTTGTGGAGGGATTGAAACAATGCATGCCCTCCATGAGCCGCCAACCATAGTTTTCACCGCCTGCGCTACTCGCTGGCTGGAAATCCACCTCTTCCCAGCTATTTTGACCAACATCCCCAATGAAAAGATCTCCCGTGACACGGTCGAAGCTAAACCGCCACGGGTTGCGTAACCCCAGCGCCCAGATCTCATCTCGCACCTTGGGATCGTTGATGAACGGGTTATTCGCGGGAATGTCATACATCAAGCCATCGCTCGTGTCCGCATTGTTCACGTCAATACGGAGCATCTTGCCCAGGAGAGTCTGACCATTCTGGGCGTTGTTTTGTGGATCACCTCCGGAGCCGCCATCTCCCATGCCGATGTAGAGATAGCCATCGGGGCCGAACTGCAGCTGGCCACCGTTGTGGTTGCTGAAGGGCTGAGGGATCACGAGCAGAATCACGGCCGAATCTGGATCGGCAACGTCCGTACCGCTGGAGACGTGATAGCGGGCAATCACTGTGTCTCCATCGGGTCTCTGGGTGTAATTGATGTAGAAATAGCCGTTCTGCTCATAGTTGGGATGAAACGCCACACTCAGCAGTCCCTGCTCGCCGCAACAAGCAACAAGCGAACGGATGTCTAAGAAAGGCGTTGGCAGAAGTCGGCGACCGTCATAGATGAGAATCTGTCCACCTTGCAGGGTGATGAAGAGTCGTCCTGAGCCATCCCCCGCATGGGTGATGGCCACCGGCAAAGCTAACCCCGTGATGATCTCTTGCAGAGAGACCATCGGGGCTTGCGCCCGCACGATGCTACACGAGCTCAATACGAAGGTGACGATGCCCAATGCCATGCTGAAAGCTATACCGCGCCAACAGCTGTGAAACGTCCTCATGAAACGATCACCCCATCGCGAATCTGAATCACCCGATCGGCCCTTTGGGCAATGACCTCATCGTGGGTGACGAGGATCAACGTCACTGCGCGCTCCCGATGGATGTGCGTCAGAAGCTGGAGAATCTGCTCGGAGCTTTGGGAATCGAGATTGCCTGTGGGTTCATCGGCCAGGATGATCTGCGGGTCGTTTGCGAGCGCGCGGGCCACGGCCACTCGCTGCCTCTCTCCACCGGATAGCTCCGTAGGCAAGCGATGAGTTTTGCCATTCAAGCCCACTTGTTCGAGCAGGCTCATCGCCCGCGCGCGCGCAGCTCGCTTGGGCATCTGTGACTCAAACATGGGCATCAAGACATTTTCTAGAGCTGTAAGGGCGGGGATCAAGTTATGGAGCTGGAAGACGAAACCAACCACTTGCGCGCGAAAACGAGAGAGATCCCCTCCTCTGGAGAGATCTTCGCCAGCGACGTTCAAATAGCCGCAATCCGGCTGATCCAACGCTCCGATCATGTTGAGCAAGGTCGACTTGCCACTGCCCGACGGGCCCTGGATGGCCAGAAACTCGCCTCGGGTCACCTCCAAGTTGACGCCGCGAAGAGCCGTTGTCCTGCCCTTCTCATACGTCTTGCTGAGATCGCGAATCACAATAATGGGGTCATTCATAGCGAAGGGCTGCCGTAGGAGTGATGCGCGACGCACGATATGCTGGATAGAGTCCGCCGATAACCCCCACACCCAGAGCGATTCCCAGCGACTGCAAGAAGAGCGAACTCGAATATGCCGGAGCGATCAAGCCCTTGATCCAGGGAAGTAGCAATAGCCCGTTCACAGCTAAGACGCCAGTGAAGAACCCGACCCCAGCGGCTAGCAGAGCGATGATGATGGACTCTCCTAGAATCAGAGTCAAGACGCGTCGGCGTCTCCAGCCCACGGCCCGCAAGATGCCGATCTCCCGCGTGCGCTCGTAGACCGCCATGATCATCGTGTTCATGACGCCGATTCCGCCAATTCCCAAGGCCAATATCGAGACAGCCCAGCTCACCGCTCGCATAATGCCGAGGCTTTTCACCACTTTCTGAGATTCGGCAACGGAGCGCATGGTCACCAGCTCGTCGACGTAACGCTCCTCGATGCGTTGAGCCACAGCATCTACAGATGCTTCAGCTTTGACCTTCACTAGGATCATCGAGATCTCTCCCTGGCGACGCTGCCAAGTCTGTAACACACTCAAGGGCAGCAGTGCACCTCCATCTTCCCACACGTTGCCTGTATCGAAGATGCCGACGACTCTGAACGAGCGGCCGCTGATGGAGACACTATCACCCAGATGGGCATGGGCGCTGGATGCCGCTGTCTTGCCCAGGATGATCTCGTCTTCGGCATCCGCGCGAAAGGGGTGGCCCTCGGTGAATCGGACGCCCGCGAAATCTAAATCTTCCTGACGAATGCCGATCAAGAGAAAGTACGGGTTGGTTTGGAATCGCGTCAGGGAGAAGAGGGCGCCTGCGGCTTGCTCCACACCGTCCAATGATGCGATCTCAGCCCACCTGCTCTCATCGATGGAGCTGAAGAGAATGGCAGGGGCCTGGGCATTGGCAATGGTAAAATCCGCCTTGCCCGAACGAATCGTGGCTCCGAGGCTCTGCTCGAAACCATTCATGACTAAGCCGAGGGCCAAAATGGTCGCAACTCCGATGCTCACGCCCAGCAAGGTGAGCAGATTGCGAATCTTCTGGCGCCAGAGATTTCTCAAGATCAATAGCAAGAAAGACATGCCAACCCCGAAAGAAGATGATCGCACGTGGGAAGGCACAAGTCAAGCTGTCTTTATGTTGGGGAGAGCCGCTGAGGCTCGCCCAGCGGGGAGGGCGGTATAATAAACCCCAAGGGGCAAGCGACCAGACTGAAAGAGCGAGGCGTCTCATGTTCCACCACCTCCTCACAGTTTTAGTGAGAAATGGTAGGGCCAACTGGGCGGAGAAGTCAAGTCTGTCAGCGGATGAGCAGAGCGGATTAGCCGATGCCCGCAGGCTGCGTGATCCGTTAATCCGTTTCTGATCCGCTGACAGATTCTTTCTCTTGCGAAAGTGGAAAGGCACCAGCGAGACCTTCGCGCCCTAGACGCCCTTGGAGTTCTTTGAGAAGCCGTTTCAAAGTCGTTTCCACCACAGCTTGCTCGCCGCTCATGGCTAGTGTAATCAAGATCTTCATGCCCTCATCAAAGCCCTTGGGACGTGACTTGATATACACCTCAGGCCAAGCGTTCTGTAGCTCCCGCAAGAGCGGCGCAATGCGCGACTCGTCATTCAGATCGACGATCAACGTCTTCTCCGCGTAATACGCCTTACCAAAGATCTCTTTCAAATGCGGCTGAAGCGCGTTCTGGAAGATGTCTTTCATCTCAGAAGGCACGCCGGGCAATGCCACAATCAAGGTCTTGTCATGCTTTATGAGTACGCCAGGAGCTGTACCCACATGATTTGCCAGCGGCACAGCTCCCTCAGGCAAATACGCCATCTTGCGACGACTCTCTGTAAGCTCAAAGCTATCCACTCGCTTCGCATCTGCCAACTCACGATACCGGCTTGCGACCATCTCCACAGCTTCTGGATTCTCTACAACAGGTACCCCCAACGCCTGAGCCAAGGCTTCCAATGTCATGTCATCGGCAGTAGGACCAAGACCACCAGTCGTTATGATGAGATCCGTCGAAGAAGTGAGCGCCTGCTTGATCTCTTCGCAAATGGCCTGGCAATCATCCGGCACAATGGCACAGCGCTTCACTCGACCCCCCAAGCCGGTGATCTGCGCACAAAGCCAATGCGTGTTCGTGTCTTGCACGATGCCAAAGAGTAGTTCGTTACCAATGGCAATGATCCTTGCTGTGGCACTCACGACACGAGCATCTCCTTTATCTCTTCCATTGAATGAATGCCCTTCTCTGTGACTACTTTCGTAAGGAGCGCAAGAGGAGTCAGATCAAAGTAACGATTGCAGACAGGAGTATTCCCCTTCGCGTTGGGCACCAACTCTCGTGGGTCATGCTCGCGAATCCACCCTGAATCAAAGTGGCAGAGGAATTTCTGAGTGCCGATCAACGCTACGAATGGAACTTTTGCCTCGCGCGCCGCCAATGCCAGTGGATACGTCCCAATCTTATTGACCAAGCCTTCCGGTGCAAGGGCATCGCCACCGACCAGGACCGCATCACACTGGGATACGAAAGAGGGAGCTAAGCCATCGGCACAGATTGTCACAGGCACACCGAGTTCGTGCAATCTCTGAGCCAGATCCACTCCCTCACAGAGAGGACGCGATTCAGGGCAGACGACAGAAAACGCCTTCCCTTCTCGTCTTGCCGTTTTCATGGTCTGGAAAACCGTCAAACTGTGGGATATCGTCATCACTGGCGAATTAGCTGGAATGAGCTTCACGGCATGCTGCGCGATCTTCTCACTGCTCTTCTCCAATTCGTGAACGAAATCTTCGATGGCTTGCAAAACGCTTTCCGAAGGCATGTTTTGAATTGTATCAAGCACTTTTCTCGCAAGATTTCTAATCGAACCCATCTCTGGCTGCGCTTCTATGAGTTGCTGAGCGAATCCTTGCAGACGAGGGTGTCTATGCTCTTTCGGCTGGGCTTGCAGCTCTTGGAGAAGCGACCGAAGGGCTTCGCTTGCTTTAAGAGTGAGCGTGACCGCTCCAGAGCGGTGATCTTCCCTGATCTCTCGCAGCAACCGATCACTGTCATTCATGGCATCACATCCAGAGATGCTTCGCATCATTTGCATTGTAGAGAAGCAGAAACATGACTTGCAATCTCACCCGTTGTTGAGCTATCTTGATGCGCTCGCCATGAGAAAAGTGATTGACCTAAGAAGCGATACCGTCACTCGTCCCACACCCGGCATGCGTAAAGCCATAGCCGATGCGGAAGTGGGCGATGACGTGTTTGGTGAAGACCCGACGGTCAACCATCTGCAAGAGCTATGCGCCGAACTCACGGGGCATGAAGCGGGTCTTTTCGTCCCTTCCGGAAGCATGGGAAACGAAATCGCCATCAGCGTCCATACTCGTCCGGGAGATGAAGTGATCGCTGAGGCTGACTCCCACATCGTCAACTATGAACTCTCCGCCATGGCGACATTTGCGGGCGTTTTGCCTCGCACGATCCCCTCGGAACAAGGCTGGCTCAGCGTAGAGCAAGTCAAGCGGGCCATTCGACCTCGTGCGTATTATAATGCCCGCACTGGCTTGATCGTCTTGGAAAACACGCACAACATGAAGGGCGGCTCGATCTATCCGCAAGATGAAGCCCTACGAGTCATCGAATACGCCCAGGAACAGAAGATCCCCGTGCACTTGGATGGTGCGCGGGTCTTCAACGCAGCCGCTGCGCACAAGCAAAGCGTACAAGAGTTGACAAGCCGTTTTGATTCGGTGATGTTCTGTTTCTCCAAAGGCCTCGGTGCACCAATAGGCTCGATGCTCGTAGGCAGTCGAGAGTTCATCGAAGAAGCGCGCATTGTGAGAAAACGAATGGGCGGTGGAATGCGCCAAGTGGGTGTTCTGGCCGCCGCGTGTCTCTATGCTTTGCAACACCACGTCGAACGGCTGATCGAGGATCATGCGAATGCCAAGAGACTCGCTCAGGCTCTTGCTGAGCTCAAGGGAGTACGTGTGACTCCACCTGAGACAAACATTGTCATCTGTGAGCTGACGAATATGCCCGCATCCCGATTCACCCGCGAGTTACAGAGCCAGGGTGTCTTGGCTCTACCCATCAGTGAGACAAGAGTGCGCATGGTGACACACTTAGACGTCAGCTCTGAGGACATTACCCAAGCGATCACGGCAATTGGCGCTGTGTTTTCGTCATCGTCCCACTGAAGGAGGCCTAACATGGCATCGATAGAAGCCAAGCTACAGGAATTGGGGTTACAGCTTCCGGAGGCCCCCAAACCTGTGGCGGCGTATATCCCCGCCAAGCGCGTAGGTGATCTTGTTTTCATCTCCGGCCAATTGCCGCTGCGGGATGGGCAGCTCGTGTGTGTGGGCAAGGTGGGTGCGGAACGCACACAGCAAGAGGGCTACCAAGCGGCCCAGCTTTGCGCCCTCAATGCATTAGCGGTCGCAAAATCCCTTGTGGGATCGCTCGATAAGATTGACGAAATCGTGCAGCTTCGAGGTTTTGTCAACTGCACACCGGACTTTGGCAACCAACCCGAGGTCGTCAACGGGGCCTCTGAGCTGCTCGTAAAACTCTTTGGAGAGAAAGGCCGCCATGCGCGCGCGGCCGTCGGAGTATCGAGCTTGCCGCGCAATGCCACCGTGGAAGTGGAAATGGTCATACGAGTCAGCGGTGCATGAAGATGAAGGAAGCGAGGAGATCACTATGATCGGTAGAATCGTGCTTATTCTGCTCTTTTTGGCGCTGGTTGGGCTGGCTCTTTGGACGATGATCGGTTTCGAGCGGAAGAACCGCCAGCCGTAGTCTGGGCGCTTAGGGGATGAGGACGAGCTTGCCGACGTATTCACCCGAAGCCATCAGGTGGTGAGCTTGCGGTGCATCTCTGAGGTCGAGATGGCGGCCAATGACGGGCTGGATTTTGCCCTCTTGCACCCAGCGCAGCAGCGCTTCTAGCTCGTGCTTCTCACCCAGATAGAGTCCGAGAATGCTCACGTGCCGAAGATACGTCTGATGGAGGCTTAAGGACACATCGAGACCCGTCAACTTGCCACAGAGCAGCAACCGTCCGCCTTTTTGCAAAAGCTGAAAGCCCTTCGGGAATGTCTGGGCACCTACCGAATCCAAGACGACCTCCACTCCACGCCCGCGCACGAACTCGCTCGCCATAGAGACTACATCGTTGGTGTGATGGTTGAGCACAAGATCGGCACCCAGGCTCTCCACCCGCTTGCGCTTCTCATCCTTCCCCACGGTGGCGATCACGCGCGCCCCCAAGAGGTCAGCGATCTGGACAGCGAAGGTGCCTAACCCCCCGGAACCTCCCCAGATGAGCACCGTTTCGCCCGTTTGTACTCTGCCCACCGTGACGAGGGCGTGATAGGCCGTAAGACCAGCTACCGGAAGCGTTGCCGCCTCTTCGAAAGAGATTCCATCTGGCAGGCGAATCAGATTCTCTTCTGGAACAGAAATATACTCCGCGTAAGATCCGTCTACGTGAAGCCCGAAGTATTTCCATTGCAAACAGAGCCCGCGCTTCCTCTTGCGGCAGAGCTCACACGCTCCACATGCTACGAGAGGCCAGGCTAGCACTCGATCCCCCTTGCGGAAGTCTTTCACGTGAGGCCCAACATCCTCCACAACGCCGGCAATATCGGCCCCCGGGATGTGAGGGAAACGAATCTGAACACCGGGATAACCCTGGCGCACAAAGAAGTCAATGCGGTTGACTGTCGTAGCACGAATCCGCACTCGCACATCGTAAGCGCCCATGTGGGGTTCCGGATAATCGGGCTGATAGACGAGTCTCTCAATGCCTCCATGCTCCGGCAAGACGATGGCTTTCATAGGAACCATACTCTAGCCCAAATGAGCGCGTCCGTCGAATGACTTGTCTTGTGGTCACGAATCTGATAGGGTAGCGTGAATCCCTATGAATAGAGTCTGGCAGGTGGGAGACACAACTCTAGGCCGAATCATCGCCATCAAACCCTACGGAGCGTTCGTGCAGCTACCCACCGGCGACGTGGGCATGGTCCATATCTCCGAGGTGGCAGAGGAATACGTAAGGGACATCGAGAGCTATCTGGTGATCGGCCAAGATGTGACGGTCAAAGTCATCGGCATCAACGAAGAAGGCAAATACAACCTGTCCATCAAGCAGTTGACGAAGCACGAAGAGGAAGCTGTTCTCTACTTTCGACAAGTGCAGGAGTTCCGCCAGGCCCTGGAGAGACGGCAAGAGGAGTTGCAGATCGAGAGTTCTGGACGGCGACTGGCCAAGGAGAAACAGCAGAACGTCGCTTCTTCTCGCGCCTCACTCCTCAACTGGACAAGACAAGCTCGTCGAGTCATCGCGCAAGTCGGCCAGCGGAGCGAACAGCGCCAGCGTCTCTATAAGTCACTCGATCTCTAGCCCATCGTGATGAAATTCTGCCTTTTGGCCAGCGGCTCCAGCGGCAACTGTGCCTATGTGGCAGCCGGCACGACCCAAATCCTCATCGATGCCGGGATCAGCCTCGCCCGCATCGCCCAAGAGCTGGATGAGATCGGCGCTGATCCTGAACGTGTGGACGCTCTGATCCTCTCGCACGAACATGGGGATCACTGTCGGGAGTTGAGCCGCGTGGCGCTGGGACTGGGTTGCCCTGTGTACATCAGTGATCGCACGCTGCCTCATGCGCGGTGGGCGCTCAGCAACCACGAATCCGTACGGACCTTTCACGCGGGAGATTCCCTGACGATTGGCGATTTACAGATTCACACCTTTCGCGTCTTCCATGATGCCGTTGATCCTTGCGGTTTTCTCATCGAAGGACCTTCTCATCAGGGGGGAGTGAGAACCCGATTGGCCATCGCAACCGATCTGGGCACGGTGACAGCTCCGCTAAGGCAACTGCTGCGCGGATGCGAGGGACTCGTCATTGAGGCCAATCACGATCTAGATATGCTCATGAATGGCAGCTATCCTTGGGATCTGAAGCAACGCATTCGTAGTCCCGTGGGACACCTCTCCAACCGCGCCGCGGCAGAGCTCATTGGGGAACTCGCACAGCAAGGAACCCTGAAGAAAGCGATCCTCGCGCATCTGAGCCAGCAGAACAATCGCCCGGATCTGGCCCTCTGCGCTGTTCAAAGCCGTCTCGACGGTCTCTTCCGCTGTGAGGTGCATCTCTCCCATCAAGACCAGCGGAGCGAAGTTCTGGAGATCTAAAAGACAAATGAGGCGTCCGGAGGTGGCTGGCGTCTATCGAAATCTTTCAAATGATCTGCTATAATGTGGGTCGGAGAGGGCTTGGCAGGTAGCTGCCAGGGTTTTGCCACGCTTCCCACCTCTACCAGCGTGGATTTTTCCCCAGCAGCAGGCCAAGCTCTTTCTTTTTGCCCAATGCGCACACGGCTCTAGAAGGCTGTCGTGTCCAGAAACTGCGGAGGACGCCGGGCACGTGTGACTTGCTCGAAGGCATATGCCAGTTGAATGAGCGTCGGCTCGCTGAAGGCTCGTCCCATGAATGTGATCCCAACCGGTAGCCCAAACGCGAATCCAGCCGGCACACTGATCAGCGGGTAACCGGCCATGGCGGCTGGCGATGAACTTCCACCCAAGTAATGATCGCCGTTGATAAGATCAATGGGCCAAGCGGGTGAACCCGTAGGCGCAACCAGCGCGTCCAGCTCATAGCGGTCCATGACGGCATCAATGCCTTCTTGCCGCGACAGTCGGTGGCTCCTCTCCAGCGCATCGAGATACGCCGGTTCTGTAAGAGGCCCCTTTTCTTCTGCCAACAGGAAGATCTCTTGCCCAAAGTACTTCAGTTCCTCGTCGGCATGCTTCTTGTTGAACTCAATCAACTCAGCGAGCGTACGGACTTGCACTCCGCTTCGGCTGGCCAGATACGCATTGAGATCGGCCTTGAACTCGTACAGCAACACCTCGAACTCAGCCGGATCGGAAAACATCTGCTCGGCAGTGGGAATGTTTGCTGGGTCGATGATGGCCGCGCCAGCGTCGTTCATAGCTCGGATTGCCTCCTCAGCGATCGCGTCGGTTTCTTCGCTATAGCCGTAGAAGAACTTGCGGGGCACACCGATGCGCGCTCGCTGTAGGCCATTCGGATCGAGGTAGCGCGTGTAATCTATATTGCTTCCAGCTACTCCGGCGATGGCGCTGAGCACCGTGGCGGCATCGGCCACGGTCCGGGCCATGGGGCCGACGGTGTCTTGGCTATGCGAAATGGGGACGACCCCGGCGCGGCTGGTGAGCCCAACGGTCGGTTTGATGCCCACAATGCCATTGGTAGATGACGGGCAGACAATTGAGCCGTCCGTCTCGGTTCCCAGTGCAGCGGCGCAGAAATTGGCGGCCACGGCCGCGCCGGAACCCGAGCTAGATCCACACGGGTTTCGATCCAAAGCATAGGGGTTGCGTGTCTGTCCACCGCGAGCGCTCCAGCCGCTCGAGGAACGAAACGATCGAAAGTTCGCCCACTCGCTCAGATTCGTCTTGCCCAAGATCACAGCACCTGCCTCTCGAAGCCTCTTTACCACAGTCGCATCTTGCTGAGGAGCTGATCCGATGAGAGCCAGTGAGCCGGCTGTCGTCATCATCTTGTCGGCAGTGTCAATGTTCTCTTTGAGGAGGATGGGAATGCCGTGGAGCGGTCCGCGCGCGCCTCTTACCCTCCGCTCCTGATCGAGCGCGGAAGCGATCTCCCGCGCGTCGGGGTTGATCTCGAGGACGGAGTTCACCTTTGGGCCATATGTATCAAGGGCTTGGATGCGGGCCAGATACCGCTCCACGAGTCCGCGGGAAGAGAGACTTCCCTGACGCATCCTTGCCTGCATTTCTGCAATCGTCAGCTCTTCCAGCTCATCATACAACCCCCCTGTTGATGCGATCGCTGAACTACCCCTGATAAACCCACCGGCCACCGACGCCCCCGCGGCGAAAACCGCACTCCATTGGAGGAGTTTCCTCCGAGTGACCTTCACCTGTGCAAACATGAGCTGCCTCCTTTTCTCTGTAGGGCAAGAAGATTTCTGGTGCGCGCATTATAGCAGCAATCCGATGCTCTGCATAGAGAACTCCCAGCCAAGCACCATCGAGTTGGCCTGAGTAATGGGCCGTCGTAAAATATGCAGGTACAAGTAGGGAGGTGGTCGAAACATGGTTCCGGTTCGAGTTGGTGCGGGACTGACTCTAGCTCTTCTCGCTATCTCTCTTACCGGCTGCGGCTTTCTCTCGGATCTCTTTAGTCCCCAAGAGGATTCTGTTGCCTTTCCCGTCTTGATTACCCAAGCTATCCCAGGACGACCAGCAACTGAGGGGGAGACCTTCTTCTCCAAGCAATTCAAAGTTCAGTACTCGGGAGGCAAAGTCGTGGTCAGCTCCACTGAGCTTGGAGACGGTTCCATCTTCGTGGATGATGTGCTCGACATCAAAGTGATCCGCCCGGATGGGACCGAGAAGTATCGATTGGTGGATTTCAGTCGGGATTGCCTGGCCACAGGGCCCGATGATCCCCAAGACATCACAGATCTCTTCCTCTCAGGGAAGAACACGGTGGAGTTCACACTCTTTGATGCATGCGGCGGTTCCGTTGCCAGCTCCGCCCTCTGGCTCGTCAATATCCCAGCTAGCTAGAGACACCTCGAACATCGTTGCACGAAGAGCAGAGCGCCTGCTACACTAAAGCTGCTTGGGGAGAAGGGGAAACCACCATGAATAGACTCGGCAATCTCGCATTGGTTCTTGTCAGCGGACTGGTGCTGGCCTTCGTCGTCTCTGAAGGATTCTCATTCTGGAAGAATCTCTCCTACCAACCTGCACACAACGAAGAAGACCTTGAACTCTCCACCAACTATCCCGGACTCGCCCCCAAAGAGATTGGCGCATTCGTCTTCAAGAGCCAAGGATGTATTGCGTGCCATAACCTCGATCTTGCAGGGGGCGTCTTGGCCCCTTCGCTTGACAACATCGGCGTCCGGCGTGATGCCGCATGGCTACGAGAGAAACTGGGCGATCCACACGCGAGCGTTCCGGGAACCTTTATGCCTTCCTTCTCCCGCCTGAGCAACGAAGAGATCGAAGGATTGGTGGCCTATTTGGGAACGCTCACGCCCGATCGTTCCGGTCCGGACAATGCGGGCACAGCCCGAATAGAAATCCCGAAAGACGAGCAAGGGCAACCTCGCTTCACCATGGCTGACGTTGAGCGCGGTAAAGAGCTGTTCCGTGCGCAAGGCTGCATTGGGTGTCACTCGATCAATGGCATCGCTGAGGGCGGGCAGATCGGGCCTAATCTCACTCACGAGGCTTTAAGGCTCAGAACTGATGAATGGCAGCTGCGCCATCTCATCAACCCCGTCTCGGTCTACGTGCTGAGGGAATCCGAAGGCATCTCGTGGATCATGCCTTCTTATAGACAACTCTCTGAAGAAGATCTCAAGGCGCTTGTGGCGTTTTTGCAAAGCCTCAAGTGATTACAGCTTACACTCCCTTTTCGCGAACAATTCCTCGGCTCGTGTTTTCAAGTCTTGGGCGAACCGCTGGGCGCGACGATTCCAGAAGATATACTTCTCGCCAATCGAAGCCTGAAGGACTTCATCAAGTAAGCGGTCGAAGAGCGCACGATCGCCTGCTTTTACGGCATACCCACAGGCGAGGTCCGCCTTGTTTTCGAGAAAGTCGGGAGCGATCTCGATGGCCCTCTCAAAATGAGCGCGTGCCTCGGCTAAGTTCCCACCGGGAAGCTGGGAAATCAGCGATCCCATCGAACGGCGTGGGGCACCTGCAAAGTATGTCTCATCGAGCTCCAGCGAGCGCGCGAAGCTGCCTTGTACGCAGGGCAGATCGCCAAACCCACGGGAGATCCTTTCACCTTCCGGTAGGGTATCCAGCCACTTGCCCCAGTTATTTGCGGACCAGAAGATGCCTGCGATCACGCGCTCGGGATCCTCAAGACCTGCTTCTTCTGTAGCCTTTTGAATGATGGGTAGAGCTGCTGCGCACAGAAAAATCGGGTTCGCCGGAAAGGGCACGCCCAATCGTGCCAGCCCTCGATCGCGCCCCCGTTCGAATGCTTGGCGTTTTTCTTCTTTGGCCTGCAAGAACTCAATGCCCAACATGAAGTAGCCTTGTGAGAGGTTATTCAGCGCTCGCTTATTCGCTGGATCAAGAGCGAGAACGCGCTCATAGAGGCGTAGCGCCTCACAGAGCTGAGCATCGTTGAAATCTTCATCGTCACGAAAAGCCTCGTCAGCACGTCCCAGAAGCACCTGTATATCACTACTCGCTTCTGACTCCCTTGCTTGAAGGCACTCCGCGAATGTCACTCCCTGGACTACAACACTCGCAAAAGTCGCAAATGTGAGCCAGGGTAACGCACAAATGAAGACCAATCTGTATCGCATCAGATCACCTCTGGAATGCTTTTCTCATCCCGTAGAGACCCAGAGTAGCACATCATAAGACGTGGCATCAACCGCCCTGATACACCGCTTGGATCTCTGCGACGCTCGTCGCTTGCTCCGGGCTCTTGTCCTCGCGAAAGCGAATGAAGCGGGGGAAGCGTAAGGCAATCCCTGGCGCATCGTCGGAGTTGGCTCCACACGTGTGAATCGGACTTCGAGTAAGCTCCGCGCCCTGAACTTCCAGAACAAACCGCGGCTCAAACCAGCGCGTCGGCGTCAGCTTTGAATAGACGCGAGCCGGACGCTCCTCGCGTTCATCTAGCTTGAACATGCTGGGGAGTCTTTCGAGTTCTTCGTCACTAAACCCAGTGCTTACCTTACAGAGCGTCTCAAAGCGATCTAGATCGGGATTATATGCGGCACAGAGCACCGCTCCCCATGTGCCCGAACGCTTCCCTCGTCCGGCGAAGCCTCCCACCACAACCAGATCAAACGTATCCACAAGCTCCTGGGAGTAGTCCCGCTTCCACTTGATCCAGCTCCATTCGCGTGCCCCGGCACGATAGATCGAGTCCGGTGCACAAGATTTAGCCACGATCCCTTCGAAACCACGCTCTACAGCTTCATTGAAGAAGCTTTCGATCTCTTCGAGGTCACGAGTGAAGAGTGCCTGGGCCAAATCAACTCGTTCGGAGCGATTCGTGATCTTCTCCAGCAGCTTGCGCCTCTCAGGATACGAGCGCTCCAGGACGCTCCCCCCATCCACATAGAGCACATCGAACAAAAAGAGCTTCGTCGGGATCATCTCGGCGTATTTCTCGATGTCATACTTGCGCTTGCGGCTCATCAAGACTTGAAATTCTTGGAATTCATCCACAGTGCCGGGCACCAAAGCCACAACTTCCCCCTCCACAATGGCCTCTTCCACTCGAATGCCCCTCTGGATATACTCAACCACATCCGGGTATTGATGCGTGATGTTCTCCAGATTTCGCGAATAGATCATGACACGCTCCCCGCGCTTATGGCACTGGACACGCTCGCCGTCGTACTTGAACTCGACGGCGAAACCCTCAGGCATCTTCTCGAATAACTCCCGCAGAAGTTGAACGCGTTGAGCGGCCATCATCTTGATCGGATGCCCAACTTGAATCTTGATCTTCTTGATTCCCTCTAGCCCACTCTCGGCCAGCGTTCGTGCGATTAGCCCAATATCGCCGCAGAGGTTGTACGCTTTCTCCAAGAGAGCTTTATTCTTCTTCTCGCCAGCGAAGGTCACGGCAAGGGCGTTTAGAATCGTCATCGTTCCCACCCCCAAGCGTAGAGTTCCCAGAGCGATGCGCACGATGTATTTGGCCTCCAAAGGAGTTGACTTCGCCAGAAGCTGCGCCAGATGGTTGAGTTTCGCCTCTTGAGAGCCCTTGCCGCTGGCTTGCGCGACCATGAGCAGTTCATCGTGGACGGTCTTCACGGTCAACTCGTCTGTGGCGCTGGTCTTGCTCTGAAGCACCACTTCAGCCACCAGGCCGTAGTCGCCCTTGGCGATATGCAACTCGTCGATCACGCTCCGTTCTCTACCGGAGGCGCGAGCAATGGCCTCCGCCATCAGTCGCTCGCCAATGTTCAGATTGAGATCCTCGTACTCGGCGACGACGCTCCCCTGAATGAAATAACTCACGATATCGATGACACCAGGAGGCGTCTTGCGAAACAACTCAGACAAGATCTGGATCATCTGGTTGCCCGAGCTTGTGGCTTCCAGTTGTACGAACGTATCGACGAGTTGGCCAAAGTCTGCATCGTTTCTTTCCATGAGATCACCCTGATTGTAGGCTTCGGAGCTTCGCTTTGTCCAGCGCATTTGTCCTTCCGAACAGCTCTTGCGTACAATCCACATGGAAGGGAGGCGTGAGATGAAAGCTGTATCCGCGAGGCAGTTGATTCAATTGAAATCGCTCTTTGAGATTGAGAAGATCTCGCAGAACCCATCTGAACTGGCGACCCATGCACGGGACGAATCTGCTCATGGAGAGTTCCCTCCTGACGTGATCGTGTATGCCCACTCCACAGAGGACGTTTCCAAAGTGCTCAGATTCTGTAATACTGAAAAGATTCCGGTGACGCCGTGGGGAGCCGGCACCAGCCTAGAAGCCAACCCGGTCGCCATCCACGGTGGGATCTGTCTGGATCTATCTCGCATGGGACGGATCTTGGAGATCCGTCCCGAGGATTTCCAAGTGAGAGTACAACCCGGAGTTGTATTGCAAGAGCTGAACAAACGTCTCAGCAAATACGGCCTCTTCTTCCCTCCGGACCCGGGAGCGCCCTGTACGATTGGGGGCATGGTGGCCAACAATGCCGCTGGTATTCAGGCAATCAAGTATGGCCCGACAAAACACTACGTGCTCAAGATGGAAGTCGTCCTGGCCAATGGTGATGTAATCCACTGTGGGACGAACGCCATGCGCACGTCTTCGGGGTATGATCTCTTGCATCTCTTTATCGGCTCCGAGGGGACACTGGGCGTATTCACGGAGATCACACTGAAGCTCGTCGGCCTGCCGCGAGAAGTCTCTGCTGCCACGGCGTCTTTCCCTGAGATCTCACAAGCGACGAAGACCGTCGTGGAGATCATGCAGGCAGGCTTATCACCAGCAGCTTTGGAACTTATGGATTCCATCACCGTGCGGGACATCAACGCCTTTAAGGGTCTCTCTTTGCCCGAGCTACCAACGCTTTTTCTGGAGTTCCGTGGCAATGGTCCAGAGGTGGCGGAAGATGTGAAGCTGGCTCAAGAGATCTGCAAGACCAACGGCTGCCAAGCCTACCAGACCGCGATGGGACAAGAAGAGCGTGATCGGCTCTGGGAGGCGCGGCATCACGCATTTTATGCCTCGGCTGCGGCCAATCCCGGAAAGCGCGCGATTGTGGTGGATGTGGCCGTTCCGATCAGCACGTTTCCGGAAATGGTCGAAGTCGCGCGACGCGAACTCGCAAAGCAAAGCCTGAGCGGCCCGATTCTCGGACATGCTGGAGATGGGAACTTTCACGTGGGGATCTTCTACGGTGACACACCCCAAAGCAAAGCCAAAGCGAACGCTGTAAACGAGGCCATCGTCTTCCGCGCGCTTGAGTTAGGGGGAACGGCCACCGGAGAGCATGGCGTAGGGATAGGCAAGATCCGCTTTATGGAAGCCGAACATGGCAAGAGTTATAAGCTCATGAAACAGATCAAGAGGCTGCTCGATCCAAACAGCATCCTGAATCCAGGCAAGATCTTTGAGATTTCTTAGTTCCGCACTATAACCTCTGCCAAAACCGAAGCGCGCACTCCTCGGGCATCGGTGACCGTCGCCCGGAGAACGTATCTGCCGTTGGGAAGCTCCGTGGTATCCCAGAGAGTGCTGAACCCGTCTCGATAATTGCGATCCACGCCGATCTCGACGAAGTGCTCTCCATCTCGGGAGTACTCGAATAGAGCGAAAC
>JBBIPG010000011.1:0-46696 GCA_037442925.1 Candidatus Fraserbacteria bacterium | reverse complement strand
GCAGGTCTGGTTGACGTTGATCCGCTACAACGTGGGAAGAGTGCTGGGCCTGCGGTCTGGCAGCTATTCCGAGGGCGTGAAGGCCCTGGTGATCTAGCATCACTGGCTCCTATGCATCAGGCTTTTTATATGTTATCACAAAAGCATGAGATTGTGAAGCGTATTTCTAGGAATGATTCCTATTTCTAAAGAGTCGATCCACAGCCCCAAGGTCCTAGCTTGCAGTGGATCTCACAACATGGTAAAATGAAAATATCACAAGGGGAGCTCGGGAGAACCGGGCTGAGAGGACCCTACAAGGGTCGACCCTTCGAACCTGATCCGGGTAATACCGGCGGAGGGAACATGCAACACAACACACGCCGTGCTGCAAGACTGACCTCACGACATAGTTGCATTTCTGCTTCTCTTGCCCTTCATCCAGGCTCCCCATCTCTACTTACTAAAGGGGGAGTCTCTCATGCGTAAGCTTTCCATTTTGGCGATACTGGCGTTTGCGTTGCTATTGGGAGGTCAAGGCACTTCTCAGTCGCAGGCTGAAGGTGGGAAACTCGTCGTCTACGTCTACGACAGTTTCGTCGAGTATGGCCCTGCAAGCTTCATCAAACAGGAGTTCGAGAAGCAATTCGGAGTGACGGTGGAGTTTGTAGCCACCGGGCCAAGTCGCGAGTTGCTCGCCCGGCTCCTCACCGAGCGCGATGCCGGAGGCACTCCCGCCGACGTTTTCATGGGCGAACTCAACGACATCCCCAAAGCCAAGCAATTCGACATCTTTGAGTCGCTCTCGGAAGCTGACGTGCCCAATCTGTCCACTGTGCCCATGGAGTTGCGTCTCGATTCAGACAATATGCTCATCCCCTACGAGCACGGCTTCATCACGCTCGTATACGACAGCGAAAAACTTTCGGCTCCCGAGTTGCCTCGGACGTTTCCTGAACTACTGGCGTCCAAATACCGAGATCGCCTGCTCGTTCAAGATCCGCGCACCAGCAGCGTGGGCCATGCGTTCCTCTTCTGGACGATCTACAACTTCGGCGAGGATTTTACATCCTACTGGCGAAATCTCTTGCCCAATATCCTCGCGATCTTCCCCGGCTGGAGCGCCTCGTATAGGGCGTTCCAGAACGGCGAAGCTCCTTTGGTGGTCAGCTTTTCCACGGATGCATGCTTCAACTCCCGCTACAAGCCGCTCTTACTGGAAGGCCAGGGATATCGAACGGTCTTTGGAGCTGCCGTGGTCAAGGGCACGGACAACCCGCGCCTCGCGCGAGAGTTTATTAATCTCCTTCTCTCAACGGAAGTTCAGGAGAAGCTGCCCGATACGGAAATCATGTTCCCGGCAAACTCTCAGGCAACATTGCCCGAGGAGTGGAAGACCTGTGCTCTCGTCCCAGCAAGCCCTGCAGCCCTACCTCTAGCTGATGTGGCAGAGAACGACGACCGCTGGCTGCAAGCGTGGGCGGAAGTCATAGCAGGCAGCCAATGAGAAGAACAAGGATGAGTCGATCACGCTGAGAAGACTGGCAGCCCGCGTAGCGCTCATCGGCCTTCCTCTTGCCTTTCTAGGGGTTTTCTTCTACTACCCCATAGGCAGCCTGTTGCGCCAGGGACTCTTGAAAGTCGGGGAGATCCTCGCCGACTCCTACTTTCGCTTGGTGATCGGCAAGACGATCGAGCAAGCCTTCTTGAGTACGCTGGCGAGCGTGGCTCTCGGGTTTCCACTGGCCTATCTTCTCACACGGTACGACTTTCCTGGCAAACGACTGGTAAAGTCTTTGACGATCGTTCCCTTCGTGCTGCCTGCGGTCACAGTCGCTTTGGGGTTTACGATCCTCTTTGGCTTTAACGGTTGGATCAATCAGGCGTTCATGGCGCTATTCAACTTGCCTGAGCCTCCACTTAAGATTCTCTACTCGCTTTGGGCGATTGTGTTGGCCCACGCTTTCTACAATGCACCACTCATCGCAAGGACGGTGAACGCCGCTTGGGAACGGCTAGATCCTAGCTATGAGGAGAGCGCGAGAGCACTTGGGGCAAGTCGCTGGCGGGTGTTCACGGACATCGCGCTGCCGCAGCTTCTGCCTGCCTTACTAAGCAGTATGTCCATCGTCTTCATCTTCTGCTTCTTGAGTTTTCCCATTGTGCTCACTCTTGGTGGCGGGCGCTACCCTACGATAGAAGTCGAAGTCTATACGCGCGTGGTGACTCTCCTCGACCGACCCACGGGGGCAGCGCTGGCCCTCATCGGACTCTCCTTCTCGCTGCTCTTCACTTATGGGTATCTGAGACTGGGAGGCTTCTTCGCTCGCGAGACTCTCCTCGTTCGGAGAACTGTCAAGGAACCCCTCTTCACCAGTTGGAGACAGGCGCTTCAACCCGGAAGACTTCTGCTCTGGGCCTTCATAATGATTAGTGTGCTCCTCTTTGTCGGGCCGGTGCTGGCCGTCTTCGTCGATTCATTTCTTGCACAGACCCCTCAGGGCACAGCGCTTACGCTCGAATGGTATCGGTACATCTTCCAGCCCGACTACGACCCGCTGATCGCAGACGCGCCACTTCGCGCGGTCCTCAATAGTTTGGGGTTCGGGTTGGGAGCTGTGGCTCTGGCATTGCCGTTGGGAATGGCCATCGCGTTTGGCGTGACTCGTCTACGCCTGCGGGGGAGCCGTCTGCTCGATGCCCTACTCATGGCCCCCATCGCTACGTCTTCCGTTGTTCTGGGGTTTGCCCTCTTGCGAGCGTATCTGGCGCCGCCCTTGAGGATTAGCGGTACTTGGCTAGCCATCGTGATCGCACACGCCGTCATCATCTACCCGTTCGTGGTGCGAGCGACTGTGCCCTTACTGGAATCCTTCGAGCGATCGTTGATCGAGGCTGCCCGCGTACTGGGAGCGAAGCGCGGTCAGGCGTTTTTTGATATAGAACTCCCGCTTTTGAGAGGGGCTGTGCTGGTGGGTGGGCTCTTTGCATTTGCGCTCAGCTTGGGGGAGATGAGCGCAACACTGCTTCTAGCTCGTCCGGGATTGAAGACGATGCCCATAGCCGTCTATCATTTTCTGGACTCTCGGCGAGCTTTGGGAGCCGCGAGTGCCATGAGCACCCTCATGATCCTCGTCTCAGCATGTGCGTTCGTTCTGCTGGAACGTCAAGGGGAGCGCATGTTTCGCCGGAGATAGAATCGGAAAGATGGCTCGACTCACGCTGAAGAAGCTGACGAAGTGTTTCGCGCGCGTCACTGCCGTGGACGATCTTACACTGGCCATTGAGGCCGGGGAACTGCTCACTCTGGTGGGGCCCAGCGGCTGTGGCAAGACGACTACTCTGCGGCTCATTGCCGGTTTTGAAGTTCCTGATTCGGGAGTGATCGAGCTGGACGGCCAAAGCATTTCCCATTCGCCTCCCGAAGAGCGTGGAGTCGGTATTGTGTTTCAAAACTACGCGCTCTTCCCGCACATGAACGTTTTCGAAAACATTGCCTACGGCCTGAAGTTCGTCACGACTTCCATCGACAAGCATCGCAGAGTGCAAGAGCTCCTCGAGTTAATTGGGCTCTCCGGTTTAGAGAATCGTCGGCCGAGTGAGCTTTCAGCAGGTCAGCAGCAGAGGGTGGCTCTCGCGCGCGCCCTTGCGCCCAACCCGAAAATTCTTCTGCTCGATGAACCCTTGAGTGCTCTCGATGTGCAACTGCGCGAGCGGCTACGCCTGGAGATCCGAAAGATTCAGCGCCAACTGCAAGTCACGACGCTTTATGTCACGCACGATCAAGAGGAGGCGTTGGCCATCTCGGATCGCGTAGCCGTGATGAATCAGGGACACTTGGAGCAAGTGGGCACCCCTTCGCGGATCTACTATGAACCGGCTACGACCTTCGTTGCTGGGTTTGTGGGGCGAGGGAACCTCTTGCAGGGTCGTGTGATCGATGTGGCAGACGGGCGAGTCCATCTGCAATTGGGAGATGATCAGAGAATGATGCTTGTTGATTGCACAAGTGGTCCAATTGAAGTGGGCAAGCGAGTCTACTTTCTCGTGCGCCCGGAACGACTGCGTCTTAATGAGCAGAGCGAGAATCGCATTCAGGGAGTTGTGGCCGGAGTGGAGTTTCTGGGAGATGCGGTTCTGCTCCACGTAGAGAGCGGAAGCGAGCAATGGCTTGTGAAAGTGACCGATCCCGATGGTGAGCTTCTCAAGTCAGAAGGTAGAGAGATCACGCTAGGGTTTTCTCCTAGGGACGGGCGAATCTTAGAAGCCACAGCTGACTGACGACGAGGCGAGCGTTAGCCGGAAAACGAAGTTGCATTCCCATGTGTCCTTCTATACATTGTTGCGAATTGGGTCAACGGAAAGCGGAGGTATGCATCTGTGGCCGTCAGTGAGCAATTATTAGAAGTACTAGCCTGCCCAGCGTGCAAGACGCGAGTGGAATTGGTGAAAGATCATTGGCTCATCTGCCGCCAGTGCAATCGTAAATACCCCATCAAAGACGAAATCCCCATCATGCTCATCGAAGAGGGAGACAAATACATCCACATACCGGCAGAGAAGCTCCAGATACCTTGAACCATCGCATTCTCTTGCCTTGAGTATGAACATGTGTTATACTTAGGGTATGAAAGTTGCCATTTCCGTCCCTGATTCGGTCTTTGAGGAAGCGGAACGTCTGGCTCAGAAGCTCAAGATGTCGCGCAGCAGATTATACGCTGAGGCACTGCAGCGCCTCCTAAGCACCTATCGACAAGATGTCGTGACTACAACGCTCGATGAGATCTACACCCAAGAGGACTCAGCCCTTGATCGAGATCTTTCTGAGGCGCAGAGTAAGGCGATCGGTCGGGAGGCATGGTGATCTCTCAAGGGGAGATCTGGTGGGCTGATCTGCCACGGCCCAGAGGCTCCGAACCTGCCTATCGCCGTCCACTGCTGGTTGTGCAAAGCAATGCCTTCAATCGAAGCCGTATTCGAACCGTCATCTGTGTCGTTCTTACCTCGAACCTGCGACTCAGTCGTGCACCCGGTAATGTCCTCCTGCATGCGGAGCAGACTGGTCTCCCCAAGGACTCTGTGGCCAACGTCTCTCAGATCATCACGTTGAATAAGGAGGAGCTGACCGACTGCGTCGGACAAGTGTCGAAGGTCCAGTTGACTCAAGTGTTACGAGGGATCCACTTGATACTCGCACAAAACTGAGGGTATAGAAGCGAAGGCGATGTCATTCCTTGCTCACGAAGTGTCTGAGATACGCCAGCTGTTCTTTCAAGTGTGTCGGCATCTCGGCATAGACATCCTCAAACAGGCTCTCGACCGATGGCAGCGGAGCGGCCTCGGCTTCTTTGATCGCCTGGGTGATTTGCATGTTCAGCTCTTCTTGTAATTGAGCTTCTTTGCGTGCATTCCACAGACCCTCTCGTTCAAGGTATTTGCGGAATCTTTCAATGGGGTCTCGCTTCTTCCACTCTTGAACTTCCTCCTCGTCCCGATAGCGCGTGGGGTCGTCAGATGAAGAATGTCCCTCCAGGCGATAAGTCACCGCTTCAATCAACGTCGGGCCGCCTCCGGCACGGGCTTTCTCTACAGCTTCTCTCGCAACCCGATACACAGCTAACACATCGTTGCCATCGACTTGAACGCCCTCGAAGCCATACGCTCTCGCTTTGATGGCAATACTTTCCGAAGCCGTCTGACGACGGAACGGGACAGAGATGGCCCACTGGTTGTTTTGACACGTGAAAACCACAGGGAGCTTAAAGACTCCCGCGAAGTTCAGCGATACGTGGAAATCTCCCTCAGAAGTGGCCCCATCTCCCAGGTACGCCATCACGACGATGGGATCTTTCTTAAGTTTGGCAGCCCAAGCTGCTCCTACCGCATGGGGAAGTTGAGTCCCGATACAGCTGGACCAAGCTACGAAGTTCGCTGGCTTGTAAGAGTAGTGGCAAGGCATTTGGCGCCCCTTCTGCACATCGAGAGAGTTCCCGTAGCACTGTGCTATGAGCAGTGTAAGAGGCATTCCTCTCATGAGCGCCGCGCCGCCCTGCCGAAGAGCTGGGAAGATCCAATCTTGTTTTTGGAGGGCATAGGCGCTGCCGATGACGGCCGCTTCTTCTCCCGTAGCCACCCCATAGAAGCCAATGCGACCTTGACGCTGCAGGCTCAGCATCCGCGTGTCTAGCACTCGTATCAGCGTCATCCAACGGTGGAGTTCTACGAGATCTTTCTCGCTGAGCGCTAGCTCCTCATCATGCTTGACTCGGCCATCCAGGTCGAGGATTTGGATCAGCGCCACTCTACTCTCCCCCAGCAGCCATTGCAGACCCGCGTACAGATCGGGTTGCAGTGGTTCTCTCTTAGCGATATAATATGATATGCGTCATGAGGGCCGCAAGGCCAACTTGAACTGAAGGAGGGCAAGATGATGGATTTATCCTCTCACTTCCCGAGTGAGACTCACCTCCTTACCTGGCTTGGCCGCGGTGCCCTCCGTGTGTGGAGTCAAGACTCCACCAGCTACGGGGTTTTGCCCGCGCAGTTTGCCTCCTTGTGCGTGGGATTTTCCCCAGAGTAGCTCTTCCCCAAAGACGGGGGGCTCCGCGGACCAAGCCCTCACCTCTCAAAGATCAATAGTCGTCGTCTTCGTCGTCCTCATCCCACTCCTCGTTGTCCTCCCAATCATCATCGTCCCAGTCCTCGCTGTCGGGATCCTCACCGCGAAGCTCAAACGGACGATCCCAATCTCGGTCCAGCATGTAAGGATCACCTCCTTGGAGCCGCCGCCGGCTCGTCCAAGCCTAGGATCTTACGTACCAATGGGTTCTTGCGATCCAGCCGATAGGCCTCGATCTCACGGCTCTCGCCCGGATAGAACTTGAACAGGATCTTCCCCTCCCGCTTGATGCGCTCGAAGAATTCGCGGGCCTCGGCCCACTCGGCGAAGCCAAACTCGGGGCTCTCGGCCAGTTGGTCAATGATCAACTTCCAGCCGAGATAGTTGTATGTGCCGTCGAGGATGCGGTGTTCCAGTCGATCCATGAGCGCCACAAAGCGACTTAGCTGCCCGTCGTAGTCGCTTCGAACGCTGAAAGGCTCAAAGTAGGCGGCCTCTTGCAGGACTTGGGCCACCGTCCCTTCGATGCCACAGACAACCACTTCCTTGCCGAAGTCGTTTCTGACGAGATTTAGAACATCGAGGAAGATCTTATCCCCCGTCATGAAAACGTAGCGCTGAATCTCTGGCCGGAAGGCCAGCGTGCGGAAGATGTCCACCACGATCCGGACGTCGATCTTGTTCTTGGTAGGCCGCCCATCCCGATCACGTTCCTTGGGGACATTGATCGCCTGAATGCCCTCGTTGTCTAGTTCCAGCTTGAACCATTCGGGGTATGTCAGCTCACTGAAGTCGGCATAGACTTGAATGAATTTGACGCCGCCGAACGACCGCGCTTTCTCGGTAAGTTCTTTGGCGAGTAGCTCCCGACCATACTGTTTACGAAAGCCGATGAAGATGTTCTCCAAATCCACAAAAACGGCACTATTCTGCGCCTCCGGACGATTCTCCATCCCCGCTCCTTTCTGAGAAATGAAAAAGAAGATGGGAAGAATGGACTTCACCCGAGCTATCAAAGATCGATATTCCCCAAAGCGCGTCGGCCCATTATAGCCAGTGTAGCGAGGTGAAGGCAACAAGTTCATCTCAGTCAAGGAATTCCCGTGGATCTGTGATCCGGCCTCGAATGGCAGACGCGGCCACCGTAGCCGGAGAAGCCAGATAGACAGCCCCCAGCCCGGAGCGGCCCTTGAAATTCCGATTCGAGGAGAAGACGCCGACCTGCTCCACCCGTAGTGTCCCAGGTCCCATGGCAATGCAGGCTCCGCAGGAAGGCGGCACAAGCTCTGCTCCCGCCTCGAGCAGCCAGCGCGAGCAGCCTCGACGGCCTGCTTCTTCCCACACGCCGAGTGTGGCAGGAGAAACGATGAACCTCACAGTGCGCGAGACTTGACGCTCCCTCACAATCTGGGTTGCCGCTGCCACATCCTCTAGCTTTCCACCCGTGCAGCTGCCCACCCAGCAGACATCGATCTTCACCTCCTCTTCCAGCTCAGAGATGGGCACTCCATTGTCAGGTTTATAGGGCCTTGCCACATAGGGTGTGAGTTTCGAGAGATCGAACGAGAATCTCTTCGCGTACTGGGCATCTGGGTCAGAGTGCAGTTTGCCTACCGGGAAGATCCCACAGGTCGCTCCGCCCTCGACGGTCATGTTGGCAATGGTCGAGCGGTCATCGGATGTAAGATGCGGAATGGCCGATCCACTAAACTCTACTACACAATTCGTAAAACCGTTCATGGTGACCTGGCTTAGAATATAGAGAATGGCGTCTTTGGCGTAGACGCCCTTGGGCAGCTTTCCCGTGAGCTCTACGAGGATTGTTTCTGGGACGTCGACGAGTAGATGCCCCGATGCCATGATTTCCGTGAGATCAGTATTTCCAATTCCAAAGGCGAAGCAGCCGAACGCTCCGTGAGTGCACGTGTGAGAGTCTGTGCCCACTACGAGTGTGTCAGGACGGACGAGCCCCTTCTCCGGGAAGAGCACGTGGCATATGCCCCAACTCACGAATGGCGCCGGTGGCAAGAACGCGTAGGGCAAGTTCTGTTCTTTGGCGAAGACGCTTGCCTTCTGGACCATCTCTTGAGATTTCCAGTCGTCGCGGATGAGCGGGATCTGAATGGTGTGATCGGCCACGAAGAGAATCTTCTCCGGGTCTTTGATCTTGAAATCCCGTCCATAGGCGCGATACATCTGCTCGGCTGCCACGGGAAGCGTGAGTTCGTGGGTGATCACGCGATCCACATCGGCGTAGAGGGTCATGCCCGGTTTCACGTATTCGATGCCTGCTGCCTTAGCCAAGATCTTTTCAGCCAGGGTCATTGGGCGCGGGGGAGCCGTCGGCTGCTGGAGGCGTGCTCCGCTTCGATTGAAGGCAGTTAAACCACCCGCTTCCAAGATGTGTCGATGGACGGGAGCCATACCGGCATAGAATTCATCATTCAGTTTGATTTCTACCGTGTCTCCCGTCTTGATCTTTGGTGGAGCGAGTGCTGTGTTCTTAGAGATGGGCAGTCCCATGTTGACGGAGTTACGATAGAAGATGCGCGCGAACGATTTTGCGATGACGGCCTCGATGCCGGCTTTCTGTAGAGCCACGGGAGCGACCTCTCGTGAGCTTCCGCAGCCGAAATTCTCACCGGCGATCAGGATTTTATACTCACCTGGCTTAAAGGGAAGACCAAAAAGATTCTTCGATTCGTGAAGGTCCTCGAGAGCATGAGCCCCCATGCTATCTAGATCTGTAGTGGTACAGTAACGAGCCGGGATGATCTCATCGGTGTTCACGTCATCGCCGACGATGAACACCTTCCCGCGAATCACCCTGGGCATGCGCCATCCACCTGCCATCATCACTAAGATTGAGCCCTCATTTTATGGAGTGAGGGAAGCAGATACAAGTCCGAGCTTGCGCTTACCGAATCAACGCTGCCACCAGACTCAACACACCTAAGCCGATCGCAAAAGCCCAGAATGGCAGGCGTCGAGCTAGCCGCTAGCCGCTCCTCTAGGGGTAGCACAAGGTCGCGAGTGAGGTTTAAGATGCAAACATGAACCGACTCTTGCTCTTAAGTTCTCTCATCCTCGGCCTGATCCTGGTGGGACTCGCTACACTCAGCGGCGCATGGCTCGCTCTTACGATTCCTCTCTTAATCTATCTTGGTGCAGGCTTTCTTTATGAACCGGAAGCACTCCAACTGAAAGTCACCCGGAACCTGAGCGCCGATCGTGCTTCTGCGGGCGAACCCGTGACCATAAAACTTTCGGTCACCAATGAAGGTTCCCAGCTCGAAGAGATTCTGATGGAAGATTTGGTCCCCTCCTCCTTGAGATTGATCGACGGAAAGCCAAAGATACTGGCCTCTCTTCAGCCCGGTGAAACGATCCGTCTGCAATACAGGCTGAGTGGAGAGCGCGGCTATTATCGCTTTCCTGGAGTTCGGGCTACAGCCAGCGAACATCTGGGGTTATTCGCTAAGCAAGCGATGTGGGAGGCACCTGGTCAGCTCTTCGTTCTACCCGAAGTGATTCGACTGCGACGCGTCGAGATTCGGCCGCGTCGAACGCGCGTGTATTCTGGCCTCATCCCCACGCGACAAGGGGGCCCCGGCGTAGAGTTCTTCGGCGTGAGGGGATACCAGCCGGGGGATGCGCTCCGGTGGGTCAACTGGAAGGCCAGCGCTCGCCATCCGGAAACCCTCTTCATCAACGAATTTGAGCAGGAGCGTGTCGCTGACGTGGGCTTGATCCTCGATGCGCGCCAGAGAAGCGATATCATCTCCAGAGAAGGCTCGCTCTTTGAACATGCGATCCAGGCGACGGCCGCTCTCGCTGATGCCTTCTTAAGTGGCGGAAATCGAGTCGGGTTACTCATCTACGGAGGACATCTGGATTGGACCTTCCCCGGATACGGCAAGATCCAGAGGGAGAAGATCCTGCGCGCTTTGGCGCGGGCCGTGCAGGGACATAGCCTGGTCTTTGAGGGTTTGGATTATGTACCAACGCGCCTCTTTCCCCCTCGATCCCAGTTGATTCTGGTCAGCCCACTGGTAGAAGAAGATCTGGATATGCTCATCAAGCTCCGCGCGCAGGGATATCCGTTGTTGATCATCAGTCCTGATCCCATCTCCTTCGAGCAGAAGACGTTGCAGACCGGAGAGGACATCGAACTGGCTGCCCGCATCGCCCGCTTGGAGCGCCAGCTCCTACTCCGCAGGCTCCGACAAGCAGGTGCTTACATCTTAGATTGGAACGTGGAGGCTCCCTTTCATCAAGCGGTGCATGCGGCCTTAAGCCGCACACGCATCTGGTTTCGTCCCCTACGAGGTGTTTCATGAGAACGCTTGCCCTACTGAGCATTGGCTTAGCCGCTCTCTCACTGTTCATCGCGTATGTGCTGGGGGCTTCTCTCATCTGGGCTCTCGTGGTAGCAGCCGTTGGGATTCTCTGGTTGATGGGGGCGTGGCGGGATTGGAATGGGGCGGCTTCGGTAGGTCTGATTGCTTTCGTGAGTGCGGCAGGTTTTGGCATTTGGCAAGGTCTGCCTGCTGGCTGGATGCTGGTGAGCATGATCTTGGCTCTAGTGGCTTGGGATCTGGATGGTTCCGCTAGTCGTCTGAGGGAGGCCGGGCACGTCCAGGGAGAGCTTGCACTGAAGCGGGCACACCTGGAGCGGCTGCTCATCGTTGCAGGCTTGGGTTTGCTGCTGGGTGGAGTGGCCTTGGGGGTGCGCGTTCATCTTGGATTCTGGTGGGATCTCGTCTTGGGGGTACTCGCTATCGTCTGTTTGAGCCAAGTGTTTCGTCTTATGCGGCGTGAGACCGATTGACATGGGTGCATTCTCTGTTCTATAAACGGAGCATCCCAACCTATGTGAGAGAGGATGGATTCGTAATGACTATGGAACTGCTGAAAAGACTTTCGGAAGTCGCTGGGGTTCCCGGTCGCGAGGAAGCGGTGCGCCACATCGTTCTTCAAGAGCTGAAAACCCTGACAGATGAAACGAAGACCGACATCTTAGGGAACATCATTGCCTTGAAGAGAGGACGAGGCGGCCCGAAAGTGATGCTGGCCGCTCACATGGATGAGATCGGCTTTCTGGTGAGCCACGTGGATGAGAAGACGGGTTTCCTGAAGATTGACCCCATGGGCGGGTTTGACCCCAGGGTGCTCCTGGCCCAGCGTGTGGTCGTGCACACGGATTCGGGGGATCTTGTGGGCACCATCGGCTCCAAACCCGTGCACCTCTTGTCGGAGGAGGAGAGAAAGCAGCCGCTCGAAATCAAGGATCTCTTCATTGATTTGGGGCTTCCGAGCGAGAAAGTGAAAAAGCGTGTCCAGGTGGGAGATTTCGTCACTTTGCGTCAAGACTTCGTGGAGATGGGAGAGCTCGTGAGTGGCAAAGCGTTGGACGATCGGGTCGGCGTCTACGTGATGATCGAGGCCGTCCGACGCGTGAAAAGACACAAAGCCGACATCTACGCTGTCGCAACGACTCAAGAGGAAGTCGGCGTTCGTGGAGCGCGGGTTTCCAGCTACGGCATCTCTCCCGACATTGGGATCGCGCTCGATGTGACGGTGGCGGGCGATGTCCCCGGAGCTCAAGAGACGGAGCACGTGACCAAGCTAGGGAAGGGTGTGGCCATCAAAATCAAGGACTCTCTCTCCATCTCCAATCCCAAGCTCGTGCGCCGCTTCCGGCAGATCGCAGAGAAGCGCAAGGTCCCTTATCAACTGGAAATCCTGCCTCGGGGAGGCACCGACGCGGGGGCGATGCAGCTCACCAGAGAAGGTGTGGCGGCCATCACGATTTCCATCCCCACGCGGTACTTGCACTCTGTAGTCGAATGCGCACACAGGCGCGACATTGAAGCAGCAATCAAGCTTCTGGCGGCATTTCTGGAAGAAGCCAGCGAAGAGGACTACTCCTTGTGAATCACCCGCAGATGTTCCAACCTGCTGGATGAGACCGCTGAAACAACGTTTGTCCACATATATGTCTAATTTATAATATAGTTGTTAGTATTTGAGCACTGAATTAGAAATATATCTACATTGCTTGCCAATCTCTCATCGTTGTGCTATAGTAAGCCATGGCCAAGGTTGAACTGAGAGAAGTCAAAACCATTTCGTCCCTTTCATCTACTGAGCCGTATCATCGCTATCACATCGAGACCAGATCCGCCGAAGACATCGTGCCTCATCCCAGCCGTTTTCGTGTTGAAGTGAAGAAACATCGTTTAGCACTGCTATTGCTTAAAGAACTCATCCACTACCGTGGCAATAAAGAAGTGGTCTTGAGCCGACCCTGCGTGTACGGCGTCTTTTCAGGGCCAGTGGGGGGCTTTGCGCCTCGGGATCACCTGTGCGTGGGATGTCTACGCTGCACCACTCAGTACCCTGAGATGGTCACAGTCTACCCCAATCCCGAGCGAGCGAAGTTGGGCGATTCGTTCATCACTCCTGACTTTGTAGACACGATAGTCTATGAGTCGCGCAGCGGAAGAGTTCCCGTGAAGGGCGCAGGGTATCGAGGCAAATTTGGTGGCCCCGGCTGGGATGGCATGTGGACGGATATGTCCGAGATCGTGCGCCCGACGCGTGACGGCATCCACGGGCGTGAGTACATCTCCACCGCTGTAGACATCGGTGAGAAGCCATCGTTTCTTGAGTTTGATGAGCACGGAATGCCACAGAGTGCCGTCCCGCGTACGCTTTCTATTCCGCTCCCCGTGGTCTTCGATGTGCCACCGATCTCCGCTCAATCCCAAGCGCTGTTCATCGCACTCAGTCGTGCGGCCCGCGAGCTGGAGACACTGACCATCGTGCCAGCCTCACAGCTCGTCCGGCATGAGCTTGAGGGACCGGAGATCGTCCCGTTGATCTCTCCCTCGGAGCGTGACGTTCTACAAAAGCTCAGCGTTGCGCCTCGGCTGCTGGAAATGATGCCGTGGGACAAAGACCTCTATGACGCGATTCGAGAGCGCTTCCCGCAGAGCCTGATCGCTCTACGATGTGCCTTTGATGACGACATTCTCTCGTATGTGCATCGTGGTATACGCCTCTTGCACTTGGCGGCGAATTACCACGGGAGTGGGCGCGATGGAAGATTCGTTCTGGACATGATCCGAGAGGTGCATCAGGCACTGGTCAAAGAGGGAATTCGCGAAGAGGTGACGCTCATCGGCAGTGGTGGAATCGCCGCTGCCGAGCATGTGCCGAAAGCGATCATCTGTGGATTAGACGTGGTAGCGCTCGATATGCCTCTTCTTGTGGCATTGCAGGCCAGAATGGAAGGCGAGTGTGTCGATCCCGAGACCAGCCGGGTTCGACTGCCCAAAAGGTTCAACGTCGAATGGGGCATACAACGACTCAAGAACTTGATGGCCTCGTGGCGAGATCAACTGCTGGAAGTATTGGGAGCCATGGGGCTGAGGGAAGTTCGGCGTCTGCGGGGCGAAGTGGGACGGGCGATGTTCCAAGTGGATCTGGAACGCGAGGCATTCTCTGAAATCGAGAGGTATAGCAGCTAGAAGGAGAAGCATGAAGACAGCAGACGAACTCATCATAGAGAAACACATGGAAGCGCTGCATCGAGGCTTTCACGTCTGGCCAACTCTGGAGTTCGGGGTGATGCCGGCTTTGGGAGATTCTCGTTGGACGGCGGATCTCATCTACTCCACGTGGGTGCAGGCAGAGACCGGAAGACCTCCCAGCAATGGACTTGAGTATCGCGTCGGCAACTCCGGCGGCGGCTTCGATGTGCTCGACTTCAAGTTCCTCCCGAAAGATCAATGGCTTGCGGAGAACACCTTTATAGATCTTACCATCCCCCTCAACCGGCGAGCGTTTGACAAGAAGATCGAGATCCCCATCCCCTTCTACGGAGCAGGGATGTCCTATGGCTCCATCAGTGAGCGTATTATGCTAGCCCGTGCCAAAGCCGCTCAAGAGTGGAAGACGTTTACGTCTACCGGTGAAGGTGGCTACCCGGAGTCGCTTGTGGCCTACAAAGACCACGTGATCACGCAGATCGCCACGGGCATGTTCGGCGTCAGAGAAGAGACCATTCAGTACGCGCCGATCGTGGAGTTTAAGTATGCACAGGGAGCCAAGCCAGGACTCGGCGGGCATCTTCTGGGTGACAAGACCACCATGGCCGTAGCCAAGATCCGGGAGAGCGTGCCTTGGGTAAGCCTCTTTTCGCCCTTTCCTTTCCACTCTGTTTACTCTGTCGAAGATCACAAAAAGCACATCGACTGGGTGAAGGCTGTCAATCCAGAAGCACTCGTCTCTGTGAAAGTCTCAACTCCCACAGACATCGACATGGTGGCTGTTGGCAGTTACTACGCTGGAGCGCACATCGTTCACATTGATGGCTCGTATGGAGGCACAGGCGCTGCCCCCGAGATTGCCAAGAAAAACATTGCCATGCCCATCGAGTTCGCGATCCCCAAGGTGCACAAGCATCTCATCCTGGAAGGGATTCGCGATGAGATCGTAGTCATGGCCAGCGGCGGGATTCGCACAGCTCATGACATCGCAAAGGCCATCGCACTCGGAGCCGATGGCTGTATCTTGGGCACGGCAGAACTCGTGGCTTTAGGCTGCACACGTTGCAGCAATTGCGAGCGCGGTCGGGGTTGTCCGTTTGGACTCACAACTACAGATCCCGAACTCTCTCAACTGGTGGATCCGGAGTGGGGTGCAGAACGCATCAGCAATCTTTACAAGTCCATCGAGTTTCAGCTCAAAGACATCGTGCGCAAACTCGGGCTGAAAAATATCCGTGAGCTACGAGGGCGGACAGATTTGCTGATCTATCGAAAGGAGAGCCATTGAAGACGAAAGCCCTGATCATTCGCGAGCTTCTGGGAAGGGATTGCCGGAAGCGTATCACCCGTTGTATAGAGCGGTCTCTGGCGTGATCGCGCATGACAGCTATCACTTGGGGCAGGTCGTTCTCCTGCAACAGATGTTCAAGAGTGCGTAGGAACCGGAGGAGGGACTGATGAACGACAGAGATTCTATCGCACGGTTGATTGCATCGAGAGAAGCCTTACCGGTCACATCCGACGAAATACCCACAAGGCACAAAGCCGAAGCCGAGGGCGGCTGCGGCGTCATCGGGATCGCATGCAGTGCGAAGATCCCAGGGCGACATCTACTGCAAGCGCTCACGCAGATGCGCAATCGCGGCAACGGCAAGGGCGGCGGCATCGCAGCCGTGGGGCTTATTCCCGAAGAGCTGGGCGTCACTCAAGAGATCCTCGAACGTGACTATTTGCTCGCCATCGCGTATCTCGATCCCTCTGTGCGCAGTGAAGTGGAAGAGACTCATATTCAGCCCACGTTCGAGGTCGATCATGTCGGGCATGTGCCTACACTGAAAGATTTTCGAGAACTTAAGGGGCTCGAGGTTCAGCCGCCCGACGTTTATTACTATTTTGTGCGCGTCAAACGCGATGTGTTCGAGAAATTCAAGCAGAGTCACAAGCTGGAAAAGCTCTCTCCTCAGGGTATTGAAGACGAGATCGTCTACCAGAACACATATCGCTTGAACCGTGCCTACTATGCGTCCACAGGCGAAAAACGGGCGTTCGTCTTGTCCCACGGCAAAAATTTGCTTGTGCTCAAGATGGTGGGCTACGGTGATGATGTCGTTCGCTACTACAAGCTGGAAGACTTTCATGCTCACGTCTGGATTGGGCATCATCGTTATCCGACGAAGGGCAAGGTCTGGCACCCCGGCGGCGCACACCCGTTCGTGGGACTGCACGAAGCTCTCGTCCATAACGGCGACTTCGCCAATTATGCCTCGATTAGTACGTATCTGGCACAGCGAAATATTCAGCCGCTCTTTCTGACAGACACGGAAGTCTCCGTGCTTGTCTTTGACTTGCTCCATCGCACGTATGGATATCCGCTGGAGTATGTCATCGAGTCCTTGGCTCCTACCACAGAGCGGGATTTCGCACTCTTGCCTCCTGACAAGCAGCGCATCTACCGGCTGCTGCAAACTGTGCACATTCACGGCTCACCCGATGGTCCCTGGTTTTTCTTGATTGCCCAATCTGTGCCTGAGAATGGGGTACCCGTTGCGTATCGGCTGATCGGCATTACAGATACGAGCATGCTGCGCCCGCAAGTCTTCGCGCTCCAAGCGGGAAGCTCCGCTTCACCTTCCATTGGCTTCGCGGCTTCGGAGAAGCAAGGGATTGATGCCGCATTGGAAAGCCTAGCCCACGAAGATTCACGCTTCTGGGGACGAGCCGATCGCTACTGGAACGCGCGCGGCGGCAGCCACACGGACGGCGGAGCTTTCATATTCACAGTCCACCCCAACGGCCAGAGCATGGCTGGAGGTCAAGCAAAGCTTGTCTGCACCGACAAGTTCGGTCGCCACATTGAAGTGAACAAGAATGCAAAGCCATATGCCAGCGTGAACGGAGCTTCTGCGAGTCGCTCCCGATCTCTTCATACCCCTATTCAACTTGAAGGTACAGCACGAGATATCTTCGAAAATGTGAAATCTCGCCTCGTATCTTGCGATTATGAAGATGTAATCGCCTTCCTCCAGGCACTGGAAGCATCCGCACACAAAGATTGTGATCGCGGTCGAGCGATTGAAGTGCTGACACTGCTGATGGATCAGCGGTATCCCACCGGGTCAATGCGGCGGAGTAGCCTGCTCGCGCTCTATGATCGGAGTTTTGCAGCGATTGTGGAGTCGATCAAGAAATCTCCATCGGAGGCATTCGCCTACACAAGCGTCTCTGGGTCGCACCCAGAGCCGAAGGGTGAGGATCAGACGCTGGTGATCGATGCGCGGGGCTACGCGCCGGAAGGTGAGAAATCCCTGTCGTTGGAGATTGTGCGCTACTACAAGCGTGGTTTTCGCAGATTTTTGATTGCCCAAGCCAAAGGGCATCGTTTCATTGCCAATGGCCTAGGACCGCAATCTCACGGTGTTCGCATCGATGTCTATGGCTCCTCAGGAGATTATCTGGCTTCGGGTATCGACGGCGCGGAAGTCTACGTACACGGGAACGCACAAGATCAACTGGCTCAGATCATGAAAGACGGAAAGCTCGTGGTCTATGGCGACGTGGGGCAGACGTTCATGTACGCGGCCAAGGGCGGGCATGTGTTCGTCATGGGCAATGCGGCGGGTCGGCCCCTGATTAACGCCGTGGGCAAGCCGCGTGTTGTCATTAACGGGACTTGTCTGGATTATCTGGCTGAATCTTTCATGGCGGGAGATCCGCTCAACGGCGGCGGCTTTGTCATCTTGAATGGCATCACGTTCAATGAGGATGGCAAGATTCTTGAGCTAGATACGCCCTATCCCGGTGGCAATCTCTTCTCCTTGGCTTCGGGTGGAGCCATTTACCTTCGAGATCCTCATGGCAAAGTGACAGAAGATCAACTGAACGGTGGAGAATTCGCCGACTTGAGCGATCAAGACTGGGCTGTGATTAAGCCCTATTTAGAAGAGAACGAGCGACTGTTTGGCATTCCCGTGGAACGTCTCTTGATGGTGGATGGCGAACGGCGTGCGCCAAAGCAGGTCTACCGCAAGATCAAGCCGCGAGCCGTGCGTGCGCTGCAAGCCGAAGAGGCATGGGTCAGAAAGCATGAGTGAACCCTGCCCCAAAGCCATTCTGCTCGATCTCGATGACACCATACTTGCAGATTCCGAGAGCGCACGTTGCTCCTGGAGAACTGTAAGCGAGCAATTCGCTCTGCACGTAGGCTGCACACCTGGCGAGTTACTGGCTACCATTCGAGCATATGCCAACTGGTACTGGAGCGACCCGGAGCGACACCGCCAAGGTCGCCTCGACTTGAATGCATCTCGACGAGAGATCGTTGTCGCAGCCCTTGGGAGCATGGGAATTGATAATCCACCACTTGCTGCCGAGATCGCTCAGGCTTACATAGACTTGCGTGACGCCACCGTAAGGCCTTTTGATGGTGTCATGGATGCCTTGAGGTCTTTTCGAGATCGTGGTCTTCGTCTGGCTCTCATCACCAATGGCAATGCAGCCTTCCAACGTTCGAAGATCGACAAATTTGGGCTTGCCCGCTTCTTTGACTGCATTCTTATTGAAGGCGAGTTTGGCGTTGGAAAACCGGACGAGCGTGTCTACCGACATGTGCTCGACCAACTCCAAGTGATCCCACAAGAGACCTGGATGGTTGGAGATCATCTTGAGTTTGATGTGTCAGCACCGCAAAGACTAGGAATCTACAGCATCTGGGTCGATGTTGCCGGTTCGGGTTTACCTGAATCCAGCCCGGTGCGACCGGATCGCATCATACGAACGCTATCGGAACTCATATGAATGGAGGGAGGAGGAAAACGATATGAGAAGGAGCAGCTTCTTCTGGGGGAGCATCTTGATCCTGGCCGGTGTGTTGCTGTTGTTGGAGAATCTCGACATCATTGAGGTCAGTTTCTGGAGGATCTTCTGGCCTCTACTCGTCATCTTGGTGGGGCTGTGGATCGTCCTGGGGTCCATGAGCAGGCGACGTTCTGTGGTGACGGAGCGAGTGTCGATCCCCCTGGAGGGCGCTCAGCGCGCCCGTGTGAAGATTCATTATGGGGCGGGTCGTTTGTCTTTGAATGCAGGGGCACGATCCTCTGAGCTGGTCTCAGGAACCTTCGGCGGTGGCTTAGATTATGAAGCGAAGCGAGAGGGAGATCTGCTGGGTGTTGACATGCGTATGCCTACCCATCGTTTCTCGCACTTCGCCATGCCGTGGAACTGGGAGTGGGAAGGTGGACTTAACTGGTCGTTCGCTCTTAATGGTGAGGTCCCGCTGGTGCTCGATCTTGAAACCGGAGCCGCTGAGATGCGACTGGATTTCAGTGAGCTGCGTGTGAGCGAGCTACGGCTGAAAACCGGGGCCAGCTCGACGAAACTAACGCTACCTGTCCACGCGGGACATACGCAGGTGGGCATCAAGGCCGGTGCGGCTTCTTTGGATGTCCGAGTCCCCTCTGGAGTCGCTGCCCGCATTCGCATCGAGGGAAGTCTCGCGGGAATCAAGGTGGACACAAGCCGTTTCGCACACATGGGCAGCGTCTATCAATCCGCAGATTACGACACAGCAACGAACAAAGCAGATATCCAAGTGGAAATCGGTGCTGGCTCGATTGACATTCGCTAGATTCAGCCAAGCGCGCCCAGAATCCGTTGGCGTTATCTCAGCGTCTCACGCAACTCCAGATGTTGTAAGATCTCCTCACGCGTCCGCCATGCCGGTCGCAACTGGTCACGTGCGTAGAGTTCGAGCTGGTCACCGATGTGCGGTGATCCGGGCTGGGTGGCGTTGCCATACGTCAGGAGCACCTGAGCTTGCAAGGGTGTAGAGAACTCCACGGCAGCAATGAACGTGTCACCGAAGAAGGCGGCATAGCGTCCATCTCTATCCGGTGTGTACGAAATGACTCGGAAGATGCCCAGGCCTCCGGAGCCGCCACTGCCCGGTAGGTCTACAGTGCCCCGGCGAAGCCGCATGATCTCACCCCAAGGTACATCGAGCGCCCCCAAAGCCTCCAAAGCTTTCGAAGCAGCTATATCTAGCGCTGCCGCGGCAGCCTCGGCATTGGCGAGTCCAGTCGGTGTTTTGAGAGGATCTTTCGCGTCCCAGGGCTTGGCAAAGAGCTTGGAGAACCCAGGGTCCTTGGACGCGATCTCTTGGACCCAAATACTGAAGAGCGCCGCGCCACGACTGTCGGCATTGGCTTGGCGATCCCAAGCTTCGAGCACATCGGCGGCTTGCTTTGCCAGATCGCTGCCGTATTCTCGCGCAGCAGCAATCAGATCATCGAGAATGCGATCAGCAAGCTCCATCCGCGTCGAGAATTTATCAGCAATCATCTCTTCGAAGGAGATGCTCGGATCTTCGTCGAGCATGCCAATGGCACGCTGCTCGCGGAAGTTGAGAGACTGCGCAGCCATGTACGGTGGGTAATCATTGGGGTTGAGCATGAGCGGGAACGTCGTGTACCACGGGGGGCTATTGGAGTTCTGCACCCAACCGCTGGGTGGATCGAGCACCTTAGGCAGATCGTCATACGAGTGGATCTTGGTCCACAAAGTCTCAGACGTGTCACCCGCGACGGTGCCTGCCCAGAAAGCGGCATCTCGCTTGGCTCGCACGGGGACTTGTCCATTGAAGAGGCTCATGATGTGGCCATCTCGGTCGGCGTAGATCACCGTGAACATGGGGACTTGCAGGCGCTTGAGTGCAGACTCAAACTCGTCTAAGTTTTGGGCGCGCGCCATATCCCACCATTGCTCCAGCCCGCCCGCTGCGGAGGTGGCATCGACGGCAGCCATGCGCATGGCCAGAAGTTTTCCCGCTTGCTCTACAACAGGCCCATGGATGGAACGCCGGATGGTGAGTTTCTCTTGGCCCAGCTTGCCGTCATCTCCCTTGACTTTGATCGTAACCGTGCGAGTCTCAAATGGACGGACTTTCCCGTCGAACATATACCCACCCTCCGCTGGGGTGAGGGCGTACAAGTCACAAGCATCGATGGTATTGACGGTGTGCGTCCAGCCCAGATTGTCATTGAAGGCGATGGCCAGGACGGGCACGCCTACCAGCGTGACTCCATAGGCGTCATAGATACCCGGTGCCGTGAGTTGTGCCTCATAGAAGAGGAACGGCTCAGACTCCGACCAGGGGAGATGGGGATTGGCCAAAAGCATGGCGTTCCCGCTCTCAGAACGCGCGGGGCCGATGGCCCATCCGTTCGATCCCAGTTCTGTGCCGGCGGGCAGGACTTGAGAGCATCCACTGGTCAAGCCCAAAAAGACATAGATGATGCGTGCAGCATGAGCGAGCACGTCTGTAGCTGTGACTGGCAATACGACTTCCAGTTGATCGTCAAGCTTGTCCGCATGGCTCTTCGCGTAGTCATTGATGCCGGAGGCGAAGGCGTTCAGATAGTTGCGAAACTGTGGGCTCTGCTGCTGATACCATGTACGGGCCCGCTCATAGAGTCCCATGGTGTGGACAGCGCGGTCGGAGACGAGAAAATCCTTGCCCCAATACTCCGCGGCTCGCCCACGGGCTTGACCGTAGAGCGTAAGAAGCAAGTTGCCATGGCTCTGCATCTGCGCCCAGCCAAAGCCATAAAAGAGTCCTTCGGCATCTGGGGCGAAGATGTGGGGCACGCCCCACGTGTCCCATAGGATCTCTGTGGGTTTGGCCTCTATCTTCGTGGTTTCGGCTGCCCGCTGGAATTGAAACTCTCCTACGGACAAGCTCTTGATCGTAAGCTCGGTGACTTCCGCCTTCTCATTCAGCGTGAAGGTAACCAGGAAATGCCCCAGCTCCTCGGACGCCAGCAGTCGATCAGAGAACGCAATACGAAACGTGTCGTAGTGCCAGTGCTCCAGCTCGCCTGCCAAGAGCAGATCCGGCGACCGGAGGAGTAATTTCCCATCGGCTTCAGTGATTTGAATCGCACCATAGACCTTGCTGGTGTATGTGCCGGTGTACTTATCGAGAGAGAGTGAGGGTGTTGTGTCTTTGACCCGTGACTCGTCCTGCTGTTTTCGCAAAGCGGCGATCTGCTGCTCGACGCTCTTAGCCAACTTCAAGACGTCTGCGTTCCAGTCTCGGGACGGTGCGTTCAAATACACGTCAAAGACTTTGTACATAAGGACGCTAGGAAGAGGCGATCCGTTCATGTTGGTCAGGATCACCAGGCCCAGTTTCTTCTCCGGGATCATGGCGACCTGCGCCGACATGCCGTCGATGTTGCCGCCGTGCTGTACGATCTTCTCTCCCCGGTAGTCCTGTACGATCCAGCCAAGACCGTAGGTGTTGAAGTGCGTGCCGGTGTTCAATGGGTCGGGATAAGGCGAAGGGGAGAGGACCATCTGCGGGGTATGCATCTCTCGTACGGTCATGGGACTCAGGAGCTGTTGCCCTTCGTAGGTGCCCTGGCCCAGTTGCATCCGTACCCATTGCGCCATATCCACAACATTGGAATTGATCGAGCCCGCAGGCGCGATATTGTCAATATTGCGGTAGGGGACGGGTTCGACAGCATCACCAAGCTTGGCATGGGGCGTGGCTACATTCTCGGCGTCCTCAAGAGCCACCACGCTCGTATTGCTTGCCGTCATACCCAGGGGCTCAAAGATGCGTTGTTTGACGAACTCATCCCAGCTCATTCCCGATACGGCTTCGACTACTTGTCCGGCAGCCAAGTACATAATATTCTGGTAGCCAAAGCGACTACGGAAACTCGAACTGGGCTCAAGATACCGAATACGGCGCAGGATCTCGTCTCGGTCGTAGGCACTACCGTACCAGAGGATATCCGCACGCTCCAGACCGCTTCGATGGGTCAAGAGGTCGCGGATGGTAAACTCGCGGGTGACCCAGGGGTCGAAGAGCTGGAAGTCAGGCAAGTAATCGATCACTTTGTCATCCCAGTTCAATTTGCCTTCATCCACGAGCATCCCGAGTGCTGCGGCTGTGAACGCCTTGGTGGCTGAGCCGATGGCAAAGAGCGTGTGTTCATCCACAGGTGTATCTTTTCCGATCTCGCGCAGCCCGTACCCCTTCGCCAAGGCAATCTGGTCATCTTTCACGATGGCAATGGCTAGGCCAGGGACTTGCCAATCGCGCATGGCTTTCTGGATGTACTCCTCCAGTTCTGGCAGCGGTGCCTCCACCGTGGCTGCCTCGGCCGAAGCAGATAGTTCCATGCTTTGTGGAGCCTCGATGATCTCAGCGGGTTGAGTTACGTTGTGCTCAGGAATGCCGGTCTTGAAGGCGAGCATCCCCGCCAAGGCAGTGACGATCAGAAGAGCTAGGATCACTACGCGGTTCACAGCCGTTTGCCTCCCCTACCTCCGCTTCTGTTGATGTATGTGTTTTGAGAGCGGAGTTCTCGAAGATGCACAATGATAGCAAGTCTGGGTCCTCCATGCCCAATTCACTTCAACCGCTCGCGAATCACATCTTCCAGGCTGGTCGGTCGCAGTTCCTGCAGTTCGTATCTCACTTCAGTCGTGGGCACTTTGAAATCAATAAGACGTGTGAGATCTATGGGTGTGGCGATGACGACGGACTCGCAGTCGGAGCGGTTGATCGTCTCTTCCAGATCGCGAATCTGCTCTTCTCCATAGCCCATGGCAGGCAGGATGTTCTGAAGGTGCGGATACTTCTGGAACGTCGCTTGAATGGAGTTGACCGCAAAGCGCCGGGGATCGATCATCTCTTTGGCGCCGTATTTTTCCGCGGCGATTGCACCGGCACCGTATTCCATCTCGCCGTGAGTGAGCGTGGGACCATCCTCGATGACCAAGACGCGCTGGTCGCGGATCACTTCTGGGTTCTCCACGTAGATGGGGGATGCCGCTTCGATGATGATGGCATGCGGGTTGTGTTCCCTCACGTTATCCCGCACTCGTTCGACATCTTTGAGGTCGGCGGTATCGACCTTGTTGATGACGACGACATCGGCCATTCTCAAGTTTACGTACCCCGGATAGTAACCCAGCTCATGTCCCGGTCGATGGGGATCGGCCACGACAATGGAGAGCGTGGGCTCATAGAACGCAAAGTCGTTATTGCCACCATCCCAGACGATGACGTCGGCTTCTTGCTGGGCTTGATCGAGAATCACTTGATAGTCCACACCGGCGTAGACCACGTTGCCACGGGCTATATGAGGCTCATATTCTTCGCGCTCCTCGATGGTGCAATGGTACGTATCGAGGTCCTCGTAGCTAGCGAAGCGCTGGCAGACCTGCTCGGTGAGGTCCCCATAGGGCATGGGATGGCGGATGACGACGATTTTGAGCCCCATGCGTTTGAGGATGTCGGTGATGCGGCGGGTGGTCTGGCTCTTACCTGCTCCGGTGCGCACGGCGGTCACAGCAATCACAGGGACGTTGGATTGGAGCATGGTCGAGCGCGGTCCCAGAAGCGCAAAGTCCGCCCCCGCTGCAAGAGCCGTCGATGCCCGTTGCATGATGTATGAATGTGAGACGTCACTGTATGCGAAGACGACCAAATCAATCTCGTGCGTTTGAATGAGTGAAACAAGGTCCTCTTCTGACTCAATGGGGATGCCCTGAGGGTAGAGCCTTCCGGCTAGTTTCGATGGGTATTTGCGCCCTTCGATGTCGGGAATTTGTGTGGCCGTGAAGGCCACGACCTCGTATTGGGGATTATCACGGAAATAGACGTTGAAGTTATGAAAGTCGCGCCCGGCGGCTCCCATAATGAGAACGCGTTTCTTGTTCACAAGTCCACTCCCTCTCTCGTGTATGGCTCTGCTACAGAATTTCGAGGATTTGGTACCGCTGGGTTCCCCGGGGGGCCTCGATGGAAAACGTCTGGCCAAGGCTCCGACCGATAAGGGCTTGCCCCAAGGGAGAGCGCGAGGATACGGGCATGATTCCATCCTCGGCAGCTAGACTGAGATCGGAGACGAGCACGACACACAGCTCTTCTCCGCTGAGGAGATCCGCCAAGCGAACGCGCGAGCCGGGTCGCACTTGCCCATTGGGTGGCTGGTTTTCATCGAGAATGCGGGCCTGTCGGATGCGACGCGTAATCTCTGTGATCTCGCCCTCAAGAAACGCTTGCTTCTCCTTGGCAGCGTGGTAGGCAGCATTCTCGCGCAGATCGCGTTGCACGCGAGCCTCGGCGATCTCTTGAGCGACTGCCCGTCGCTGTTTTTCCAGATCATCGAGTCGCTGCTTGAGCTTCTCGTACTCCTCTTTCCTCAGATAAAGCTCTTCCATAGCCCGTAGAGGATAAACGATGGGTTGAGGGGTGTCAAGCGGCATCATTCATTGAAAATTCCCCCCTCATACCCTATGCTGGCGAGCGATGAACCCAACAGCCATTGCCAACGAGAGGACCTTAAGGGACCTCGAATTTGAGAGAGTGAAATCCGCCATCAAACGCTTTGCCGTCTCCCCTTTGGGCGCCATGGCCATCGAGACGCTCTCTCCCACGACGGATCTCAACACCATCCAGCGGGAATTGGCGCGCGTCGAAGAGATGAGAGGAGCCATCATAGAATACGGACTCTCACCGGACCCGCTGGAAGACCTCGAACCCTTGCTACAGCGCGCACGTGAGACGACATCACTCGGTGGCGAGGAATTTCTCGTCATCTTAAAGACTCTGGAGGGTGGGAGGCATTGGAGAGAGACCATTCTATCTCTCAAAGGACCCTACACTCAACTGCAGGAGCTCGCCGAACGCATTGGGATCTTCCGCGAGCTAGAAGGTGCAATCCGCCGAAGTTTCGACGAAGAGGGTGAACTACGCGAAGATGCTTCCCCTCGCCTCCGGCAGCTCTTCCGCCGCAAGCAAGCCGTAGAAGACCAAGTGGAAGAACGACTGAACGCATTCTTGAACTCGCCGGAATACTCCGGCCTGATCCGCGAGCCGCTCATCACCCGCCGCTCCAGCCGACTTGTCATCCCCATCAAGAGTCAGTTCAAGCACGAAGTGGATTGCGTGGTCCATGACACGTCGGATTCCGGCCAGACACTCTATATCGAACCCCGCTCGGTCGTCGAGGCCAATAACGAAATCAGAGAACTCGAAGGCGAGATCCGCGACGAGAAGATTCGCATCCTCAAAGAACTGACCGTGAAAGTGCAACAAGAGAGTCGGGCTATTCATGAGACGCTTCTGGCTTTGCGAACGCTCGATGGACTCTACGCACGGGCACAGTATGCCATTAAGCTCCGGTGCTTTACCCCCCAGCTCAACACCGAAGGGCGAATTCGACTCCGCAACGCGCGGCATCCGCTGCTCGATCCTCACACCGTCGTGCCCATCGATCTCGCGTTTGGAGACGGCACTCTAGGTGTGCTCATCACCGGTCCCAACACGGGCGGCAAGACCGTGACCCTCAAGACAGTGGGTCTTTTGGTACTCATGATCCAAGCCGGAATCCCCATCCCGGCTGAGCCCGAGAGTGAGCTGAGCACCTTTGAGGTCATACGCAGTGACATCGGAGATGAGCAGTCGATCCAACAGAACTTGAGCACGTTTTCGTCACACATGAAGAACATCGTGGGAATTCTTAAAGAAGTCAGCGCCCGTTCGTTGGTGCTATTGGATGAACTGGGAGCGGGGACGGATCCGCAAGAGGGAGCGGCCTTGGGGATTTCCGTTTTGACTACGCTGCTTCGTTCCCAAGCGCGCCTCGTTGTGACAACGCACTTTAGTGCGCTTAAGCACTTTGCCTACCAACACGAACAGCTCAAGACGTGCTCCGTGGAATTCGATGTGCAGACTCTAAAGCCGACGTATCGCCTGTTCGAGGGCGTTGGAGCCAGCAATGCCTTCATCATCGCCGAGCGCCTCGGGCTCTCTTCGGAGATCGTTCGCCACGCCGAAGGTTTTCTATCGGAGGGAGCGGTCAAAGCCGAAGAGATCATACGGCTATTGGAGCGAGAGAGAGTAGCACTATCGGAAGAGCGTACTCGTCTGGCGCAAGAGCGAGAAGCCGCGCGCCAAGAGCGAGAGCGCTTTGAGGTGCGCTTGCACGAGCTCGAACGTGGCAAGGAGGAACTGCTCCGTGCTGAACTACGAAATCTGGATCGCAAGCTGAAAGAGACACGCCTTCAACTGGAACAAGCACTCCATCAAGTCCGGCAGTCTCAAAGAACAGAAGACGATCTCAAAACAGAGCTCCAGCGAATCCAGACATCTCGGGAAGAGCTGGTGGCTGCCGCTGGTCAAGTCGAGGAGCACATCTCTTCGCCACTGACTCTGGACGCTCTTCACAAAGGCATGCGTGTGCGGGTGGAGCCGTTAGCACAAGTGGGCCTGGTGCGAGAGATCATGGGTGAGAACCGAGTCGAAGTGGACATCCACGGCGTGAAGGTTCAGGCCAATATCGCAGATCTGCGCTCCGCTCCGCCGGAAGCGGCCGCGAGAGAGACTGCGAGAAGGGAACCCATACGGACCGATGTGATGAGCCATGAACTATCTCTGGGCAGCCCAGGGCTGGAACTTCAGGTGCGCGGGCTGACGGCGAGCGAAGCGCTGCGCGAGGTGGATCTCTACCTGGATCGGCTGGTCCTAAACGACGTGCGCAAAGCCTACATCATTCATGGCAAGGGCACAGGAACGCTGCGACGGGTGATTCGAGAACATCTGGCCAAAGACCAGCGGGTGGCGCGCATCTCCCCTGCCCCCGCTAAAGAGGGCGGCGAAGGGATTACCATCGTCGAGCTCAAATAAGAGATCTTACGGAGGAGAATCAACGAATGAGCTGGAAGACGGTCGTCTATGCAGTGATTGGGATCGTGATCGCGTTACTCACAGGGCAGGAATCGTTTGCTTCTGAAGAGAATGCGGTGATAATTGGCCTTAAACGACCGGAGGGGCTCTTTGCTCAGGGCCTCGGCAAAGCTCTGGAGGCAAAGATCACGAAGAGCGGAGGACGCGTTGAGTATGCTTACAAGCTTATCGATGCGGTGGCGGCACGCCTCACAGGTGAGGCTCTTCGAGAGCTCGCAGCAGACCCCAACGTCCGCTACATCGTTCCCGATGCCGTGGTCTATACTCCGGAGCGGCTGACGGGAAGCCCGGTTCCTCACACCGCGGCTGCTGAGTTATCTGCCACGGCTACTCCCGTAGAACTCTACTCCTGGGGGATAGAGCGAATCCGAGCACCGGCTGTCCATCGGGCCGACTATTCCCGTGCATTATTTACTTCTGGTGTCTCACTGGGATTGCTGCTGGCTTTGGGGTTGGTGGGAGTATCAGCAATCAGCTTGCGAAATCGACGCTTCCAGAAGCTCGGGTTACTCGCGGCCATTCTGGTCGTGGGAGTCGGAATCCTGGGGGGATGCACGTCCGTCATTGTGCTGCCTCATCCGGGGATCTTAGGAGAAGGCATTGAGGTTGCTCTGTTGGACACAGGCGTGGATCTCGGTCACCCGGATTTGAAGGGCAACATTGTGGGTGGCATCGACTTCGTCAATGGCGATGACGAGCCACAAGATGACAACGGTCATGGCACGGGCGTTGCGGGCATCCTAGCTGCGGCCGAGAACGGTCAGGGACTGGTCGGCGTCGCTCCCAAGGTCGGCATCTGGTCGGTCAAAATGCTGGGACAGGACGAGCAAGGATCAATCAGCGATCTCATTCGGGGAATCGAGTGGGCACTCGACCGCGGGGTTGAGATCATCAACATGAGCCTGGGGACGCCGGAGAACAACCCCGCGCTGCGTGAGGCGATCATCGCCGCATATCAAGCGGGCGTGCTCTTGGTGGCAGCGGCGGGCAACAAGGGATCACAAGTGCTCTTCCCGGCGGCGTATCCAGAAGTCATCGCGGTAGCTGCCAGTGACAAGAACGACCAACGCGCTTGGTTCAGCAACATGGGCCCCGAAGTCGAGCTCACAGCCCCTGGCACAGATCTTCTCTCAACGGGTCTTACGGGTCAATATCAGATCGTGAACGGTACGTCGTTTTCTGTGCCTCACGTGAGTGGTGTGGCTGCTCTTCTCTTCTCCCTTGGCATAAGAGATGCTACGCAGGTGCGGCAGCGTCTGGACCAGACAGCGGAGGATTTGGGATTGACTCTGACGGCTCAGGGCTACGGCCTTGTGGATGCCAAGCGAGCGGTCTTAGGAGAACCATGAGTGAAGGAGTTCTTCCATGGTCGAAGATGCCCCGATGACCCTTTCCGAACATCTGGACGAACTGCGCAAGCGAGTGATGTACGCCTTGTCTGCCGTGCTCGGCTTGACGATCCTGGCGTACCTCTACAAGGACTATGTGATGGCGGTCGTGCTGCGGCCGTACTATTACGCCGTGCAGCACACCTTGGGCGCTTCCCTCTCTTTAGATCAGTTGGAAGCCTTGATCGAGAAGATCACCGGTGCGTTGGGGGCCCAGCTTTGTGACGGAAGTCCTTGTTTTAGCCCCGATGAACTCAGCGCCACGGAGGTAGCGTTACGGCGCTTCTTCGCCTCGGGCAGCGGCCTGATCTTCACCCACCCGACGGAGGCCTTCTTTGGCTTCATCAAGCTCTCCTTCTTTGTGGGGCTTTTGGTGGGCATGCCCATTGTTCTCTATCAAGTCTGGCGATTTGTCGTGCCCGCTCTCTATCAGAAGGAGCGAAAGTACATGCTGAATACGCTCCTCTTTGGCTCGCTGTTGTTCTACAGTGGAGCGGCCTTCTGTTTTCTTGTCATCCTGCCGCTGGCCCTCACGTTCTTGGTGGGGGTGGGGCAACCCTATTTGGTGCCCCTGTTCACGCTCAACAACTACATCTCGTTTGCGATGTTCTTGATGCTGGTCTTTGGTCTTAGCTTCCTGCTGCCATTGGTCATGTACACGGTCGTGAAGATCGGCATTGTGCAACGCGAGACGCTCGTCAGCCAATGGCGTATCGTTGTGTTGGGTGCTTTCGTGGTCGCCGCGGTGCTTACCCCTACACCGGATCTCGTGACGCAAGTGGCGCTAGGAGGGTCCATGCTTGTATTATATATAGTCGGTCTCGTGCTCACCCGCTTTGCCCAGCCGCGATCTGAAGCAGAGGTCGCCATCGAAAAGAGCGGTTGAGAAGGGAGTGATTTGGATGGGTGTGAGCGACTTGGGAAGAGGCATGACGATAGAGTGGAACGGAGAACTCTATCTCATTGAAGAATACTCGCACATGAAGAAAGCCCAAAGGCGTCCCGTGGCCCAGACGAAATTAAGACACTTAAAGACGAATCGCATCTTCTTCCAGAATTTCACAGATGTAGATCCTTTCAAGATTGTGCGGCTGGAGGAACGACCGTTACAGTATCTTTATAACAGCAGCGGTATCTATTATTTCATGGAGACGGAGAGCTATGATCAGTTTTCCCTCACGGGCGAGCAGTTAGGGGATGTGCGTCGGTATCTCAAAGAGAACCTAGAACTGACGGGGCTCTTCTACGAAGATCGCTTTGTGAAGGTGGAGTTGCCCCTCTCGGTGGAGTTGAAAGTGGTGCGCACAGACCCGGGAGTGCGCGGGGATACCGTTGCTGGCGCGGAGAAGCCGGCGACTCTAGAGACCGGTCTGGAGATCAAAGTTCCGCTCTTTGTGAAAGAAGGAGATGTCGTCAAAGTCGATACGCGTAGCGGCAGCTACATCGAACGCGTGAGTGGTGGATGATGAATACTCAGAGAGTGAAGCCGATAGGGCGCCCGCGTCACTCCGGGCAAGTGAGCATCACGGAACAAGTGATCGCTTCGATCGCGGGGATTGCGGCTCTGGAGATCGATGGGGTTGCGGGACTCTGGGGCAACGTGGCCGATCGACTCAAGGCACTTTTGGGGGACGAACGGCATGGCGTGCTGGCTCACCTCAGCGAGGAGGGCTCCGTTCGCCTCACGTTGCATGTGGCGATTCAATACGGCTATCCCATACGGCAAGTAGCCAGCAGGCTTCAGAAGCGCGTTAAGGAAGAGGTCGAGAACATGACCGGACTTCGGGTGAGCGGAGTCGATGTCTATGTGCAAGACCTGATGTTTGCGGAGAAGAGAGAACAAGAATGAATCGGTGGATGTCGTATTTTCTGGAGTTCTGTGCTTGGGTGGCGATGCTCCTGCTCTTGGGTCTGGCGGGTGTGATCGTGGCCGTGCTCTCGGGACGGATTCAACCACCAGAACAAATCATTGACGCTCTTCTGCAGAGACGGGCGGCAAGTTCTGTTGTTGCCATTATTCTCATCATGATAGCCTTCTATTTTGGTGGTCTCATTGTCCGGGCTCACCGGCAGAGACGGCTCATTACACACGCGGGGGCGCGCGGAGCCATTCGCATCTCCCCCCAAGCCGTGCGTGATTTCGTTATGCGAGTGCTGGAAGAAGAATTGGATCTACCCGATTGTCGCGTACGACTGAAGCCTGCTGGGGAGAGTGAAGGAGCTTTGTCTATTCTTGTACGTATTCCTCTCCCGCTGGGGCAGAGCATCATTGAGGTCGGCGAGCGGATGCAGGATCTCTTGAAGGCGCGCGTCGAGGAACGAATTGGCATTGCCGTGGACAGCGTAGAAGTGATTGCCGCAGGCATGCCTTCATCGCGAGCTGCCGCAGAGCACGGAGCTTCACCCAAGAAGGGATCTTACATTACTCGCTTCTCGGAGAGCGACTTCGAGGGAGATCTGCGTGACTAGTCTTACTCCAGCCGGCTGGGGAGCACTCCTGGGGCTTTCGCTGGGCATTCTGCTCGTCTTCATCCCTTTTGGCAAGGTGCTGCTCATCGCGCTCTTGGTCTTGACGGGCTATCTCATCGGGAAGATCCTGGAATCGGAGCAGTTCCGCAGCCGCATCCGGGAGATGTTTTCGCTCCTCTTTCGCTGACGAAAAATCGGGCCATGAAACGGCGACGAGCGCGCGAGTTCATTGTGAAGGTCCTGTTCCAGAAGGACTTTGTCAACCATGTGGAAGAATCCCATCACGTGCAGGATCCGTATGTGCTGGAAGTACTCCGCGGGATCGAAGCGCACCAAGACGAGATCGACCGCCGTATTGAGGAACGTCTGCAGGGCTGGCGGCTGCAGCGCCTCCATGCTGTGGATCGCAACGTGCTACGCTTGGCGATCTACGAACTCTTATATCGCGACGACGTTCCACCTGAGGTGGTGATCGACGAGGCGGTGGAGCTGGCCAAGAAGTACGGTACGGAAAAATCCTCTGCGTTTGTGAATGGTGTCCTCGATCGGATTCTCAAGGAGCGCGCCACGTTATGAGTCGAAAACTTTGGGTTGAATCATGTTCATCGTTAACATTGGACAGCTGGTCACTCCCTGCGGCGATCAGGCAGTAGGCGGAGAGGCCCTGGGCCAGCTCGAAGTGCTGGAAGATGCTTACGTGAAGATCGTCAAAGGCGTGATCATTGATGTAGGCTCGATGAGCGATCTCACGCGCTCCCGCACTTTGCGCGAGCAGACGCTTGATGCCCGGCGTGGCGTGGTCATCCCTGGCCTAGTAGATCCCCACACCCATGCGGTCTTTGTGGGAAGTCGCGAGGAAGAATTCTTGGCTCGCTGCACGGGAACTCCCTATGGTCGAGGGATTCTCACCACGGTAGAGCGTGTGCGCAAAGCCGCAGATGATGAGCTATACCGCGAAGGAAAGCGCTATCTTCTGGAGATGCTACGCATGGGCACGACCACGGCTGAAGTGAAGAGTGGCTACGGTCTAGATACCCAAAGTGAGATCAAGATGCTGCGCGTCATTCGCAGGCTCAGGAGCGAGCTGCTCATGGAGATTGTGCCCACGTTTCTCGGTGCGCATGCCCTTCCAGAGGGGGTGAGCAAGGCAGAGTACCTGGGTGAGATCATCGGACGGATGGTGCCTCAGGTGAAGAGCAAGCGCTTGGCCGAGTTTTGCGATATCTTCTGCGAAAAGGGATTCTTTGATCTTGCGGAGAGCCGCGAAGTGCTGCGAGCAGCTCAGGGAGCCGGTCTAGGTCTCAAGATCCACGCGGATGAATTCAGCAACTCACGAGGAGCAGAGTTGGCCGCGGAGCTGGGTGCGGTTTCGGCGGACCATCTGCTTCACATCTCGCCTCATGGGATGAAGAAGCTATTGGAAGCGAGGGTTGTGCCCGTCTTGTTGCCAGGGACGGCGTTCACGCTGAATGCCGATTACGCGCCCGCTCGGGAGATGATCGATCTGGGGTTGCCTGTAGCACTGGGCACGGACTTTAACCCCGGCACATGCTTGATCCACTCGATGTTTTTTATTATCGCTCTGGCTGTACTCAAGATGCGCATGACCATCGAAGAGGCTCTTACGGCAGCGACGCTCAATGCCGCAGCGGCCTTGGGGCGTGCCGAGCAGATTGGCAGTTTGGAGCCCACCAAGCGGGCAGATCTTGTGGTGCTGGATCTGGCCAACTACCGGCAGATCCCCTATTTCATCGGACATGATCGTGTGCGGGCGGTTGTTGTGGCAGGTCGAGTAGTCTACGAGAAGCGGAATGAGATCTCTACGCATTAGAGCCTACGCCAAGATCAATCTGGGCTTGAAAGTATTGGGAAAGCGTCCGGACGGTCTTCATGAGATCGACACGCTCTTGCAAAGTATTGATTTGGCCGATGAGTTGGTGTTGGTGCCCCGGTCTGATGGGAAAGTTACGCTGATGACGGAGCCCGATTTTGGCATCTCTACCGAAGAGAACTTGGCGTCTCGGGCGGCTCATCTTCTGCGCGAGCGTGTGGGGTTCAAGCCAGGCGTCAACATTCATCTCTCGAAGAAGATTCCCGTGGGGGCAGGCTTAGGTGGGGGAAGCAGCGACGCGGCAGCTGTGCTTGGAGGGCTCAATCAACTGTTCAACTTGAGACTCAGTAAAGATGAGCTGAAAACCCTGGGGGCTGAGCTAGGGAGCGATGTGCCTTTCTTCTTTGAGGGTGGACGATGCCGGGCGACGGGGCGCGGTGAGCTCCTTCAAGAGCTACTGCCTGATGGGATGTTGAAGTTCGTTGTGCTCTTGGTTCCACCATTTTCGCTCCGTACGCGAGAAGTCTATGAAGCCTTCGATCATCTTACGCCTTGCGCACTCAATTCTCCGTTCCATAACGATCTGGAAGTGGCGGCGCTGGAGCTTCGTCCTGAGCTTGGGGAGTATCGTGCGTTTCTGGAGCGTGTTTCTGTTCCTTTTGGACTAAGCGGAAGTGGACCGACGTACTATGCCTTAGTCGAAGCCGATGATGAGCAGATTGGGCAGCAGGCTCAGGCGATCTTGAGGTGCAAGGTTTATAGCTGTAGACCTGTGTTTTTAGGCCATGAGATCGTGGGGAGTTTCAAGGCTTCTTGATGAAGTCGGGCGGCCAGTTGTAGTCCTCGGGACAAAGATCTCCCTTGCCGTTCCCGTGGATTTCGTTGTTTTCTCCTTGAATGTAGATGGGCCAGATGAAGCGGGGATCGCTAGGTGGGTTCTCCACGCAAGGAGACCTCACTAATGCGACTCCCCACTCGCGATTGTCAAGGATACGGTTATTCCCCAGCCATAACGGCTGGTTGTCAGCGCGAAGAGCCAGTACCCCGATGCCATTGCCTTGAATCAGGCTATTACGCACTTCTATCTGGCCTGAACTCACTATATACAGTCCTCGCTCGATGTTATCAGCGATGATGGAATCCTCTAGTAGGATGAATCCTTTTTGGCTGGCAATCGGATGTCCGAGTTGTACTCCGGTTCTATTGCCGATGAAGCGGCTGTCACGGATCTCGATCATTCCGGCAACAGAATATAAGCCTACTATATTGCTCAAGAACCAACTATTGCGGACAGTAAGCTTAGAGACATCCTGGTTCAGGTGTGCCGTGAGGCCTCCGCCAGCGACAAAGCGACTCTCCGCTACATCTATAGTGATGCGGCCCGAACTCCCTGCTTGAGTAACGAAGACCCCTGCCGAATTGCCAAGGAAGGTGCTCTGACTAAGGGTAAGACTCATCTCTCGAAAGTCGCAGCCGTCCAAGTATATGCCGAAATCATTCTCAGAGAAGCGGGAGTTGAGCACAGTGAATCGCGCTGACCCTTGGGAATGCAACGTTTGAGAGCAAGCAAATCCCTGCTGGGATTGGGTAATCTGAGAATCCACCAAAGTGAACGTTAAGGAACCAATGCTTTGATCGCTCACCCGGATACCCTGTTTGATGATCACTCCTTCTAACAAGACGTGAAGTTCATCTTGGCTCTTAAGAGTGATCGTAGGCTGGTCATTAGCTTGTGCCCCTTGAATGTAAACCTGTCCGCCCTCTGCAGCAACGAGGCGCACGGATTTCTCGATGGTGAGCGTCTCCTGATATGTACCTGGGCGCAGGGAGATTAGATCATTAGGACCTGCGGCCTGAACTGCATCCTCAATCTTTTCAAACCGGCAAGCAGGAGGCCCCTCCGGGCAAACCACGAGGATCTCAGGGGGCTGTGTTGGCTGAGATCCTCCCGTCTCTCCACTACTGAGGGTCAGCAGCCAACCTAGGATTACCACAGTCAGAAGAAAGCGAACGGACTTCATTTAACTCCTTCGGTCTTATCTCCGCTATATTAAGCAGACCTTTCCTTTGGGACAAGCTGGGTCAGCGGGGGGTGGCGGCACTGGTGCCTGAATTGTCGTTGGTTCGTCTCCAGCCGATGTAAGCTGAGGACTCGGCCCACAGTACCCCATCATCTGGCACAATGCCTGAGCCTCCTGTGGTGTCGTGTTCTTCGAGCAAGCCACCTGCCCGTCGGGACCGATGACCACAATGGGGACATAGGTGTTCACTTCGTTTTGAATGCGGGTGCAGAGTGCATCGACTGCCCCTGGCTCCGCGTTGTTTATGACTTCCACGACGGCAAACCTACATGGCACCGGCGGGACAGACTGGAAGCAAGGCCCCCCAGCCTGCTGGTGGGCAAACATTACGTAGTCGGCTGCACTTTGAATGGCTCTGATCATCGCGTCAAGTTCATGTTTTTGCAGGTAAGGCTCCAACATGCCATATACAAATGTCTCTACACCATCCCTAAGTAACGATGCCTCGAACGCGAAGCCGACATGCTCTTGAGGGACTATCTGCTTAAACTTCCATCCATTGGCTCGCAGCTGCGGCACCAATTCGAACAGGAACTGTTGCACCCGTGCAACACCTTCCATGCCCACGCTGACATTCGTGCCGTAGACAACTTGAGCCGCAGAGGCAGCAAGGATGAGCACAAGCACCTTTACGCTCTGGGCGTCACCAGCAGGAACCTGGTTGATGTGATCATAAAGCTGATTGAGTGCGCGCAGAATGGAGCCGGCAACTACCGGTTCAACCACTCCCTGATTGAGCAGACCAAAGGCAAGGACCACCGCAACTCCGTACTGATCTATTGCCTGATCCACGAGGGTAAGATTGCCGGACTGGGCGAGAGCACTCATATAGTTATAGAAGATTTCAAAGGCCTGTTTGCGAAGCTCCTCATCGGATGATCCAGGAGAGTGAGATCTCAACTGAGCTGTCATCTTGTCTACTAATTCTCGAAATGCCAGCGAATCATTGTAGCGATTCTGAATCTCCTGCATGAACTGCTCTGGATGATCGAGCTGGATTTTGAGGTTAAGGAGGATGTTCTTGATCTCATCGCGCTTCGCATTGTCCAACGACTGCCAATAATCGTACGCCTCGAAGATCAAGCTGATGATGAAAGCGGGCACTCCGAGTTTCTTGAGGATCTCCTTCATGAGCGTCGTAGGAACGTCCTGCCCTTCAACTTGTGGACCTTGACCTTTGACGGTTCTCTCATAAAGCTGTATGAGGTTTGCAACATCTAAGTTCTTCATACCTGCGACAATGAGATTACCCTCGGGACCGGCAATGGCCATGACCCCACCCCTGGATTTCCCGGTGCTTTGCAGGGCTTGGCTGTGAACGGTTGGCAAACTCTTCACCCCGCGGTCGAAGGTGACCTGCTGGATCTTAGGAGCCGCCTGCTGCTCCCACTGATAACACAAGGGCTTGGTGAACGGCGAAACTCTTCCATAGTGCTGATACGGACACAAGTCAAAGGGGTCGAATTGCAACTCGTTGCCCTTCTTCACTTGTGTGGGTGGGCTCACCACCTGCAGTGTGGGCCTTGGCTTCTCGGGCGTAGGGGGCGTCTTCTTCACCGTCACCTTGGCGAAAGTCGCTCGGCTCCCATCGATCATCGGCTTCGTCCTTCCCCAGAGCACTTGGCCGGTAGAGCTGGCCTCCGGGATCACCACGACCGCCTCTATCTCCTGGGTGCCATCGGAGTAGCTCACCACAGAGTTCTGATCCAAAACGACTTCAGCATTGGCCCAGTCCAGCGTTTCGGGCTGCAGGGCGCTCACTCCGGCGCCGGTCGTCGCCTGGCTCGAAAAGAGCTGCTGTAGATCTGAGGCGATTTCCTGGGTGCCAACGTCATCGGGCAGTACCAAGCTCATCTGGCCCACAGCCTCTGCCGTCTGTAGACCTTGTACCCCACTCCCATCGACCAGGCCCACTTCCAAATGCACCAGCCGCTCGCCCACATCGGCGACTTCTTTGAGAGAGGCCCATTCGTTGCCATCGTCTGGGTTCTCCAAAAGATACAACGCCGCATCGCTACCGGCAGGCACTTCCACCAGGGTGGCTTCTGTAGCGGCTTCCTGTTGAGCGCTGAGTCCTTGGCCGCTCGCCTTGCCCTTCACCTTACAGCCGTGGGCCTTGCTAAGCACGAGCTTCTTGCCCCGGCGTTCGAGAGCCTGCTTCAGTAATTGGATCTCTGGTTTGTCCTTGAGGACCTTCTCCGCCAGCTTCTTGGCTTGGCCAGGAGGCAGAGCTTTCACACAGGCGGGAGGTCCGCCCTGACCTTGAGCGGCAGTGAGCCAAGTAGATGTGCCAACGAGTTCCGACGTCTCTGAAGAGTCTTCCGTTTGATCGTTGGGCAGGAAGAGTGAACATCCGGTGAGAATTCCGAGGAGCAGGAGGAGTCCGCCGAAGCAGCCGAGCCTGTTTAATCTTCTCATATACTGTGCCCCCTTTTGATCGCAGAGACATACTAGCATAAGATTGTTACTATGTCAAGAGGGGGGGGTACATCGTAGTCACACTTAGACAATCCCATTGCTGCATCAATTGGATCAACATCTGTCGTGAGGGGTAGTATTAGGGTCCATGATCATCGCCATCGACGGTCCTGCTGGAGCAGGAAAGACGACCATCGGCAAAGCCCTTGCTCGTCGTTTTCGGTGCCGATTCATTAATACCGGCGCCATGTACCGCGCAGTGGCCTGGGCACTCCAACACGGTTTTCAGCTGGATGAGATCACACTGCAACTTCAAGAAGGTCGAGTGAGCATCAACGGTCGGCTCTTGAAAGATGAGCTTTATAGCTCCTGGCTCGATCAACTCGCATCGAAAATTGCGCGGCGGCCCGAAGTGCGTAAGAAGCTGATTGCCCTGCAACGTGAGCTTGCACGCGAGGGCAACGTGGTCATGGAGGGGCGCGACATCGGCACGGTCGTGCTACCCGACGCCGATATTAAGCTCTATGTGGACGCTTCTGTCTCAGAACGTGCACATCGCCGCCTCCGCCAGCGGCCGGGTGCTTCCTTCGAAGAGATCTTGAACGAAGTCAAGGATCGCGATCGACGCGACCAGGGATTCGGGCGTCTCTCTCCCGCCCCCGATGCCGTAGTGCTCAACACGGCAGGGAAGACTCCGGAAGAATCCATTGCCGAAGCCATTCGAGTTACCCGAGCTTTGCACAGCTAGATGGGGTTTGGTAAGCTGGTCGGCATCCGGTGGCATCGCATCGACCGGAGGCGCACGCGCGACGATGGGGAAGAACTGGATCTATCGAGGCGGCACAGGGCTGCTGATGCTCCTGCTAAAAGCCCTCTTTCGCCTCCGCGTCGTCGGAAGGGAGAATGTCCCTCAAGGACGGGGCGCACTGCTCGTGGCGCGCCATCGCAGTTACTGGGACATCCCGATTCTGATCGCCGCCCTAGGAGGCCGAAACCGCATCTATTTTGTGGCCCGCCATACGTTGCTCAAAAACCCATTTCTCTATCCCTTTGTTAAGGGGTTTGCGATTCCCATCAACCGCGAGAACTTCGGCCGCGAGGACTATCGCAAAGTTCTTCAAGCCATTGAGGCGGATCGCATTGTGGGGATCTTCCCCGAGGGAACGACCCGCCCTACGGATCAGATCCGCATGGGTATAATTCGCTTCGCGGAACACACCCAACGAGAATTCTTGCCGGTGCGCCTGGAAGCCGAAGGCCCCTATCCTCCGCGATATCCCTTCGGGTTCCCGCGCATTACGGCTTGGATCGGCCACCCTTTCACCTTGCAGGAGCTGGAGCAGGACCTGACCGGAGACGAGATGCGTCGCCAACGATATGAACAACTGGCGCACCGGCTCATGAACCGCTTGGATCAGGTGGGCTTGCCGTCTGGGGAGCGGCTCCATGCGGCAGCCGTGGAGGAAGTGTAAGCGATGGTGGAGATCATACGAGCCAAGAGCGCGGGGTTTTGTTTTGGAGTCGAGCGCATCCTCGACATGGCCGAGGAGCTCGTCGCCAAGAAGAATGGCCTCGTGTATTGCTTAGGCGAACTGATCCACAATCCACAAGAGGTCCAGCGCATCGAGCAGTTGGGGATGAAGTTCATACGCGACCCCGAAGAGCTACCTCAGCTCAGTTTGGGGCAACGCGGCAAGGTGCTTATCCGCGCTCATGGAGTCGCACCCAAAGTCAAAGAAGTCATTCAAGCTCGTGGATATGAGATTGCGGATGGGACGTGCCCCCTTGTGACCATCCCACATAGATTCGCCCGGCAGTTGGTCGAGGACGGGTATCGGTTGGTGATCATGGGACACCGAGAGCACCCCGAAATCCAGGGCATCTTGGGGGAGGTCGAAGGAAGGGGAGGACGGGCGGATGTGGTCAGCGGCCCGCACGAGATCGACTCGCTGAATCTTAAGGCATCCGATCGCGTCGGACTCATCTCGCAGACGACTCATCCCTATCCCAAGTTTGCCGAGCTCATCTCCGCTGTGCTGGAGAAGGTGCTCGAAGTGCGGGCGTATAATACGATCTGTTATGCCACATTCGAGCGTCAGGACGCCATCCGCGAGCTGGCACCTCAAGTGGACGTGGTGATCGTCGTGGGTGGACGGCAGAGCTCCAACACGAATCGCTTGGTGGAGATTGCATCGGAGTACACCAGGTGCTATCATGTGGAAGACGCCTCAGAACTCAAGGTCGAGTGGTTCCAAGGTGCCAGACGCGTAGGGGTCTCCGCAGGAGCTTCGACACCGGAGCGTGCCATTCGAGAAGTCTGTCAGAGAATCCGGACGTTAGTAGGTGAATCGTAAATGGCGAATAATAGTAGTAGGATGGGCGAATTCTTCGAGGCCAAGGACGTGCAACTGTACAGTCGAGGGGACGTGCTGCAGGGTCGTGTCGTGCAGAGGAACGACCAGGTGGTGCTGGTCGACATCGGCTATAAATCCGAAGCTCAGCTCCGGCCCCAGGAGTTAGCGCCTTTTCGACAAGGTCACATTGAGCCGGGGGAAGAGCTCCAAGTCATTATCACCTATATTGATGAGGAAGAAGGCACGATCTACGTCTCCGAGAAACAGGCGATCTACGAGAAGTGGATCGGCGAGCTAGAGCGGCATTTCAAGACGGGCGAGCCCGTTTTTGGAGTCGTCGAGAGCATCGTCAAGGACGCCGGGTACAACGTGAACCTAAAGGGCATCCGAGCGTTTCTTCCGGGGTCACATCTGGGAGGAGATCTGCCCCCCGATATTGAGAAACTGCGTGGGCAAGAGATCGCCCTCAAGATCCTGGAACTCAATCGCCGGGAGAAGAATCTCGTAGTCTCCCACAAAGAATATCTGCGCGATCTGGAACGCAAGCGGCTGGAAGAGATCTTCTCCAAGATCAAGACCGGTGAGGTTGTCGAAGGCCAGATCAAGAGCATTGTGGATTTCGGGCTCTTTGTGGACGTCGGCGGGTTCGAGGGATTGGTGCATCGCTCGGAGATCAGCTGGAAGGATCTGCCCGCGCCGCCCAACACGTACAAAGTGGGCGATCGCATCAAGGTCAAGATCTTGGACGTAGACAAAGAGAAGCAGCGCATATCGCTCTCGATTAAGCAGACGCGTCCGGATCCCTGGGTCGGCATTGCCGCGCGCTATCCCGTGGGCAAGAAGATCAAGGGCAGCGTGGTCGCCATCACGGATTTCGGCGCCTTTGTTCGCCTGGAAGAGGACGTCGAGGGCTTGGTACACGTCTCGGAGCTCTCGTGGGGCTTCCCCGAGAACCCGCGAGAGGTCGTGAAAGAAGGAGATGCCGTTGAGGTCGTCGTCCTCGATGTAGACGAACCTCATCGCCGGATCTCGCTCAGCATGAGGCGAGCCCAACCCGATCCCTGGGAGAGCATCGAGAAGAAGTACCCCGAAGGCTCGGTGGTCACCGGCAAGGTCACCAAACTGCTGGACTTTGGTGCCTTCGTGAAGCTAGAAGAAGGGGTCGAGGCGTTGCTGCACATCTCCGAGATGAGCTGGGAGAGGATCTCACACCCCAGTGAAGTCGTCCGGGAAGGAGAAGAGGTCACCGTCAAGGTGATCAAGTGCGACAGCGCGCGGCGCAAGATCCGGCTGTCTTTGCGGGAGATGAAGGAAGACCCCTGGCATCGCTTCGTGGAAGACTACCCCGTGGGCACCGTGGTAGACGGCGCGATCACGGAACTCAAGGATTTCGGGGCCTTCTGCCGCATCACCGACGAGGTGGAGGGTCTCATCCACGTCTCGGAAATCTCCGAAGAGCGCATCAACAAGCCGGCCGATGTGCTTCAAGTCGGCGATAGCGTCCAGGCGCGGATCATCGGCATCAACGAGGAGAAGCGCCAGGTGCGACTCTCCTTGCGCAATGTGGACCTGCGAACACCGGAGCCGGACATGCAGCAGGCTACGGAAGAAGTCGGACATGAGGCGCTCACCCTGCGGGAGCACTTGAAGGGGAAGGGGCTCGTCTAAGGCCTTTGGCCGATCTCTCCACGCTTCTGCTCTACGCGCTATTCAGCTACTTGCTGGGTGCCATTCCCTTTAGTCTCTTCCTTGCGAGGGCCCGCGGTGTGGATCTTACGCGCGTGGGCAGTGGAAACGTCGGCGCCACCAACGTGGCTCGCTCGGTCGGTCTGCCCTACGGTATTCTGGCGCTCCTGCTCGATGCTGGCAAGGGTGCTATTTCCGCATATCTGGCAACCGTCTGGTCGGTACCCATCTGGTTGTCCGCTCTTGCGGTCGCCGGTCACAACTGGAGCATCTTCCTGCGTTTCAGGAGCGGCAAAGGTGTAGCCACTTCCTTGGGGATTCTTCTGGTGCTCTCTGAGCCCGTGCTCTTAATCACTCTCGTTCTCTGGGCTTTGATAGCAGGAGTGACTCGCTACGTATCAATCGCATCCGTCACGGCTCTGATCATTTCCCCTTTGGCTTTGCTCGTCTTGGGAGGCTCAGCAGAGGCCGTGGGCTTGATGGCGGTGCTGGCAGTGCTCAGCGCCTTCCAGCATCGAGAGAACTTCCAACGCCTGATCCGTGGAGAAGAGCACAAACTCAGCTGAAGGACGCCAGTGCCTTGACGACCCGTTCGACGACCTCTTCCGGACTAAGCTGCGAGGAATCGATCACAAGATCGAAGAAAGACGTATCATTCACATCCACACCGTAGATCTTCATGTACCGGCTCCGCTCGGATTTCTCTCTGGCTGTAACATTTCGTTCTACAGTGGCATAGTCTTTCTTCTCGCGTTTCATGATTCGCTGGATGCGGACATCGAGTCGCGCATCCAGATAGATCTTGAGCGACTTGATGTGGTTTGCGTGTGCGAGATATCCCGTAAGCCTCCCATCAAAGACGCCCTGCCTCTTCTGGCGCAAGAGCTTGAGCATGCGCGCGTCCAGCTCTCGATCGATGTTCCAGTCTTGCTCTGCTCGACGGCCAAACTCTTCGAGAGAGAGCTTCGCGGCTTGAGCCATGTGGCGGAACATCTCGCCTGCGGAGATGAGGTCCACCCTAAGCTGCCGGGCGAGTAGCGAAGCCGCGGTGCTCTTTCCGCTTCCGGGGGGACCGCTGATCGTGATTTTCTTAAGCACGCAAATCTCTACTCGATGTTTCTCACTTGCTCGCGCACGCGCTCGATATGTCCCTTGGCCTGGATGAGGTGCTGGGCGATCTCTCCATCTCTGGTCTTGGCAGCCATGGTATTCACTTCGCGGTACATCTCCTGGGCGAGGAAATCGAGGGTACGTCCAGCCGGTTCAGCTGCTTCCATGGCCGTCTCTGCCGCTGCGAGATGGATCTTGAGCCGAGCGATCTCTTCGGTGATATCTGAGCGTTCCGCCCAGATGGCCACCTCTTGCTCCAGGCGATCGGAATCCAGTTCGATGCCTTGTGCAAGTTCGCCGATTCGCTGTCGAAAGCGCTCTTTATAGAGTTTTTGGAGCTCAGGGATGTGGGACTCTACAGCCGAAAGTTCCGTACGAATCGCGCTCCAGAGCTCTTTGAGCTCTCGTGCCAGAGCTTCCCCTTCCTGGCGACGCATCGTTTGTACTACCTTCATGGCTTTCTTAAGAGTCTGTTCCAACACGGGCCAGAGTCCCTCATGGTCCAAGGGAAGAGGCTTGATCGCCCCTCCCAGCCGGATGAGGTGATCCATTGTGATCGGGTAATTCAGTTGGAGTTCTTGCGCCAGCTGCTTGAGCGCCTCGTAATGCTGCCGTGCGGTGATCAGATCCAGCACGGGCCGGTCATGGTCCTGACGTTGGAGCTGAATCGTCACTTCAATTCGGCCGCGATGGAAGTTGTCCTTCACAAGATCGAGAATGGGCAGCTCGAGAGCTTCATAGTCCTGCAGACCCTTGATTTGGGGATCGAGATATCGATGATTGAGGGTTTTGATCTTGACCGATACGATCCAGCCATTGCCCTGCCCGGAGGCTTCGCCGTAGCCGGTCATGCTGGTGATCATAGCGAGAGATTATAGATCGTTTGCGAGCAGCCAAGCAAGATGTGTAGCCAGCATCGAGGGACTTAGAGAGAGATTAGAAGCGGAGCGAGACTCCTGTGGCATATTCGGGCTGGAAAAAGCGAGCGACCAGAGGCACACTGAGGCTGAGCTCGTTGAAGAACTCCAACGAGCGAGAAAGCGAGAAACTCCATCGTAAGCCCGCTCCCAGTTGGGGCACAAACTCATCGATCACATCCAAGAGCAAGAGCGTTTGGACGTAGAACGCGAAGCGAGGTGAAACATGCCAGATCCCGCCCACGATCACATCCCAGCTGCCAGAGAGGAAGAACTGGGCTCCGGCGAACATACCCAGTGAGCGCGAGAAGGAGAGTTCTGCGCTCAGTCCCAGACCGGGGATGAAGACATCGGGTTCACCTATGAAGATGCCGCTTAGGGAGAGGCCGATCGCTCCCCAGGCCATCGGGATGGGGAGGAGTGCCAGGGGGAGCAGGACGATGAGAGCGGAGCCCAGTAGCTTTTCAGTTTTCATTTAGGGATTCTTGATGAAACCCGGTGGCCAGGGGTAGTCGGCAGGGCAGAGGTCAGCTTGTTTATTGCCGTAGAATCGGTTCTCCGTGCCTTGCACGGCTCCCTGAAACCAATACCTCGGGTCCGTCTGTCGACACGGCGGGCGATCCAAGGCGATCCCGAAGAGACTATTATCATGGATCTCGTTTCTTGTCAGGTTGATCTCCACCCCATCAAATACGATCCAGACACCCACTTCATTGTCCGAGATGTCATTCCCTGTAAGCTGCGCACTCAGACTCTCTTTTAAAGAGCTAAGCGCACCGGCGAGGACGCCATCGCTAAACCCTCGAATCTGATTGCCCTCCAGTACAGCCTCTATGTGCACGGGTAGATGGACAGGCGACGAGGGAAGCAGGGGTGGTAGCGGCATTGGTAGAAAGGTACCAGGCGATAGGTAGATGCCTACCCGTTGTCGTGCCATGGGTAAGCGAGAAGGCCCTTCTGGAGCGCGAACCTGACTGTTCCTCACCGTAAGCTGACCGCTCTCCATAGCGATGCCTCTGTCGGCCACGATGGTGCTCCCCTCGACATTCAAAGAAGGTCCCCTCGCCTTCAGTCCACCAAATTGCGCGGCTTGCCCGGTAAGCCCGATCACGCTCTGCAGATGGACATCCCGAAGGGTGATCTGCATCTCTTCTGTGGTCTGGCTGAAGACCTTGATCGCTTCACTTTCTCCCAGCACAGGAATGGCATTCTCAATGCGCAGATCACTCAGCTCGACCGTAATAGCTTGGTTGCCCAAGATGATGATCCCAACCGTAGGTTTCTCCGCTCTGGGGTCAGTCAGGATGATCTTCGTGGCTTCTGTACCGGTGCCTTGCAGAGTCAGTGGCCGATCGATGGTGAAGGGCGGCTCGTAATAGGTGCCGGGACCAATCTGGATTATGGATTCTTTAGGCGCGATGTCCACCGCTTGGCCGATCAAGCGATAGCAGCCGGTAGGATTCTGGCAGTTTACCTGGGTTACGTACGGCTCGCCGGAGGAGAGTACGATGATCTGGTTGGGTACAGAGCCTCTAAGAAAGATTCCGGAGATCAGAGCCAAGATCAGTAGACCCAGAAGTAGTTCTCTCATCCCCATAGTCCTCCTCTCCTAGTAAAGTTTACTGACAAGGGGGTACCGAGTCTAGGTCATAGGCGTACTCGTTGGATGCAGATCTGCCCGAAGCATTTGTCCGGCGGTGGAGGTGGTGAACCAATCGTTAAGGGTGTTGGCTGGTACGGTCCGGATGGCGCGGGTGTGCCCCAATCCGTACAACCTGCTGGCGCACCCTGTTGGTTACAGGCGATCTTCTCCTGCTCCTCCCAGGTGAGACTCTCACAACCAGCGCCAATGCATTCGAAGTGGACAATATTGTTCTCGAGCCAGGAGACGATGATGGGCACTTGGCTATTTGCATATTGTGTCCGCACCTTCTGCAACACGGTGTCTATACCCTGGGCTTGAGGGTTCGTGAAGGCAAAAGTCACAACTCCTATGGAATTAGGATCAACCCAGGGGGCCTTAAAGCCCTCCTGGATGGTGGGCACCATCTCGACGGCTCTGCCAATCCACGCCACGATCTCCTCAGATTTCGCCGCGCAGTTCGTGCAATTGTCACCTCGTTCCACAACGATGATGCCGCGTCCGTTGTTGTCGTAGGGCAAGCGCTCTGGCGGCAGATATAGCACACTCGCCCACCACATCCCATAGGAATCACTATACTGCCCGCTGGAGTCCGCTCTAAACCCGTAGTAAAGCCATCCTTGTCGGATGGAATTAGCGGCTACCAATACGCTCCCAACTCCTTGCTCATACCTGTCGAGTGCGGCTCTATCTGCTCCTTGCCAGTTGGTCATCCAAGCGAGAAAAGCCACGAGTTCTGCAGTGTAAGCAAGTGCTAGAGTCAGTCTCATAAATAGTATCGGAGCAAGATGAGGATGCAACCGAGATGCACGAAGCCCAGGAAGTTCTCTGCATGGTATTCATAGCGGACCACCAAGCGACGGAAGCTTTGCACCCACGCA
>JBBIPG010000010.1:0-48177 GCA_037442925.1 Candidatus Fraserbacteria bacterium | reverse complement strand
CGGAGGTTGAAGGTGCGCTATGAGCGGCGTGCGGAGATCCATCAGGCGTTCCTCTCGGTAGGCTGTGCGCTCATCGTCTGGCACTATGTCCAACGGTTTTGTTAGAGGCTCTTAGTCTCGGAGAGTATGAGGAGGTCAGACAACTCTGTGAGGAAGGTCTGGCCCTTCTCAAAGAGATCGGCGACCGATACAGAAAGAGTCTCGTCCTCGATTATCTGGGGCATGCTGAACGTGCCCTGGGAGAGTATCAGAAGGCCAAGCGGCTCTATCAAGAGAGCCTCACTATTCGCCGAGAGATCGGTTCCCGCTGGGGAATAGCCGCCTCCCTCAATAATTTGGGGTTTGTTGCCAGGGCGCTTGGCGAGCATGCAAAGGCGAAGCAATTGCTTGAGGAAGGACTCACGATTGCCAAAGAGATCGGCGATCGGGGGCAAGTGAGCCATGCTCTGCGCGGTCTGGGATCTGTGGCGGAAGCGTTGGGGAACTATGCGAAGGCGAAGCGACATTATCAAGAAAGTCTCGCGATTTGCACAGAGATCAACCACCGATTGGGAATAGCCTACTCTTTGAGCGGTCTGGGAGATGTGAGCTGTGCGTTGCGAGAATTTCAAGACGCCAAGAGATGCTTTCGTCAAAGCTTGAAGACTGCCCTGGAGACCCGAGCCGCTCCTGTGGCTTTAAATGCTCTGGCCGGGATAGCCGCTCTCCTGAAGCAAGAAGCCCAAAAAGAACGGGCTGTAGAACTGGCGGCCCTTGCCCTCCACCATCCAGCAAGCATGAAGGAAACTCAAGGCAGAGCGGCGCGCTTGCTCTCCGATCTGGAGTCCGAACTTCCTCTTGATGTCCTTGCAGCGGCTCGCGAAAGAGGGAAATCAAGAAAACTCGAAGAGATCATGGGAGAGATATTAGGCATTTTGTGGCCGTTGGACGCTCCCACCCTATGAGCTTTTGCCGCTCCTGAACGACCAATCCGGCATTCAACAAAAAATCAACATCCCGTCGCTATACTTTTCTCAGTGGGCAGTTAGCCGTTCTTTGGGGGTAGGAATGTCAAAGTCCTTCGAGCGTCAGACGATCTCATTCGTGGTGCGCCTGTGGGTGGAGCCTCGACAGGGCAAGCCCCACTGGCGTGGGCAGATCGAGCGTGTCGGGAGTGGCGAGAAGGCGTATTTTCAAGACGTAGCGAGTTTGCTGGACACTCTAGCCAAGTTGGCACCATACTTTGTCTCAGCAGATGCCAAGAAGGAGGAGGAACCATGAACAGTGTTCACAAGCTTAGCGGGTTGGCGATTGTGTTGGCGATCCTCATGGTTGTAACCGTGTCGTTCGTCGGGCGCAGCCAGAAGACAGCCCCGAGCATCATTTCGTTGGCTTGGCCTCCGCAAGTTGTCGCTGGTGCCCCCCCTGAAAGGACTTTATCCGTGGACTTCGTGGACCCGGATGGAGATGTCGTTTGGGTGACCGTAGACGTGCGCTATCCTGACGGAAGCCCGCCCGGACACGGAGAATTCGACGCCCGTGTGCCGGGTCGGACACAGGGACGCATCAACGCACCGCTTTCATGCACGCAGGTGGGGCGAGTACAGGCCAGGGTGATCCTCAAAGACCAGGCAGGCAACCGCAGTGCGCCGCCCTGGGAATTCAGCTTTGAGTGCGTCAGTGGTGGAACTCCACCGCCTCCTCCTCCGCCCCCACCCGGCGGCTTACAGGTCAGCGTCTACTGCCCCAGTTCTGTTGTCGTCTCGCTCCTATGTAGCGCGTCTCTGCTGGAGAGTGTCCCGTCCAATGCGGATCTCGTCTGGGAATGGAAGCTGGATGGCGTCGTGATATACACAGGCAGCCCAGATCTCAGTTACGATCCATCCAAGTTGGCTGCAGGGAGCCACACGGTGACCGTTACAGTTACAGACAGAGTCAACAACCGCACTGGGAGCGCAAGCACGACATTTACCAAGCCTGCCAGCACTCCTCCGCCGGGCGGGCGGGATCAGCTTCTAGCGGATGGCGAGGAAACAACCACCATCGAGCTCCCCCTTAGCGGGACGGTGCGAGTAACGGTAAAGTGTGCAAACCTCCTTTCCGAAATCGCGCTTATGGCAGTTATGGTTGATGTAGAGGGGAAGCCCACTCCTGAATACAGAAACCTAATGTTGCTGTATTACTCAATAGCGGATTTCTGTATAAAACAACAGCAACAACAGCCCAGTGCGGCAGTTAGCTCTAGCGCCAATGCTGGATTGGCTTTGCTAGACTTGCGACTGCCAGCAGGGAGAGTCAGGTTCAAAGCGCAGCACAACCTCCTCCTCTTGGGCATACTGACCGAGACGACCACCGTCCGGTCCGAGGGCATAAACGATTTCAGCGTGGGGTATGATCCCGATACAGGAACGAGCGTTGTCGCTGTCCATTCGGGCACGGTGCGCATCGAACCGACGAACTCGAATCTTCCTCCCACAACGCTCGTAGCGGGCCAGCAAGTCGAAGTCACTCAAAGTGGTGTCGGACCTGTTACAGCAATCGGCGGCACACCTGGAACCCAGCCCCCTCCAAGTGGAGGCTCTTCGCTTAAGAGCTTCGATGTGAACAACAACGATCTCATTGATAACGAGGAGTTCTTCGCCATCATCGATTACTGGATGGCTGGCCTGATCGATAACGCCACGTTCTTCAAAGCCATCGATCTCTGGATCTTCCAGAAACCAATCTCTTCCGCCCAGGTGAACCCCAAGAGATTGAAGCTCGATTCCGTTACTCTGGCGAGCGATTCCGCCAGGCACACTCTGACCTTCGTGGCTTCTGGCCAGGGCATCACCTCTATGGGCGTGGAGGTCTTCAATCTGAACGGGCAACGAGTCTTTGCTCAGACAGTTGCTGGGCGACGGCTGAGGTGGGACATAAGGAATGAGCATGGCCAACCCCTAGCCAACGGGGTCTATCTCTATGCGATCACCGTGCAGGGGGGCAATGGGGAGACAATGACAAGCGAGGTCAAGAAACTGATCATTCTTCGATAAACTCAGTAGACGATCCGCTTGAACTCGACGCGCAGCTGAAGCCCCTCCCGAAGGGCTTTCTGAATCATCTCGCGGCCATATGTCAGATAGACAGCCGGAAAGCCTGTGAATTCTTGATTGTGTCGGTAAGTGACGAGAGGTTTGTAGCCCTCGGTACTCAAGATGAGGGTATCGCTCCGTTCAGTGATGCCGAGCCATTCGGCTTGCGCATCCACATGGACGGGCGCATAGTTCTTCCAGACTCGGCCGCCCAGATGTGGCATCTGCGGAGCCGTGGCTGTAGCTAAGATGACAAGAGGCATCGTCGGCACGACCTCAAAATCGCACAACGCATCAAAGATTCTTTCCGTCGAGATGCGTTTTTCACTCTGCTCATCGTAGCGGAAGATGAAGTGTCCATCCTCAAAGCGAGCGGGTTGTCGGCTTCCATGCGCGTCTACACCTTCGACGAGGAACGTGTACTCCACATAGCGATCGCGATGTTCCGGCACCGGCATCTCCCAGAACGGGTAACCTTGCTGGTAGAGGAACTTCAGCACATCACCCAGAGGGCACGTGAGGCTCTGAGAGAAGGGTTGCTCGGGGATGGCTTTGATACCCGCCAAGACCAAGAAATCACGTCGTATGGCGATGATCCGCTCAGCGACTCGCCCTGCACCGCTGTGCTTGCGATAGATGGCGTCGATCTCGTCATAGCGCATTCGAAATTCTTCGATCTTCTGCTCAGGAGCGCTCTTAATGCGATTCTGGCCATCCCGGATGACAGCATTTGGGTCATAGTTGAGGGCATCTTGCAAGTGAATCACGCGCTCCGGATCAAGAACGCGTGGGTTGACGATCACGTATTGCACGCGGTATCCCTTGGGTGCATCGTGGCCGGGATGGATGTTATCGTACGCGACATTGAGTATCTGACCGGCCTTCAAACCCGCGCGCTGCGCCATCTGTTGCAGCACGTAATTCCCGTAGACCTCGTCAATAGGCAGGTTCAGGTTCAGATGTGAAAAGGTGGAGACGAGTTCCACGCCTTGGAAGACCTCTCGTAATGGAGGGAACCGAAGCTCCCTCGCTTGGGCCCCACTCGTGAGGATGTGAGCGTTTCTCTCGATGACCGCCTCGATGTCCAGTCGATCCATCCGTGGAGCCTGTGCCCGCGTTTCCTCCTCGACTTTACAACTGCAGCCCATCTGTGTTCACCACACTTCTCATCAAGTGTCTAAGGGTAGCAGAGCGTTCCCTGCAAAACAAGGGTTTCAGCATCGCATCTTGAATCTATACGACGCGTTCGCTATGATTGTATAGTTATTATACCGATCGAAGGGTGATTCGTATTCCCAACACGAAGACAGCCAAGAAGAATCTAAGGCAGAGCTTGAAGCGTCATGAGCGCAACGTAAAGCGCAAAGAGGCGCTCCACCGCCTCGTGAAACAGTTGAAGAAGGCAATGGCTGCTGGAGATCAGACGAAAACTCAAGAGCTACTTCCTCAACTGATGAAGGCAGTAGACAAGGCAGCTCAGAGGCATGTCATCCATCGCAACAAGGCTGCTCGGCTCAAGTCTCGCCTGGTGAAGCGCCTCCCGCCAGCAACCTAAAGCTACGCATTTCGGGAGTGAGATGCCTTCCGGGAGGTCGCTGATTCAGAGCAAGAGGCGCTGGGAACTCGCTTCCATCTCCCCCGATCACATCACAAACATTACGAGCGAGATGGGGGTTAGCCCGGCTCTCGCACGCGTCTTGGCAGCACGCGCCAAAGGATCTGACGCTGGGGATCTGCTGCGAAATGATCTGGCAGACCTCAGCTCTCCCTATCAACTCCAAGGCATCGAACAGGCACTCGTGCGCATCGCAGGCGCGCTATCGAAGGGCGAAGAGATCTTCATCCATGGGGATTTCGATGTCGATGGCATGACAAGCGCCGCTCTCCTCTATCGGGCTCTCAAACGGTTGGGAGCAAAGCGCGTCCACGTCGAAATCGAGGATCGGGAGCGTGGCCACGGACTCAACACGGAGGTCGTTCGCCACATCATCCGCGAAGGCTTCACGCTGCTCATCACCACCGATTGTGGCATCTCCGACGTGGAGTGCGTGCAGACTCTTCAAGAACACGGCGTGGATGTCATCATCACCGATCACCATGAGCCGCCGGAGCAGATACCCCCGGCGTACGCCATCATCAACCCTCGTCAGACTGACTGCCCTTATCCCCACGGGGATTTGGCGGCTGTGGGTGTCATCTATCAAGTGGTCTCCGCGCTCTTGGAGCATTTGAAGCTACCGCAGGAAGCCTGCCACGAATATCTGGATCTTGTGATGATCGGAACCGTAGGAGACCTGGTGCCACTGGTGCGCGACGGCATGGTAGAGAATCGCCTTCTGGTTAAGAGTGGCTTGGATCTGCTCGCCCGAGGGGGTGGATGCATAGGACTTCGTGTCCTCCTGGAGAAACTGTCGCTCGATCCCCGCAGACTCACCGCTGGCGAAGTCAGCTACATTGTCGTACCCAAGCTCAATGCGGCCAATCGAGCCGGAGACCCCTGGGTGGCTTTCCTCCTGCTCACCACCGACGACGAAAAACAAGCCGAGTATCTTGCCAGCACCCTGCTCGACTACAACTATGATCGTCAAGTGGCCCAGGACGACCTGCGCTTCCAAGCCGAGGAACTGCTCCGAACAGAAGTCGATCTGCAACGAGACAGGATCATCATCCTGTCCGGGCAATACTGGAACCCCGGCGTGATCGGGCTCGTCGCTTCGGATCTCGTTGACAAGTATTATCTCCCTACGATACTGCTGGCGCGAGGCACCCAGTTCGCTCGTGCCTCTGGCCGCAGCATTCCTGAGTTCAACCTCATTGAGTGCTTGACCCATCACCGTCATCTCTTTGAGCGCTTTGGCGGGCATCAGATGGCAGCGGGATTCTCCATTAAGAACGAGTGGATCCCCCGCATGAAAGAGGAGCTAGGAGCGTATGCTCGCGAGCGGCTGGCCTTCTTGGAAGGCCCTGTACACTCTCTGGATGCGGAACTGGCTGCTCACGAGATTGCTCTTCCGATCTACGAAGAGATTCAACGACTAGGTCCCTTCGGCGTCGGAAACCGCGAGCCCCGTTTTCTCGTGAGAGATGTGGAGATCCGCGAAGCGCGAACGGTAGGAATCGATGGGAAACATCTGAAGCTTCGGCTCACCGTTGGAGATCAGGAGTTCGAGGCCATCGGCTTCGATCTCGGCGACTATATCGCAAGGATCTATCAAGCCGGACGCGTCGATCTCGTCTGCAAGCTCAGCCGCGACGACTGGGGAAATCGCTCCAGAGTGCAGCTGCAAGTGGTGGACGTCTTAGAACCTGCTCAAGCAAAGAACTGCCACAGCCTGTAACAGAGGATCTTCATCACGAAAAGGGGAATTACCCTCACTCGCCAGAATCGCTGGGGCTCTTGTATAGCGCGCCAGAGCCACTCTATGCCCAACGTCTGCCAGGTGCGCGGTGCCCGCCGCAGCTGTCCCGAGAGCACATCGAAGCTGCCACCAACACCGATAATCACGGGCACGTTCAGCTGGTCTTTCATCCGCAAGATCCAGCTCTCCTGCCGCGGCACTCCCATCCCGACCAAGAGCAGATCGGGAGCCGCATCACAAATGGCGTTGACAATTGCCTCTTCGTGAGATCGATCAAAGTAACCGTGGTGAACACCGACGATGTTGAGCAAGGGGAAGCGCGTTTTCAGTTGTTGCGCCGCAGCATCGGCTACGCCCGGTTTCGCCCCCAAGAAGAACAACCGATACCCCTTGGCCGCAGCACGGTTCCACAAGGCTTCCAGGAGATCGATTCCGCTCACCCTTTCGGGTAAAGGTGCCCCTAAGATCCAAGAGGCCCAGACGAGACCTGTGCCATCCGCCGTGACGAGATCCGCCGTTCGATAGGCTTCTTTCAAGACGCTATCCCAGCGCGAGCGCATGAGGGCTGTGGTGTCGGGGGTCAGCACGAGGCGGGTGTCTGACCTTGCCTGAATCCAGCTCTCCAAGCGATCGATCGCCTGCGAAAGCAGAAGGCGATCCAGGGGGATGCCAAAGAGGTGAAGTCGCGAGGGCGTGATGCACCAAGGTCGCTCCTGTTCGCCCGAAGACCACGGGACGGAAGTTACCCTCTCACCGGCGTTCGCCCAGATCGGAGTCGACACAGCAGCACCCTAGGGTCAAAGCATCTCGTTTGGGAAGGACCCCGGTCCGCGTACATCATGACCTTTGTCCAGGGCTCAGCAGCCTCCCTTTGGTTACAATCAACTAGTCATGGAGCGAAAGATCATCCACGTAGACATGGATGCCTTCTTTGCCTCCGTGGAGCAGCGTGACCGGCCTGAGCTTCGGGGCAAGCCCGTGATCGTCGGTGGCCGACCTGAGGAGCGAGGTGTTGTCGCAGCGGCCTCTTATGAGGCGCGAAAGTTCGGAGTCCACAGTGCGATGCCCACGGCTCAAGCTCTTCGACTCTGCCCGCGAGCGATTCTCATCCCCGGGCGGATGGGCTACTATGCCGAAATCTCCCGCCAGATTCGCGAGATTCTCTATGCATTCACGCCTCTGGTGGAGCCCCTCTCACTCGACGAGGCCTTCTTGGACGTGACGGGCAGCGAGCGTTTGTTTGGGGGCGCAGAGCAGATTGCCCGCGAAATCAAACGTCGCATCCGCGAGGAAGTGAAGTTGACCTGTTCGGTGGGGATCGCTCCCAACAAGTTCTTGGCCAAGCTCGCCTCCGATCTCAACAAGCCCGACGGGTTTGTGGTGGTTCACCCATCAAAGATCGTGGACTTTCTGGAGAATCTGCCGGTTTCGCGTCTGTGGGGAGTTGGACCTGCCACAGAAGAGCGCCTTCGTGCGCGGGGGATCTCCACCATCGGAGATTTACAGCAGATCCCGCGGAGTGAATTGATCGACAAATTCGGCAAATGGGGCGCTCAACTCTTCGAGCTGGCGCGTGGCATCGATGAGCGACCCGTCACTTCAGAGCACGAAGTCAAATCCATCAGTCGAGAGACGACCTTTGCGAAAGATCTTGATCAGTTTAATGAATTGCGCAAAGTGCTCTTCGAACTGGCTGACGAAGTTGCCCAGGAACTGAGAGAAGAAGGCTTGAAGGCGCGAACGGTCCAGATCAAGGTGCGTTTTGCGGATTTCAGAACCATCACTCGCCGCGTGACTCTCAAGGAATCCACGGATGCGACACGGGTAATCCGTGAAGCGGCGCGACTTCTTTGGGAGCACAAGGTCGCTCTGCCCCGGCAGGGTGTGCGACTTGTGGGCGTTGGGGTTTCCAATCTGGAGTATCCTGTGACGGGTCAGTTGCGCCTCTTCGCCTGGGAGGACCCAAACGCCAAGGACTCGCACTTGCTGGACCATGTGATTGATGAAGTACGCAGCCGCTTCCAGAAGGCCACACATCGAAAGGAACCACCAACAAGCTGAGATTAGCTTCCCAGATAGGCCTGACGAATGTAATCATCCCGCTTGAGTTCTTCCACGGTCCCCTCGCGCACGATCTGACCTGTCTCTAAGAGATAAATGCGCTGGGAATGCTTGAAAGCAAAGTCGGCATTCTGCTCGGCCAGCAAGATGGTCATGTGATAGCGCTCTTGCATCGCATCTAGAGCCTGCGAGATGTGCGTGCGCACAATCGGAGCCAGGCCCAGTGTCGGCTCATCCAAGAGCAGCAGTCGAGGCCGCCCCATGAGCGCCCGCCCGATGGCCACCATCTGCTGCTCACCACCGGAGAGCGTGTGCACCAGTTGGCGCTGCCGCTCTTTAAGACGAGGGAAAAGCTCGAAAACAGCGTTGAGATCACTGGTGATCTCCCGATCACTCCGGCGATAGGCACCCAGCTGCAAGTTGTCCAGAACACTCAGATACGGAAAGAGACTGCGCCCCTCCGGACAGTGAATGAGCCCGGACTGCACAATCTCATGCGGCTTACGAGGCAGACTCCGAGCAGCAAAGAGGATCTCTCCCCGGTAGGGCACCAGCCCGGAGATCGCGTTGAAGAGAGTTGTCTTGCCCGCGCCGTTCGGCCCAATGACAGAGACGAACTCTCCTTCCGCCAGCGCGAAAGATACCCCGCGAAGCGCCTGGGCCTTTCCGTAGTAGACATCCAGGCCCTTTACCTCAAGGAGATGCATCATCCGCACCACTACCGGCAAGATATGCTTCTTGTACCAGCGGGTTTTGAGCCACCTCTTCGGGTGTCCCTTCCGCCAGCCTCTCCCCAAAGTGGATGACCACCACGCGTTCCACCAGCTTCATCAAGCCTCGCATGTTATGATCGACGAGGACGATCGTGTGTCCCTCGTCCCTGAGCGCGCGGATCAAGCTGCTTAGCTCTTCGACTTCCGAGTGGGTCAGGCCTGCAAACGGCTCATCGAGCAGCAGCAACTTGGGAGCCGTGGCCAGGGCTTTCGCAACTTCCAGCTTGCGCAGGCCAGCCTGAGGCAGGACATTAGGATACTCCCGCCAACAATCGCACAAGTCGCGGGCGGCGGCCTCACCATCGCATCCGGCTTGATGGCCGAGAGCGTGACACAAGCCGGTACGGGCGCAGCATGCGGAAACCCTGGTTCGCCGTTCCCGTTTGGAAGCCACTGAGGTGAAGATCTCGTTGGGGATGAGTGAGATCTCCACGTTCTGAGCAATGGTCTTGTGGATGAAGGGTTTGGGGATCTGAAACGTGCGCGCGATGCCCGCGTTGATAATGCGATAGAGCGGCCAACCTGTGATGTCTTTCCCGAGAAAGCGGATCCTCCCCTGGTCAGGCCGGTAGACCCCCGTAATCAGATTGAAGACGGTCGTCTTGCCCGCACCATTGGGGCCGATCAATCCCAAGATCTCGCCTTGGCGAACTTCAAAGCTCAACTGACTTACAGCCTGAAGACCACCAAACGCCTTCGATACGTGTTCCAGTTGCAGAAGAGCCGTCATCCCTCTTTCACTCTCCTTGTTTGAGGGCGCCTACCCCTGCCCGGACTCGAGCGCCCGCCTGCCACCAGCGTCGCAGAGTCGCCCGGAGCTTGGCTAATAGCCCCCCCGGCAGCAGGAGCAGCACCAGCAAAGCCAGTGCGAAAAGGACCACGAAGCGTAGCGCCCCCAAGAGCCGCAGGTACTCTTCTGTGATTTTGAAGAAGAAAGCTCCGAAGATGGGACCGAAGATCGTCCCCATCCCCCCGAGCACCGAGGCGACGATGGCTTGTACGGAGATCTCCAAATCCAGCAGGCCCTTGGGTGAGGCTGAGCCGATGTGATAGACGTAGAAGGCGCCGCTCAACCCGGCAACAAAAGCGCTGAGCCCAAAGGCCAATGCCTTGTATTTCGCGGCGTTTAAGCCTGCCGCTTGAGCAGCCTCTTCGTCATCGCGGATGGCTTCAAACGCCAAGCCGAACCGCGAGCGAGTGATCCCATAGAGAAACAAAGCACTAAAAACCATAAGAAGCAACGCGTAGTAGTACTTCTCTGTCGCATTGAACGTGAGGAAGCATTGAGGATTGCAGAGGATCGCCCCCTCCGCACCGGGAGTGCCGATCTGAAACTTAGCCCAGCGCATGAGTCGGTCGAAGGCCAGCGCGGCCACCAGAGTCAGAAGGGAAAGATATGGCCCGCGCAGTCGCAGCGCTGGCGCCGCCACGACGAGCCCGCCGACGGCAGCAATGAGCCCTCCCATGGCGATAATCACGATGGGATGCCATCCTAAGAGCACCGACATGATGGCACTGGTGTAGCCGCCCAGTCCGAAAAACAGAGAGTGTCCGAAACTGATCTGACCCGCGTATCCGCCCAACAGATCCCAGCTCATGGCCAGAATGGCCCAAAGATTCGCGACGAGGAGTGTATCGAGCCATTTTCGCAGCAAGATGGGATTGGTCCGCATCTGGGGGAAGATGTGGGGCAACAGATAGGGGATGGCGATCAACAGAGCCAGGGAGAGCATGAGCCCCAGAAGTAACAGCACGGAGCGACGGCGGGAGCGCCTGGGAGCCCGCATCATGCGGCTGCCCTCCCCAGCAGTCCCTGTGGACGCAGCGTCAAGACGATCATCAAGATGACCAGAGATGCCAGCCCCCGCGCCTCGGGTGCGAACTGCTGGATGATCGTCTCCGAGTAGCCGATGATGAAGGCCGCCCAGAGCGAGCCGGGAATGCTGCCCAGTCCACCCAGCACGACGGTGGAAAAGGCAATCACGAGCAGCAACCGCTCTTCGAAGGGGCTGATGCCGAAGAACGAACTGATGAAGAGCCCGGCGATGGCAGCCAGCATGCCGGAGATCGCCCAGACCCACAGAATGATGTGCCTGGCAGGGATGCCCACGAGAGCTGCCCCCTTACGCTCCATGGAGAGTGCCAGAATGGCCTTGCCCACCCGCGCCCGGGTCACGAAGAGCCACAGTCCCAGAATGATCACGAGCGCAATCGCACTGGCCGCCAGGCGATTATGCGGAATGCGCGTGCCAAAGAGCGTCACGCTTCCCTGCACGAGAGGAGGCAAGATGCGCGAGTTGAAGCTAAAAACCAGTCCCATGACCTGCTCCAAGACCACAGCCAGCAGCAGCGTTGATAAGAACACAATGATGGGGCGGTGCTCCACAGGGCGGATGAGCAAGACATATAAAACTGGTGCGAGGACAGCCATCCCCAAGACGGCAAAGACAGCGGCCGCGGGGAGGCTCAAGCCCACGGTGCTCATGGCCCAGACGGCCATATACGCTGCCACCATCGCAAATGCCCCGTGAGCCAGGTTGAGCACACCGGCGACGCCAAAGATCATCGTAAACCCCAGGGCCGCCAGGGCGTAGAGGCAGCTGATCAGGAACCCCAAGATGAGGACTTCGATAATTCCGCTCAAGGTCAGTCTCTTTCTCTATGGACGTTGACCGTCTCTATGCGGCATCACCGCAGCGAACTCATGATAATGAGAACGAGAGAGGAGGGCCAGTGCTGAGCTGACCTCCTCCCTCGTTCGTCACTGCCCATCATTGAGCTGTAAACCAGTCAAGAGACATCGATCACAGCCAGGGCGGCAGCGCGAACTGAGCCGTAGCCAGATTCGGTGGGAAGATGACCTCCTGCTGGCCGCCTTGCCACTGGATCCAGATGCCCTCGGCTAGCCCTGTCCCGAAGCGCACGTCATGCGGGAAGTCCTGTGTGGGAGGCAAGCCGTTTGCCACGAGAAGCGCCGGAGCCACTGGGGTGGTCTCACCCTTCTGGTAGAAACCGAGGTTGCCCGTGGTTCCCACGAAGAGCTTTAGCTTCCCATCGGCACCAGGTGCGCCGAACTTCTCTAACTCCCCGATGACAGCCGTGGTGCTGACCTCGTCCGTGGGAAGAACGCCCGCGCTCTCCACAGCAGCCTGGAGCAGACCGAGTGCGTCATAGCTGCTGAAGGCGTTGTAGCTGGGGATCGTGACACTCGGATGGACATCCGTGAAACCGGCGAAGGCATCCGTAAAGGGGATGGTCTTGTTGGTGACCGGAGCACGGGCTGCCGTGGTCAGTGTGACAACGGACTCCGACGCACCCTGGGTGAGTTCATCGAAGCGACCATCCTGGGCCTGAACGTTAATTCCCACAAGCGGTAGCGGGACTTGCTGAGCGGCCCACTGAGCTGAAGGACGCGTCCCGGTGTGGGCCATCACCGTAAAGAACCCACCGGTCTTACCGCTCATGGCGCTGACGGCACGATTGAAGAGCGAGGTGAAGTCCGTGGTGTCTTCCGCGTAGCGGATGGTGTCCACGACTTGCAGGTTGGAGCCAGCAGCCTGCAGCAGCAGGGGGAACCCACCGGTGATCGGTTGGGTCCAGGCGGCATCCTCAGCCAAGAGGACGATCGCGTTCCAGCCGAGCCCCTTCTCTAGAAAGCCGATGGCAAAGGTGATGGCTGCTTGGAGGATGAGGAAGGAGTTGATCGGCCCGGCGCGGAAGAAGAACTTGTAGTTGTTGTAGTCTTGACTCACGCGGATGGTGGCCGCGGGAGTAGAGGCTCCCGTCCCCAAAAAGAGCTTGCGCAGCACGGGGATCACCGGCAGCGAGCCGATCAGTTCCTCACTGAAGAACTCCCCTATGAGGACCTGCGCACCGCGTCCGACCAGATCTTGTAGGGCCAACGGCGCTTGGTCCGGCCGGCCTGCGCTGTCAGCGGTAATGAGGCCTACGGGTGTGCCTAAGAGCCCGCCCTGCGCGTTGATCTCCTGGATGCCTAACGCCAGAGCCTTCTCCGCCGCATTAAAGAAGAAAGTCCCCTGAGGATTGGCCATCCCAATTAGCAAGGGTTGCTGACCCCTTACCCACGGTCCGCGCGCCCAGGAGCCCAGCGTGAGCGCCAAGGCGCCCGTCCCAGCATACTTGAGAAACGTCCTACGGTTGTGCCGCTTTAGGTTCAACTCAGACATGCTTTCCTCCTTCTTTCCCCTCTTTCAGAATGGGATCTCTGCTCAAGAACAAGGCTTCCACTGCGTGCCAGTGACCGTGACGTCCTTCTTTGCCACAGGGTCGACGAGCAAGTCGCAACCGTTACTGATGAGATTAACCGTTGTGAGCTTCACTGTGGCTTCATCGAGATTCTTGCTCAAATCGCCGACCAGGATACCGAGCCGGTTGCCAGCGATCACCGACCCTGTGACGGTTGCCGTGGCGTTCGCCTGGATATCGACTTGGGTCACGCAGCCCGGCAACGTGGACGCCGGTCCACCGACGTGCAGACCCGCTTTGGCGTTGCTCTCAAACCGACCATACAAGATGGTCGCTGTGGCATCTTCTTCTACGGCTACGCCATAGCAACCGTTCTCGCGGGCGACCAGCCCCTGAACCGTGGCACGCGAGCTTCCACCCAGCTGCAGCCCACTTAGCGTGTGCTTCATGATCACGGTGTTCGGGCTGATGGTAACAGCGGACTTATCCAGAGCCGAGATCCCATTGGCACCGTTCTCACGCACGACCGTCTGGCTACAGGCTTCACCGCCCAGGGTTGAGCCAATGACGATTTGCGCATTGCCGCGAAGGGCAACGCCACCACCGAGCGGAAGTCCCTGGACAATGAGCCCGTTCTTGGTGACCAGAACGTCACAGAGAGAGGCGATGGAGTAATCAAATAACGCGATCCCGTTCAGCGCGTTGCCCGTGATCGTCACGCCCTCCAAGCTCACGGCAGGCGACAGCTGACGTGGAAGTCCCGTGGGGGCTTGCGCCTGTAGACCATTGAGACCTCCGGTGAGCGTCAGATTCCGCAACGTCACTTTGAAAGGACCGGCCGCCACGACGCCACGAGCAATCACGACTTTATTGCGATCGGAGCCAATGATCGTGAGGTTCTTGGCAATGATCACCGGGCCAGCGTACTGACCCTCATCGACGAAGATGGTACTCTCCGGCTGCGCTTTGGCGACGGCATCCACAAGACTGGTGTAATCGCAGCCACTGGCGCAGACGCGAATGAGGCTCCCCGCCTGCACAAGCAACACCGTGCTGCCCGTAAGCCCTACTAGCATGAGACACATCAGCAAGCCTTTTATGGCTTGCCTCATGGGACGAGCATTCATACTTTTACCCCCTTTTCTCTATTTCTGAGCCCAGATGATTACCCGGCGCGTGTTGGGGAAGCAAGCCATCTCCCACCTCCTCTCGATTCTTTTCCATGTTGCCTTGACCACTGCCTTTTCATTATTATACTGCCAAATTACTCATCGCTGTCAAGTCAAGAAGGAGGTCACAATGGCCGAGTCCACAGGCGAACTGGCCCTGGCCCATGCCCTACGCGACAACGATGTATCGCTGATCACGGGCGTCTACGGTGATCCGGCCACGGCGCTCTTAGATCGTCTAGCCGAAATGGGGTTCAACGTAGAGATCAGCATGGAGGAGAAGACGGCGATGGCCCAAGCCCTCGGGGCATCGGCAGCCGGTAGGCGAGCTGCAGTTGTTGTGAAGCAAGTCGGTCTCAATGTGGCTTCCGATCCCCTCATCAATGCCGCTACGCATGGGATCGGCGCTGGCCTGCTCGTCATCTGCGGTGACGATCCGGGCGCTGCGAAGTCCACGGACGAGCAGGACTCTCGCTGGTACGCCAACCTGGCGGAGATCCCGGTGCTCACGCCCCACGACCCCGCCAGTCTCGCTCAAGCAACCATCGAAGGACTCGCTCTCTCGGAAGAGCTGGGCATTCCCGTTCTACTGCAGATCACAAGCCGACTCACTTCCATGACGGGAGCCATCCACAAGACGGCTAAGTTGGGTAGACCGCCGACGTTCGACCGCAACCGGCCCTGGGGCCGATTCATTCTGGAACGACACACATATCACTTCGAACACATTTGGCCTAAGCTCATCGCGCGTGTAGAAGAATCGAAGCTTCATCGCATGACTCGCACGTCGGAAGCGAACGGAGTCATCTCCTGTGGATTCGTCTCCTCGCTGGTAGAACGCGGGAACCATCTGGCTCTCGGCTATGCACATCCGCTGCCTGCTAGGCTCATTCGGGAATTTCTGTCGGACATGAAGCGCGTGCTGGTTGTGGAGGAGATTGCGCCCATCATCGAAGAAGGCGTGCGATCCCTTGCTGGTACACACAAACTGCCTGTGCAGGTGCTGGGGCGGCTGACGGGACATCTGCCCAGGGTAGGCCAACTGGAGAAGCGGCACATCGAGAACGCTTTCTCGCTCGATCCCAAAGGACTCAACTTCGACGTACAAGTCCAGCTGAGCGACTCGTTATCTCACATTCCCTGCGGCGGCTTCGAGATGCTCTACCAAGTGCTGGAGACGCTATTGCCTGAGAACCATCTGGTGGCCGGGGACGTAGGTTGTTCGATTCTTCATGGCTATTTCCCGCCCCAGGTGATCGATACGGCCTACGCCCTGGGAACATCGATCGCAACCGCTGCTGGGATGAGCCTCTCTGGTCGCAAAGGAATCGCCCTCATCGGCGACGTGGGATTCCTGCATTCGGGGATCACGAGCCTGCTCAACGCTGTGGAGTACGGCCATAACGTCCTCGTGATCGTCCTCTACAATCGCATCTCGGGCATGACACCGGGTCGTCAAGAGATGAGAGGACTTACGAAGCTCAAGACGCTGATCGAAGCCTGTGGGCCTCAAGCCCTCGACGAGATCGATATGCAAAGCATTCAACCGAGCGAGCTTAAGGAGTTGCTCTCGCGCCGCCTCCAAGAGCGCGGAGTCCATGTCGTCATTGCCCAGGGGGAAGCGAAGAAGTTTCAATTCGGTGGCGGTCTATGAACGCTCTGCAGGATCGGGTGGCTCTGGTCGTCGGAGGCGGCCGTGGGATCGGACGAGCCATCGCACTCGCGTTGGCCGAGGCGGGGGCTCATGTGATCCCTACCAGTAGAACCGTAAGCCAAATCGAGCGCGTAGCCCAAGAGATCCAAACCCTGGGTCGAAGATCGCTCATCCAGAGCTGTGATGTGAGCCAACTCGATCACATCCAATCCCTGCTTACGAATATGCGCAAAGAGTTCCAGCGACTTGACATTCTGGTCAATGCCGCCGGGATCAATCCGCTCTGGAAGCGCATAGAGAAAGTCACTGACGAAGAGTGGGATCGGATCTTTGCCGTGAATTTACGAGGAGCGTTCTTGCTGAGCCGGGAAGCAGGACTCTGGATGATCGAGCAAGGAGGCGGCTCGATGATTCACGTAAGCTCTATAGCCGGGCTTAGAGGAACGACGCATATGGGACCCTATTCCGTCAGCAAGGCCGGCTTGATCAGTCTTGTCCGCGTGCTGGCGTACGAATGGGCGAAGTACGGCATTCGCGTGAATGCCATCGCGCCCGGATGGGTGCGCACGGAGCTTGCGCGAAGCGTGTTAGAACATCCGGAGATCTCCAAGAACCTGCTGTCTGAGATTCCCCTCAAGCGATTCGCCGAACCGGAGGAGATTGCTCCACTGGCTGTCTATCTCGCATCGGATGCGGCCCAGTTCGTGACCGGCCAGGTCTATGTGATCGACGGAGGCCAGACGCTTTGACTTGCTTCTTATGCTGGGTGAGTCTTACTATGAAAAAAGAGAGTATCGAGTGAGAACGAGGTGAACACGAACCATGAATCTTGCTCAACTCTTGGATGAGGCAGCGGAAAGGCACGGTGCGCATCCCGCCATCGTCTTCGAAGATCAGGAGATCAGCTATGCAGAACTATCCGATGCGACCAGCCGGTTCGCCGGAGGCTTACGAGCACTCGGAATACAGCCCGGGGATCGGGTGGCCGTCTACCTGCCGAATCTTCCTCAGTTTGTGATCTCCATCTGGGGGATCCTCAAGGCAGGAGCCGTTCCCACCCCCATGAACCCCCAACTCAAGTCGCGGGAGATCGCCTATCAACTCAAGGATTCCGGAGCCAAACTCATCATCGGTCTACTCCCCCTCTTGAACGAGATCGAGAGCGCTGTGGACCAAGTACCCAGCGTACAGATCGTGACGGTAGGCGGCGAAAGCCCACATAAGCGCTTTCGCGAACTCTTGAAGGCCAAGCCTTCCTTCGTTGACTGTCAGAATGAAGACATCGCTCTTCAGCCATATACGAGCGGAACGACCGGTCAGCCCAAGGGTGTTCTTCTCACCCATCGCAACCTCATCTCCAATGTTCGAGCCATCACGAAGCTCTTCTCCCTCCCCCCCCAAGAGGACAGGATGCTGATCCCCATCCCGATGTTCCACATCACAGGCATGACGGTCATGATGCTCTCTCCGCTCACTCGTGGCTCAACGATCTACCCCATGCTCCGCTGGGAGGCCGAAGAAGCTCTCAGGCTCATTCAGAAGCACCGCATCTCGGATATCCTGTGTGTGCCGACGATCTACATCGATCTGCTACACCATCCCAAGCTCAAAGAATACGACGTCTCGTCGCTTCAGCTCTGCAGCTCCGGCGGAGCGCGCATGCCTGTGCCCGTGATGGAAGCCTACGAGCAGAAACTGGGCATTCAGATCTATGAGGGCTACGGGCTCACGGAGACCTCGCCCGTCACCCACACGAACTTGGCCGCGCCGAAACGCAGACCTGGCTCCATTGGGTGGCCGATTGAACAGACAGAATGCAAGATCGCGGATGTCGAGGGCCAGACTCTTCCCACAGGCGAAGTCGGAGAACTGCTCATTCGTGGGCCCCAGGTGATGAAGGGCTATCACAACAACCCAGAGGCCACTCGCGCTGCCATCGAACCCGATGGCTTCTTCCACACAGGAGATCTAGCCTATGTGGACGACAAAGGCTATTACTACATTGTCGACCGAGTGAAAGACATGATCAACGTGGGAGGCCTGAAGGTCTACCCCAAAGAGGTCGAGCACGTTCTCTATGAGCACCCGGCTGTGGCCGAATGCGCCGTAGTGGGAATCTCCGATGTGCGCAAGGGCGAGACGGTCAAGGCGTTCGTCGTGCTCAAGCCCAGTCACACACCTTCCGAGACACTCAAAGAAGAACTGAAGCAGCACTGTCTTAAAGAAATCGCCGCCTACAAGCACCCGCGGGAGATCGAATTCGTGAACACTCTGCCCAAGACGGCATCCGGTAAGATCCAAAAATACCGCCTGAAAGACAAGAGTTCGTGAGATTCCAAGGAGGGGAAGTATGTTGACACTTTTCCATTGGAGAGTAGGAAACTGGGGGTTCGTGCTCATCCTCACTGTTTTGTTTCTGGGCGTGGGCTCTGGATCAAGTCTTCCTGCTCAGGCACAAGGGGCCTGCCCCATTGAGGAGAACCGACCTCAAGAGATTGTGCCTCTCATGCACAATATCCCCGTGGAAGGGACTGTGCGTTCGACCGTAGGAGATGTCGGAGCCTTCGATACAACGCAATATACGATCGTGGTGCCGTCCACTGCCGAACTGGATGCGGGCCAAGCGCAGCTGCGGCTAGAGTTGCTCAATCTGACCAACCGCAATGCAGACATCGATCTCATCGTGCGCGTGGGCCAGCCCGTAGGATTAGCCCTGCAGGGTGGCAGGTGTCTCATCCAAGCCGACTACCTCGCACGCTCAGAAACAGGGGAAGAGACACTGACCATTGACGCAAACTCAGAGCCTCCTCTGCAGGCTGTCATGTACTACATTGCCGTGCTCAACTTCGAATTCGACCGCCCCGGACCGCAAGACTATCGCCTAACAGCTCAATTGACTCCACCTCCTCTTCCCCCTTGCCCTGAATGCTTCCTGCTACCCGGAGAGCCCAGGACCGGTCAGGCCGCGCCACAGAGCCTCACGCCACCTGATCAGCAATTTCTTCTCGAGATTCCGACAGGCACGAGAACGCTGGCTCTGTCGCTCGTCAAGCAGGGGACGGGCACACTGAACCTGCATGTGGGTGTCGGGCGCCCTGTCGAGTCCCAAAATGGAACCATCGCCGCAGATTTCTCCCTTTATGATGTGTCAGGGCTTTTCTTCATCTCCAGTGGTCAACTGAAGGGCACATCCCTGATCTACTTCGCTGTGGAGAACCCAGAAAGCTTTGAGCAACCGTTCGCCCTCACCGCTCTTTTAGTGCCGAATATCCGCAAGGTGAAAGCGAGCGATTTTGGCCAGCCCTTCAGTGCGGACACGGCAAGCACAACGATCATGGATGAACGTCTGCGAGCCCTCATCGAGCGGCAGCTCAAGACCGGCCAGGGTCGCCTTGCGCTCACGCAGTATGCGATCTCCGTATCGAGCGCGATCCAGGGGCTGCGAGTCGAACTGACGGGAGAAGTCCCCAGTGTGCTGCGCGTTCACATTCGATGGGCCAAGCCGGTGGAGATCGCCGATGGGCGAGTGGTCTCCGATCTTTCGACGTCTGTGAAGGAGCTTTCCGGGAGCATGGTCCTGACGGGTGGTCTTTTCCCGGCGGGAACGTATTATGTCGCTGTCGAGAGCATCGGGCAGGAACCTCAGAAGTACACGCTGACGATCAACGTCGAAGGAGGTTCGTGATGATCCGTGGAGTGATCTACGCCATGGGGCTTGTCTGGGTCATCGGGCTCAGCATATCTCAGCCTGCCGTCGGACAAGCTGAACTCGTACCAATACAATGCAACGAGACGCTGACGGAATCCGCTTCTTGTCCCGGACCGTTCGTCATCTGTGACAGACAGTACGTCATGGAAGTCCCGGAGGGGGCCACGAAGCTGGTCATCGACCTGCGCCCACCCTCCGGTGTGGATGGCGACTGGGATCTGGATCTCTTCGTCAATCGAGGGGAACCCGTCGATCAGAATCGTCTGGACGAGACGGTGATTGCCTTTGCAGATGAAATCGGCCCCGACACGATCACAGTGTCCGGTGGCAATCTGGCTGCCGGGACGTACTACATCGCCATCGGCAACCCGAATGAATCTCCTCAGCCATTTGAATTGACCGTGACGCTTGACCCTTGCCGGAAGTGCTCCCAAGAACAAGAGCATCTGGCCCAGAATGCCATTCAACTGGAGCCCGGCCGTGTGCAGACAGGCTCGGTAGAGGCCGTCACAGCGGGCACCTCTTCGCTTGCGGAACGGCAATATGCAATCGAAATCACCAAGGACACGAAGGCCTTGGCCATCGCGTTGCGCAGCGAAAGCGGTGGGAACATCGACCTGCATCTTCAGCGCGATTGTGCACTCGCAGCTAGTAGCAGGGAAGTGGTCGCCGATTTCTCGCTCGTCTCTCCTACGGGGTTTGAATTCATGCTCATCAAAGGAGCGCAACTCAAGATCGGCACGTACTATCTGGCTGTGGAGAATCGGGAGGGCACAGATCAGCAATTCAGCATCGCAGCGGCAGGGATCCCCTTCTTGAGCGGACCATTCCGGGCGAACGGCTCGGCAGATGGACGAGTCGAGTTCCAAGGCCAGGGGCTTCTCGACTTTCTCGAGAGATTGCTCCAGACTGAGGGCGGCACGCTGGCACTCACTCAATATGTGCTGGAAGTCGAAAGCGGCGTGAAAGCCATCAACATCGACATCGAGGGCTCAGGCTCGCTCAATGTGCACATTCGCTTTGAGAAACCCGTAGAGATCGAAGATGGTCGCGTCATAGCTGATGTCTCGTCGCTGGGGCTTTCGGGGGTCAAGTCGGTGAGACTGGGTGGCGCATTGCTTCGACCGGGGAAGTACTTCGTAGCCATCGAAGGGCTTGCCGCAGAAGCTCAAGATTTCATCATCAGCTTCGGTTTCGAGCGCGATGGGACGACAGCCACCGTCACGAAGCGTTACGTGAATCCGCCACCTGCGAAAGGGCGGCCGCAGATTCAGATCCAGCCGTAAGGCTGTATGTCAAGATCATGCCCACGCCCAATCTCCGCAACGTTCTCATAGACATCCTCCTCTCTCACTTGCAGCGGCCAAGCTCAAAGACGGGAACGTGACGAAGAGAGGGCCGGGCAGCCCCGGCCCTCCGTTATCCACAAAGCTTACTAGCTTTGCTTGCTCGCTCAACCCTCTGCACAAAAATCTATTTTCTGGCTTCCATCTTCGCTCTCGAATGTCCATTCCTCTCGATCAATAGGGACCAGCTCGGGCTGAGAGATATTCTCGTCTTTGTCAATCGTGACTCTGATCCCGCCTTCGTCGCAACTACCGGGTCCAGTGATCGTCATCTTGTTCTTACCTGTGGGTAGGGTTTTGATCTCGGCGATTCCTTTTACGACGATGATCTCTGAAAGACCAGCCTGCGCTAGGTCGTGATCGACTTTGAACAAGCTGCCCCGAACAGTTGCGGTGGCGTGGGGCGTCATGACTTTCGATTCCCTCTGTTTTTCCTCTTCTGTCATGATGAAAACTGCCGCTCTATCGAGCCGGAACTCGGTCCTGACTCTTTCCGGATCGAAGTAGGCGTCGGTCAGCGTGAGGGAATCGCTCGCATGAACCCGCACAATTATATTCTCTCCACATTTTAGTACCGCCCCGCTTCTTGGCCCGCTCTTAATTTCATCACCCTTGCGAACGACCGAATCTTTCGTCAGTGGCTCCCACTTATCCGTGCCCGCGCGCTTGATTTGGACGTCGCCTCTCACTGCATCCACTCGGCATACTGCCTCCAAGCCGACCTTCTGCTGGGAGTTATTCGGCGAGACTGTCGTGCCACCCTGCTGTGTGCTCATCGAAGTGAATCTGCCTTTAGCTCTATCTTTCTCTTCCTGATTGGCTGCCACTGACGATTCCACCTTGAAAGCTGACATTGGCAAGTCCGCAAAGAGAAAACCAGAACCCGCTGAGAACCGTATTCGTTCGAAATGCTCGATCTTCTCCACACCAGGCTTGCCAACGATTTCGATGCCGATGAGGGTATTCATCAGCAGACTATGCGGAGTTGTGCTGAGGTTCACCATAAACCTCACAAACAGCGATACGTTGCCTGGAATGGGTATCTGAACGTTTACGCTGCCGTTACGATCTGTCGCCGTCTCGAAAGTTAGCGTTGCTTGCGATTGTTCCTGCGTCTGCCCGTACTCTGCACTTCCGACCAACATCACCAAGCTTAGAGCCAAGAGCCCCAGCGCCTGTACGATCCGCTTGTGACTGAACTTGTAGTTTGTCATTTTGATCATCCTCCTGCTCTGTCTGTCGCCCGAAACGGGGCCAACTTGACAGCCCCGCCTCGGATCGCTTCAGCTCAAAGTATAGACCCCCAATGTGCGATAGATGTGCGATAACGGAATTGCCCATCAGAAAACGAAATCCAGCAGGGTCCTTTATGGACAACCCCGGCAGAGAGGTTCGTTTTCCGGCGACACAGTATAATGCTGTATGCCACATGGAGGTGGAAGCGAGCACAGCGCCAACACCGAGACAAAAAAGCGTCACCGACATCTCCATTGTCCGCTCCAAGTTGGATGACACTACGAGTTCAGCTCTTCGGTGAGTTTCGCGTCTGGCGGGATCAGGAGGACTTGACCCCGCGGCTTACCCATTTGGGCAAACCAAAGACCCTGCTCAAGATCCTCTTGACGCATCTGGGTCGCGTCTTTCGGCACGACGAGCTGATCGAATGGCTCTGGCCCGATGTCCCTCCCCAGATCGCTGCTGTAAACTTGCGCAAGCGCATTAGCGAACTGCGCCAAGCTTTGGAGCCCAATCTATCGCGAGGCTCCCAGTCTCAATATATCCTTACGCGCCCCTTCGGTTATTGTTTCAACCCGCAAGCCCCATTCTATACGAGCGATACTCAGGAGTTCACACGCGCTTGGGAATCCGGTCGAAAGCTCGAGCGCGATGGTCAACTCGGACTGGCAGTCCGCGAATATCAGACGGCGGCCGAGCTCTTTCAAGGCGATTATCTCGCCGAAGACCGCTATGAAGCCTGGGCCTTTGAGATCTCCCGAGAGTGGCAAGAACGCTATCTCAATGTGCTGGAGCATCTTAGCGACTGTCAGGCGCGCATGGGACACTTCCAGAAGGCGATCCATTGGGTGCGCCAAGGCTTGGCCAAGCAACCGTGGCGCGAGAGCTTCTATGAGCAGTGGATGCTCTATGCGTATTTATCCGGAGAGCGAGCCCAAGCACTCAAGGCATACGAAGAGTGCGCGCGTACTCTTCAAGAGCAGTTGGGCAGTTTGCCCTCCTCGAGTGTGCAGGAACTGCACGAGCAGATCCTCAAGGGCCAAGTGAAGGGTGTAGATCAATACCGTCGACCAAAGCACCGGCGTAGGCGGGTGCTGGTCTCGCTGGGCCGGTTGCCCTTCGTGGGGCGAGAAGCTGAAGTTCAGCGCTTGGTCGAATCCTGGGAAGCGGTGTGCGCCGGTCAGGGTCGGGCGATCTTTATCAGCGGCGAGGCCGGAGTGGGGAAGACACGTCTCATTCAAGAGCTGATCAGCTATGCCCGCCAACGCCGCCCGGTGCGGGTCTTGCGCGGCCGTGGAGATGAGCTTCAGAAACTGTCGGGCTTCCACCCCTTGATCGAGGCCGTCGAAGATGAACTCTTGCTCTTAGAACCGGCAGAGCTCAAGCTACTCTCGACCGCCTGCTTGGCGGAGGTTGCTGAACTGGTCCCCGGTCTGCGCGTTCGCCTACATGCCCTAGACGTCTCCGTTGAAACCCCATCGGAGCCAGGGCACACGCGCCGACTCGACGGACTGACGCAGTTTTTCGCGGGCTTGGCCTCCGAAGACCATCCCTTGACCCTCTGGCTCGATGATCTGCACTGGATGGACCCCTCTACGCTAGATTTCGTCGAGTATCTTCTGCCTCGGCTCGCCGACAAGTTCATGCTGCTGCTGGGCTCTTACCGAAGCGAAGAACTAACCGGCAACCCCCGGCTGACAGCTCTGATCCGTGAAGGGACGCGCGATTCCACGCTGGCCATTTTGCACTTGAACTGCCTGCTCCCGTCGGCCTTTGAAGCTCTGGTGGCAAAGCTGGCTCCCACGTTGCCCAAGCACGACCTCTTGGGCCGCCACTTGCACCGACGAACCGGCGGCAACCCCTTCTTCCTGACATCGGCCCTGCAATCGTTCTTTGAAGCCGGCGTCATCCGACAGAAGGGTAGCGGCTGGTGGACGGATGTGGAAGATGTTACAGCAAACTACCGAGAGCTCTTCATCTCTCCCAGCGTTCAGGAACTCGTGCTCAAACGAGTTGGACGTTTGAGCGAAACCGAGCGGGAGCTGCTCACGTGGGCTTCCGTGCTGGGGCAATCGTTTGATGCCGAATTGCTAGGTACGGTTGTGGAAGGTGAGCACACCGACTTGATCGAAAGTTTGACCTGGGCGCACCTGATTACAAAGAAGATCAGCGGACCGCGGCCGGCTTACGAGTTCAGCCACGATCTGATCCGTGAAGTTGTTTACGAGCACATGGAAGCAGACCGGCGCAGGCGGCTCCATCACCATGTCGCACAAGTCCTGGAGAGTCGCGCGGGCAACCAAGCCAGTCAAGCGGCCGTGATCGCACAACATTTCGAACACGCCAACGAGCTTGAAAAAGCCTTAGATTATATATTGAAAGCTCATAACTACGCGATGGACAATTACCGCCATCACGAGTCCATGGCTTTGGCGGAGCGGGCCCTGGCATTACTGGAGAAGCTGCGTCAGCGCCGATTTTCGGATATTTCTCTACGCGATAAACACTGGAAGATCCTCTCTGCCATGGACAGTACTCTCTACTGTCTACGCGCGCACCAGCGCCAAATCGAGATCCTCGACCGGCTCATCGATATGGCGCAAGAGCTGGGTGACTCAGAAAAGCTCTGGAATGCCCTCTATCGGAGGTCATTCATCCGCAAAAGATTGGGTCGTTTTCGTGAAGCTCTCGACGACGCGAGAGAATCGCTGCGAGTCTGCGAACGAGTGCAGACTCTGCATGATTGCCGATGTTGGAGCTTGGCTCTGCTGGGCAGCGCCCGTCTTATGCTAGGTGATCCACAGCGCGCTAAAACCCTCTACGAAGAGGCGCTCACTCTCGCTCAAGGTTCTCGGGAGCACATCTTCTCCACATTCGACTGCCTCCGTGGGCTGCGCGCGGTGCATCAAGAGCTAGGGCAATACGATGGTGCCATGGAATATGCAAAACGTGCCCTCGATGTCTCGCCCCAGCTCAACGACGAAGGGTACATCTCCCAAAGCTGGGAGGAACTGGGATAGGTGCATCAAGCGTGCGGAGAATACGGGCGTGCGCTCGAGTGCCATGAGCGCGCTTTGCGAATCGCCCTGGGAATCGTCAATCGTCCGGATATTCTTTTTCTGAGTCGGGGGTTAGCGCATTACGGCCTTGGACATTATGAGCAAGCGAAAGAATTCTACGAGAAGGAGATCGAGAGCTCTCGCGCAAGAGGGCACCTAGCGGAGATGACACAAGCCCTACGTGCTCTTTCGCAAGTCCACCTGGATCTAGGACAGCCTGATCGTGCCCTTGCGCCCCTTGAGGAAGCTCTGCAGCTGGAGCGCAAGATGTCCTGCCCTTCCCTGATCTTGGCTTGTCTGACGACGAAGACGCGAGTGCATTTGCAGTCGAATCAAGCAGCGGAAGCACTCAATTCCTCGCAGGAGGCTGTGGAAATCTTAGCGCACGGGCAACCTTACGCCACGCCTCAAGAAGTCTACTACGCTCATGCATTAGCCCTATACGCCAACAATCATCCGAAAGAAGCCAAGAAGTATCTTAGGCAGGCTTATCAGGCACTGATCGGGCGCGCTGAGGCAATCACTGACCCTAAGAGACGCACGAGTTTCCTGCAGAACATCCAGGCCAATCGCGAGATCCTCGAAGCCTGGCAACAAGCCCGACGAGTATAGTTGACAGCCTAACTCGTACCCCGCTATCATTTGCCAACCATCGAGTGAGGGGTTGACTCAGCAATGGGAGCACCATTAAAGGAAAAGTATTCTCTGTTCATCGGCGGCGAGTGGGTCGAAAGCTCCACAAAGCGGACGTTTGAGACCGTCAATCCGGCTACCGGCAATGTTCTCGCCCGAGTCGCATCCGCCAATGAAAAAGACGTCGATCGCGCAGTAGATACTGCCTGGAACGCGTTTCAGTCATGGCGTCAGACCGACGCCAACTGGCGCGGACGTGCCCTCTTCAAGATTGCCGATAAGATCCGCGAGAACAGCGAAGAGCTGGCGTTGATCGAGACCCTCGATACGGGAAAACCCATCAATGAGGCGCGCCTAGATGTGTATCTCGCCTCAGAATGTTTTCAGTACTACGGCGGTGCAGCCACCAAGCTCGAAGGAAAGACTGTGCCCGTCTTCGGCGATCGTCTTGACTATGTGGTGAGAGAGCCTCTGGGTGTCGTCGGCCAGATCATCCCCTGGAACTTCCCCCTGCTCATGGCTGCCTGGAAGCTCGCACCGGCTCTGGCCGCGGGAAACTGCACGATCTTAAAACCTGCCGCGCAGACCCCTCTTTCTGCCTTGAGACTCGCTGAACTCATGAGCGACATTGTGCCGGGCGGCGTGGTTAATATCTTGACCGGCTCCGGGACCGAAGTGGGTACTCCGCTAGTCAAGCATCCCAAAGTGAAGAAGATCGCCTTCACAGGCTCTACAGAAGTCGGGCGTCAGGTCATGGCCTTGGCAGCCACTCACGTAGCGGATGTGACGCTGGAGCTCGGCGGCAAGAACCCTCAGATCGTCTTCCCTGACGCTGATCTGGAAGCGGCTCTGGAAGGCGTGCTCATGGGCGGCTTCTATAACGCGGGTCAGCAGTGCGTGGCAGGTTCCCGGCTCTTCCTCCACGCTGACGTGTATGACACGTTTATAGACAAACTTGTCCCGAGAGCACAAGCGATCCGCGTGGGCGATCCACAGCAGCCAGACACTCAATTGGGAACTCTTGTCTCTAAAGAACAACAGAAACGGGTACTCGATTACATCCAGCTAGGGATCAAAGAAGGAGCGAAGCTCCTCTGCGGCGGGAGAATCCCGCAAGATCCGACGCTGAAAAAGGGCTGCTTCGTTGAGCCGACCATCTTCGGTAACGTCGAGAACGACATGAGAATTGCCCAAGAGGAGATCTTCGGCCCCGTGGTCTCTGTACTCACATGGAGCGACTACGAGACGATGATAGCTCACGTCAACAGCGTGGAATATGGACTATGCGCGGGCATCTGGACGAGTGATCTGCGCATGGCTCATAAGACCGCTCAACGAGTGGAGGCTGGATGCATCTGGATCAATCAGTATAATGTCATGCCCTATGGGGTTCCCTTCGGAGGCTACAAGCAAAGCGGCATAGGGCGCGAGCTGGCGTTTGAGACCCTCTATCACTATACTCAGCTCAAGAACGTCAATATAGACTTAAGCGGCATGCCGACACGCTGGTTCCAGTAGGACGAGCGAATACCAAGCAACCCTAAAGGAGGAATCACTAATGGCAGATCTCGTGTTGTACGAGAAGGCAGGTAGGATCGCCACGATCAAGCTCAACAAGCCGCCCGTCAATAGCTACGACCACCAGCTTATGCTCGAACTAGGCAAGACCATTGATAAAGCGCGTTTCGATGACGATGTATCTGTGATCATTCTCACGAGCGCTTTGGATGGGATATTCTCTGCCGGAGCAGACATTCGCATGCTCAAGCAGAGCGATCCGGACTACAAAGCGATGTTCTGTCTCAACTGCCAAGAGACGCTCAACAAGATGGAGAACACTCCGAAGATCTTTATTGGCGCGCTCAATGGTACGTGCGTCGGTGGAGGCTTGGAGATTGCGCTGGCGACGGACTTGCGATTCGCAGCACGAGGTGAGAAATTCAAACTGGGGCTTCCCGAAGTGACGCTGGGGGTCTTGCCCGGCACCGGCGGCACTCAGCGATTGCCCAGGCTCATTGGAAAATCCCGAGCACTGGATCTGATGATCACAGGTCGCTTGATCTCCCCGGATGAAGCCTTGCAGATGGGACTCGTCGATCGCGTCTTCGATGCCCAGGAATTCAGGGCGCGCACCATGGAGTATGCCGAGCAGCTTGCAAGAGGTGCTACACGGGCGATCTCGCTCATCAAGCGCTCGGTACAAGAGGGCATCGAGATGCCGCTCGATGCAGGTTTAGCTCTTGAGCGTGAATTGCAGAATCGCCTCTTCGTAACCAAGGACGCACAAGAGGGCTTGAGTGCCTTCACGGAGAAGCGGAAACCACAGTTTACGGGTCACTGATGATGAGGTGAGATGCAGTGAAGCTCAGTGGCATCTTGATTGCGTTGGCCGTCATCGCCTTGGGTATCGGGGCATACTTCCTCTTCGCCCAACCACGCGGAACTCAGCCAGCAGAAGGCTCCAAGCCTACGGGACAGCAGATCGCAACTCCGCGTGCCGGGCAGACAACAAACCCAATCGCCATCGTGGAGACGAACATGGGCACCTTCAAGTTCGAACTTTTTCTTGACAAAGCTCCCATCACGGCGCAGAACTTCATCGATCTGGCTGAGAAGGGCTTTTACGACGGCCTCACGTTTCACAGAGTTGTCCCCGGCTTCGTCATTCAGGGCGGAGATCCCAACGGTGATGGCACGGGCGGCCCCGGCTACACGATCAAGGCCGAGTTCATCCCCGAGCTCAAGCACGACGCAGCGGGTGTAGTCGCCATGGCTCGGCGCGCCAACGATGTGGACTCCGCCGGCAGTCAGTTTTACATCACCTTGGCTCCGCAACCTCGCTTGGATGGAAGCTATGCGGTCTTCGGCCGTGTGACCGAAGGGCTGGATGTCGTACTGAAGATCGGCCAAGTGCCCACAGATCCTCAAACCCAGCGGCCACTCGAATCGATCGTAATGAGTAAAGTCACGATCATAAGGCCGTAATTCAACGTATTGACAATCTTCGATATATAGGCTAGAATGCTTTTACCATGGAGACGGTTCAGATCGAAGAGCGCAAACGAGGAACACGTTGCTGTGAGAGCCTAATGGAGTTCCGACTGGAGCCTAAGACGGCCAAGCAACTCAGTCAAGACCTTCACGCATTGGCTCACCCCGTGAGATTACAGATTCTGGATATACTCTCCCGCAATGAGGGCAAAGTCTGTGTCTGCGATTTGGAAGAGGCTCTGCCGGTGAAACAGCCAACGATCTCGCATCATCTTAGGCTCTTGCGCGAGGCAGGATTGATCGATTGTGAGCGTCAGGGTTTGTGGGCCTATTACTTCATCAATCGTGATGTGCTAAGAGAATTAGGCAGCCGCATTGCGCAGGGTCTTAAAGCTTTGACGTGAGATGAAATTTTTGTGGTTCAATACATTGAAGATCATCAATGCAGTGGAGACAAGATGCGAATGGACATCAGAAGTGCGCAGCAGGAGGACCACTCTGCGGTTCTCCAGTTGCTCCAGCAGAGCGATCTACCCCAAGATGGCTTGAGCGATCATTGGGCGACCACACTGGTCGCACGCGATGGAAGTCAAGTCGTGGGAAGCGCTGCTTTGGAACTCTATGGGGCATCAGCGCTTCTTCGCTCGGTCGCCGTCGAGCCGTCACGGCGAGGCCAGGGCCTTGGGCAGAGACTCACCCAAGCTGCCCTAGATCTTGCCAAGCAGCGGGGCGTCAAGACCGTCTATCTATTAACCGAGACAGCGGCTCACTTCTTTGCACGGTTTGGCTTTCGGCGCATATCCCGCTCGGATGTCCTGCCGGAAGTGCAGCGCTCGGTTGAGTTCACCCACGCCTGCCCTAAGAGCGCACAAGTCATGATGGTCGAACTGTCAACCGCTACTTCACACAAAGGGAACGAAGGAGGAACCTATGGCTAACGGAACAAGACCCGAAACGATCAAAGAGGCCGTCCGCTTGCATTACGGTAAAGTAGCTTCAAGTGCTGCGCGCGATGCAAACTGTTGCACAAGTTCGGCGAATGCCTGCTGCAGTGGAGACAGTGCACCCCCCTACACGACGGACGAGTTGGCCCAGATCCCAGCGGAGGCGGCCATGAGCTCCCGCGGCTGCGGGAACCCGGTGGCTCTTGCGAACCTCCAGCCAGGCGAGATCGTCCTCGATCTGGGATCGGGAGGAGGAATGGACGTCTTGCTGGCAGCTGGTCGCGTTGGGGCGACAGGCTTCGTCCATGGCCTGGACATGACCGAGGCGATGCTGGACCTGGCTCGCAGCAACGCTACGAAAGCGGGACTCACGAACACGGAATTCCTCAAGGGCGACATCGAAACGATCCCATTGCCTGATGCCAGTGTAGATGTGATCATTTCGAACTGCGTGATCAATCTGACACCCGACAAAGGGCAAGCGCTACGCGAAGCATTCAGAGTTCTTAAGCCAGGCGGTCGTCTGGCCGTATCTGACATTGTCATCGACCCGGATCTACACGGGCTCCCCGTAAGTGAAGAGCAGATTCGCGCGGCCTTAAGCTGGGTTGGCTGCATTGCCGGCGCATTGACCAAGAGCGAATACCAAGAGCATCTAAGAAATGCGGGTTTTGAAGATATCGAGATCAAAATCCAGCATCGCTACTGCACGGATGATGTCATGCATATAAAGCCCTTAGCGGGTCTAGCACCTCATGTGGTTGAGGATCTCGTGGGCCGTTTCACAAGCAGTAGCATCACGGCACGCAGGCCTAGGTGACTCAGCGACCTCGTCGCCATTCACTGGCTAACACGCCGTAAATGACGTGATCGACGTAGTGATCGTAAAGCCATTCTGCCTGTCGACTGATCCCCTCTTGCACAAAGCCCAGCCTCTCCGGAATGGCACGGCTCCTCTTGTTTTCCGTGGCGCAGCGAATTTCCACACGGTTGAGTTTCAGCTCATGGAAGGCATAATCGAGCATGGCTTGGCAAGCCTTCGTCATCAAGCCCTTGCCCTGAAACTCCATGCCCAACCAATAGCCAAGGCTCGTCTTGCGGTTGAACCAATCGATCTTGTGGTAGCCGATCACGCCAGCCATTCTGCTTTGATACCAGAGACCTGCCTGAAAGCCTCGGCCCGTCGCAAACTGCTTGAGGGCGTTCTTGATGAATTTTCGTGTCACTTCCACCGAGGTCGTCGCATCCACCCAGGGAAGCCACCGGCGCAAGTGCGACCGATTCCGGTCGGTCAGCATGAAGAGCTCTGCCGCCTGATGCTCTTCCAGCAAGCGAAGCTCTGCCTCCGCATCCAATCGGCAACTGAACATGGCTCATTGCTCCTATGATTTGTGATTCAAGGTGAGTTCTACGATCTTGTGGCGATTCTCCTCGATTAGCTGCCGTTGATCGCGCCAGAACATCTCTGGAAGCTCATGGATGGGGAACCAAGCGAGACCGTAATGATGCTCCACATCCGTAGGTTGTCCAGCTAGTTGCTCGGTCGTGAACAGAAAATAGTGAGCTTGCACCCAGGTCGTCCTCTCCACGTTCAGATGCCCGGCGATGCCTAAGTTGTCGATCAGCTGCAGCTCGGTTAGTCCAGCTTCTTCTGCGATCTCACGACACGCCGCCTCCAGCAAGCTTTCCCCTTTGCGGACGCCACCTTTGGGAAGAATGTAGCCTCCCGATAGGCCGACCTCTTTCACTAGGGCGACATGAACTCGGCCCTCCTCAACTCGGGTGACAACACCCCCAGCGGAGATTCGAAGCGCAACATTCGGGGGTCGGGTGTACCAACTCTCATCGATCATCATGCGGTCAGACATGCTGCTCCTTAACACCCAAGCCTCAGCGCTCCCACTTGATCTGTTCGAAGACGACTCGGCAGTTCTTGCAGTAATACTGCGACGTGGAGAGCATTGAGCCAAAGAGGGAGTGGAGCTCCGTCTCCGTGGATTGACAAAACGGGCAACGAACCACCTTCTCGTCTGCTTTCTTTGCCGTGGTAGTCTTCGCTTTGTGACTGGTCCTCTTCACGATGCGCTCACGTCACAGGGTACTCGTGCGTGTAAAAGCACTCAATCTGTGAGAAGATCTCTCGATCCGGCCCGGTGCTGGAAAAGCGGCGTGTCGTCTCATCCCAGCCGTTCCACGAGAGTTCCGTTCCCAGGACCCACTGGCCGGTGATCGCGTCATTCGAAATGGGCAGATTCAACTGAGCCTGCTGCAAGACGGGACCAAGTCTCTCGGTGAACCTCGCGCGGAGTCCTTCACTGTCGATGTCTTGAATCTTTGATGAGAGCAAAGCTCGTTCCGAATCGCTATCGGGCTTGCCGATCCAGCAGAGTACGCAAGCCCAGATCTTCTTGATCGCCTTCTCTAGTACGGCTTTCGAGCGTTCGTTGCCTTGTGCAATTCTCAGAAGCCAGCCCTTGGCGTGCTGGAAGTGGAATGCCTCTTCTTGCAGAAGTTTAGGCACCAGACGACGTAACGGGAGATAGCTCGATGCTTGAAACGCTTCCAGCTGAATGGTCAGAGCGAGATCCACCAGAGCGTGCGCTGCGACGAAGTCCGGCCAGCTGGGGAATGCGTGATCGAGCAATTCTATATTGCGATACTCGCTGGATTTCGCATCTCGCTTGGGAAAGCCTTGAGTCACGAATTCTTGAACGAGATTGTAGAAGAGCCGTGCATGACCCAGTTCATCCTGTGCCATGGAGACAGAGGCAATAGAGGCTTCAAGGGCAGGAGCACAGAGCCATTCACCGTAACGCAGGCCAAGCAAGTGTTTGCTGTCCGCCAGTACCAACAGCAGATCATACAGCGCCCGTTGGCACTCATCGCTTAGTTCCTGAGGGGATTTGTATTCACTCATGGGGACCTCTGAAGTTCAATAGCGGGCTTGAGATGCTGACGGGCCACGACTCGCATCTCGATCCAGGGCTCTTCATTGTAGATGGAGCGCGCATAAGCCGCAGCAAGATCCTCATTGGGAGCAACCACGTTACCCACGTGCATAAGCGGGTCTTTCCGCCTCTGACGCGCGAAGACCTCGTACACCTCTCCTGATTTCATGCCCTTCCTCCCATCCGTTAATCTGCTATCTCATCCGTTGACAGAGCGTTCTCATACACTGATCCCCCACGCGCTGAGCATGAGCCTGCCCTCATCCGTGATGCGATCCTTCGTCCATGGGGGATCCCATACGAGTTCAATCTCAATCTCGTCAAAACCTTCCTGCTGCAGGCGTCTTGTGATGTCGTCGCGGATGAATTCAATGGCCGGACACGCTGTAGCTGTCAACCCCAGTTGAATTCTTACGGTACGACCTTCCACGCTGACCCCATAGACCATGCCCATGTCCACTAGACTGATGAGCATCTCAGGATCGTTGACTTCCTTGAGAGCTTCCCACACTCGCGTTTCGGTGAGACTACCCGCGCTCATCATCCACCGTGGATTAAACGAGCAAATTGGCTGTACTGCCTCTGTACCATGCTCACGTATTCTTCGTTATACGGCCCGCGGCGCTTCCAGCGGTCAAAGACCTGATCCCACGTGATGGGCTGATCGAAGAGCCAGTGCTTGTGTTCCGGGTCGTATTCCACAGGAAGCGGGTATTCCAATACGTACTGTTGCTTATTCTCGTCATGGTGCGCTGGGATCTTGATCCCGCATGACTCGCACAGCGGAACGACGGCACTCAGCCAGTCTTGTCGTAGTTGATCGTTCGTCTTACCCTTGAGCTTGTATTCGAGCTGGGCTGTATGGCGCTTTAGATGATCCGGCATGCCGAACCACTCCACCCCCATGGGGAACATCCAATCGACAGCGCGCTGGATCTCGGCTTTCACTTTTTCGCCCGCTTGGCAGAGACGCTTCATCCAGACCTCGCCATGCCGTAGATGAAAAAGCTCTTCTTTGTCTACTTTCGCCAATGCACGCTTCCACGGCCCATAGCTTGTGTTCTGAAATGGGTCGCTTAGCAGAACAATTCCCGCTCGATCAAAGAGAGCGTTGGCCACAATGAGTTCGACCCAGCTCTCCAAGGGCTGATCGAAGCCATAGGGATTCTTAAACTCATGTGGCTTGCGGCCGTAAATCAGATACTCTTTGTCCAGACCCAAGTCTTCGAGAAGACGAAATGTGATGTGGGCATGGCCTAGCTCATCCTGAATGATCGCATACGCCGAGAGGCGCGTATTGATGGAAGGAGCCCTGCAGGCCGCCATGTAGTAAGCCGGTGCGCTCATGAGCTCTGTGTCAGCCTGCACAAGCAGAATCTGAATGAGCGCCTTCTTGTAGTTTTCCGTCATCTCATCGGGCATTTCTACCAGATAACCTTCTTGGATCTTCTGCTTTAGAACCTCATCGGAGACGACAGTCATGCCTACCTCCCGCACCATCTCATTGAGCGGGATTGTAACGGACAGTGATGAAAGGCGTCAAGCAGCTCACCATCCCAGTTGACCGCGACTTCAGTTGCCGCCACAATACCTTCCAGTGATCACGCAACGCAGGAGGTACACAATGTCCCGTGGCCGTATTGTCATCGAAAATCTCAGCAGCCAGTGCCTGAAGGACAATCCCCTGAACGATCCACACGTAAGAGAGGTGCCGATCTACCTTCCATCCGACTACGATGCATCCAAAAAGCGTTACCCTGTGATCTACCTTCTTACGGGATTCACAGGTCGTGGCATCATGTCGCTGAATCGCTCCGCCTTCGGCGAGGCCATCGATCAACGACTTGATCGCCTCATCGCCAGCAAGACGATCCGGCCGGCCATCGTCGTCATGCCTGATTGTTTCACACGTTACGGCGGCAGCCAGTATCTCGACTCAACCGCCACGGGACGCTATGAGACGCACATCCTCAAAGAGTTAGTCCCATTCATAGATAAGAAATACCGCACGCTACCAGAACCATCGCAGCGGGCGGTCGTGGGCAAATCCAGCGGAGGCTACGGAGCCATTGTGTTAGCGATGCGCCATCCCGATCTCTTTGGAGTGACAGCCTGCCACAGTGGAGATATGGCTTTCGAATACTGCTATCTACCGGATTTCCCGGCGGCGATGATCGAGCTGGAGAAGCACAAGAGCATCGAGAAGTACCTCAACGCTTTCTACAAGAAGCCCAAAAAGAAAATGGAAGATCTCCTCACGCTGAACGTGATCGCCATGGCCGCGTGTTACTCGCCCAACCCCAAGACGAAGCCGCATCTTTTTGATCTGCCCTTTGATACAAAGACGTGTGAACTACGCGAGGACGTCTGGCAACGTTGGCTCGCGTGGGACCCAGTGAGAATGGTCGAGCGTTACAAGCAAGCTCTTCGCCGTCTCAAGATTTTTCTCGATTGTGGGACGAAAGACGAGTTTCGTCTCTACGCGGGGGCACGCATCTTCTCAAGTAAGCTCAAGAAGCTGCAAATCAAGCACTTCTATGAAGAATTCGAGGACACGCACATGGATATCGGATACCGTTATGATCGCTCGCTCGAGTTCATTTCTCACGCGTTCGAGAGCAGCTGAGCTCAATGCGTCTTACTCTTTCACATCAGCCAGCTCGCCACTCGTCATTTCGAGCAACTCTTGAGGTCTAGTGAGGAAGACAGCATTGGGAGTGCCTGCTGCTGCACAGATTTCACTGTATTGCATTAGATCTCGGTCGATGAGGGTCCGAAGTCGCTTTGCATGACCAGTAGGTGGAACTCCGCCGATGGCAAAGCCCGTCGCGTTTCTCACCTCATCGGCAGAGGCCTGCCGCACCGGCCGCCCCATCAATTGCCTCAGTTTGTCCAAGCTAACGCGATTGCTCCCCGAAGCACACACCAGTAGTGCCTGATCGCCCGCCATGAAGACGAGACTTTTCACAATCTGACCCACCGTGACACCGACTGCTCGCGCTGCCTCCGGAGCCGTGCGCGTGCTCTCGGGAAGCTCTTTCACATCTACAGCAAAACCCAACGCTCGCAGAGCGACCTGAACCCTCTCCGCTGATGGATGAAGTCTTTCCATTTCCGCCTCCATGGCGTATGCTACTATTCAGTCATGAAGAGTGCCAACGCCGCAAGGAGGATGGGAAGCATGAAACGGGAAAACATCTCATCCGGGACTCCCTGGGAGCCCATCGTTGGGTATTCTCGAGCCGTCAAGGTCGGAAACACTATCTGGGTCGCGGGCACTACAGCCACAGATCAAACGGAGATTGAGGCTGTGGCAGTCCTCTCCCAATGACTACCGGACGAGCAAACCGCCTCATCCACGAGAAGAGCCCGTATCTTCTCCAACACGCGCATAACCCCGTGGATTGGTATCCGTGGAGTCCCGAAGCTTTTGAAAAAGCTCGGAGCGAAAACAAGCCCATCTTCCTCTCGATCGGCTATTCCACTTGTCACTGGTGCCATGTCATGGAGAGAGAGTCGTTTGAAGACACGGAAGTTGCCAAACTAATGAATGAAGCGTTCGTGTCGATCAAAGTAGATCGTGAAGAAAGACCAGACATTGATGACATCTACATGACAGTCTGTCAGATGATGACCGGCAGCGGCGGCTGGCCACTCACAATTCTCCTGACCCCAGATAAAAAACCCTTCTTCGCCGCGACGTACATACCCAAGGAGAGCAGATTCGGGCGACTGGGAATGCTGGAATTGATTCCACGCATTCAAGAGCTATGGAAGACCCAGAACGAGAGAGTGAGGCGATCTGCCGAGGAAGTTGCCGCCGCTCTTGCCCAGATCTCACACACGCCATCGGGTGAGGGGCTTGGCGAGGATGCCCTTCACATCGCGTTTGAGCAGCTGTCCCGAAGTTTCGATGAGCAGCACGGTGGCTTTGGCACCTCACCCAAGTTTCCCACCCCGCATCATCTGACTTTCACGCTTCGCTATTGGAAGCGATTCTCTCACGAAAAAGCCCTTGCGATGGTCAAAAAGACTCTTCAGGCCATGCGGCTCGGCGGCATATACGATCATGTGGGCTTTGGCTTCCATCGCTATTCGACAGACGCCGAGTGGCTTCTACCCCACTTTGAGAAGATGCTCTACGATCAGGCCTTGCTCGCCATGGCATACACAGAGGCATATCAGGCCACAGGCAAGATGGAGTATGAGCAAACCGCCAGAGAGATTCTTACGTACGTCCTCCGCGACATGACTTCACCCGAGGGAGGATTCTACTCGGCGGAAGATGCAGACAGCGAAGGAGAAGAGGGGAAGTTTTACATCTGGACCAAGGGGGAAATTCGAGAAACTCTAAGTCAAGAAGAAGCCGAGTTGGTCATCAGGCTATTCAACGTGGAGGATGAGGGCAACTTCCCTGATGAAGCGACACGGAGGAAAACAGGTCAGAATATTCTGCATCTCAAGCAGCCGCTCCGCAAGCTTTCTCGTGAGTTGGGTATCGATGAGATGGAGCTTCTCAATCGACTGGAAGCCGCGCGCGCGAAGCTATTTGCTGCCCGAGAAAGACGAGTCCACCCTCACAAAGACGACAAAATCTTGACAGACTGGAATGGCCTGATGATGGCAGCTCTGGCCAAAGGGGCTCAGGTCTTCGATGAGCTGCACTATGCCGAAGCAGCCCAGCGTGCAGCGGATTTCGTTCTTAGAGAGATGCTCGATTCAGACGGAAGACTCCTCCATCGCTACCGACAAGGCGATGCCGCTGTGCCCGCATTTCTTGATGATTATGCCTTCTTCATCTGGGGCTTGCTTGAGCTGTATGAAACAACCTTCGAAGTGCACTGCCTTGAAACAGCTCTCGAACTCAACGGCGTGTTGCTCCAGCACTTCTGGGATGAGCAACAGGGCGGTTTCTTCTTCACTGCTGACGATGCAGAAGGTCTTCTCGTGCGCAAGAAAGAGATCCACGATGGAGCTGTCCCGTCCGGCAATTCTGTGGCGATGTGGAATCTGCTCCGCTTGGGTCGCATGACGGCGAATCCAGAGCTAGAGGAGCGAGCCGCCCAGATCGCGCGCGCCTTCTCCCAAAGCGTGTCGCAATCACCTGCTGCACATACGCAACTCTTGACGGCTTTGGCTTTCGCTCTCGGCCCTTCGCATGAGGTTGTGATCGCCGGGGACCTGAAGGCCAGAGACACCCAACAGATGCTGCGAGCTCTGAGAAGCGCGTTCATCCCCAACAAAGTCGTGCTCTTTCGCTCAGGCGTAGAGCAGACACCTGAGATCACTCATCTGGCCAAGTACACGAAGGAGTTAATGAGCCAGGATGGAAAAGCTACAGTCTACGTCTGTCAGAATTATCAGTGCCATCTTCCGACCACGGACACTCACAAGATGCTAGAGCTTATGAGGTGTGATTCAAGATAGACTTGAGCCCGCGATCCAGCCTCCCAGCCAAAGCACCAGAAGCAGCGCGAAAACAGCGGCTACTTTCAGGGCTCCGTAATGGCGCGCAAGCTCTTCAATCGCTTCCTGTGGCGATCGACGCCGGATAAGGCAATAACCGCCTCCGCCTACCACGAGTCCTGCCAGCGCGATCCAGCCTACGGCCCACAGAAGCGTTGATAACCAGCCCGTCACATGCAAGCTGTAGCTGAAAGCGTCGCTGGACTTGCCATTGATCTTGACCCCTTCCTCAGAGGAGAATCGCACTTCGGGTACGGCATCGCGCGACAGCGCCCCTATCTGCATCTCGGGATTCGCACGCAGCGTCAGTTGAGTCTCACCCAGGCTGAGAGTGGAACCGTTAGTTATGAGATTACCGCGGCTATCGAATAGGGCTAAGAGACTCTCATCGTAGTCAACCTTCAGCGGTCGAGGCTCTTTGGCATACGTCTCATCGTACTGTAACTGAAACGTACCCAGTGTGAAGCCGGCGCGAACCCGGCCCAAGTTGCGATCGGTGCGACCGTCACTGATCGTGACTTTGGCTGCCGGTCGGAAGAGCTTATATTCAATCGCCATAGCTCGCTCTCGTCCGGCAATCCGAAGCCCCGGCACACCGGAAGAGAGCATGATCAATCCCTCATATGCCCTTTCCCCGATCAGCGAGGGGTTCACTTTGAAGATCACGCTCTGGATGAGAGATGGATTCACCGCATTCTCCGGCAGCTTGTTGCCACGGCTATCCGTGAGATAAAAGTGCGTTGTGTCGTACTCGAAGCGGATTTGCTGTTGATCCTGCGGCAAGGTGAGAAATGCCTCATTGACCTCGAACTCCACTGTCAAGGCCGCCTCGTCCCGATACCGTGTGCCCAAATCGATTAACGTGCCCGCAGGTGCTTGCCCGTTCACCGTGACTCCAACCTCAGGCGGGGAGTAGCCAAGATCCAGAGGCAGACTCGCCCCTCGGATATGGATCGCTCGATCCGACGCTCCTGTGAACTGCAGCAACAAGTAGGCATCGACTTCCGATAGATTGATCTGAGCCTGCAGGTCTTCTCGTCCCATGAGCAAACTATAGGGTCTTATGATCACGTGCAGCGGGACACTCTTCTGATCAAAAGGAGGATCGAGAGTCTCGGGATCGACATCGATGGCGATTCCTGCCTTCGCTAAATCCGACCCTCCCACTTGAATCTTGAGTTGCCCCCTTGTGATAAGACCGCTGCGCAGAGCGAACTCGCACGTCACCAAGCGGGCATCTCCGGTCGTCTCCGAGGCCCATAGATTGGGACAAGACAACTTCTCCCGATCGAGGCCAATCACAGAGAACTCGTATCCTGTTGCGAAGAAAGGCGCCCCATTCACAAGCGCTTCGTCCAGTTCCGAGTCCAGCTTCACCGAACCCGCATACGCTCCGGGCATGAGTTCGTCGCGAATCTCCCATCGCAGCTTCCGCAGAGCCTGAAGACCGAATCGCTCACCCGATTTGTGAATCTGGTTCTGATCATCAAAGAGCCAGAAGTGGTTCTCGTTGTAATCAAGCCAGATCATCTGTTGGCTCGCGTCCAGCGACTTGAAGACGTCGTTCGGGCTGAGCGTTAGAGAGAAGGCATCACCCTCGACGGCCCAGCTGGTATGCAGGGCTGGCAGCACATACGGCAGATCCACGAGGATCGTGGACTGCTTGAAATCGACGAGCAGCTCCTGGCTACTCCGAATCGTGCAAGCGCCTTCCGTACGCAAAGCCCCGACCCTCTGGGAATCCGGCACGAACTCGAATCGCAAATAGCCCTGAATACCAGAGCGATCTCTCATGAATTCCTTAAGACGGGAGAAGGGTTCTAGAGTGATCTTGAGATCAAATGGCACCAGTGGGAAGCGCAGCTCGGCCGGCTCTGTGGCGACCTTGATGGTGACATCCGGAGGCAGGGCAAAATCCTCAGATCTCACGGGGCGAATTCGGATCTGCCCGCCTTCCAACGCGTTTTCTTCGTCCGGCTCGTAGTGAATCTGGACACCCTTCAAGACGATGGTCCGCGAATCTTCGGGCGTAGCAGGAGCCCAGACGTTCGGAAACCCCAAGACTTGCCTATCCAGTCGCAGGATCACCAGTTGCGTGATATCCGGAGCAACGACATTCTGGACGTATTGGGCCGCTCCTTGCCGTTGGATGGTCACGCACTCTGCCTGGGCCTGTTGCACATCCTTGGGGTCTTTGCTAAATAGATAACGCTTATAGCGGAACTGCCCCAGCATCTGGAAATTCCTCTCTTTGAGGCGTCGTAGCACCTCCTCAAATGTGGGAGAATCGGGTGCGTTGTTTCGCCCATCGGTGTAGACCACAAGCTCTTGTGTATGTGTGGAAGTGTAGTCTGCTCCGCCTGCAATCTGAATCTGCTCCAGCATGTCCAGAGCCAGCAAGATGCTCTTATAGACACCCGTGGGACCGATGCTGATCGCGGGCTTCACCACGTCATAGACTCCCGGCCAATTGGGATTCGACGTAAAAAGCCCATACACCTTGGGTCGAAGGAACTGCTTCAGGAAGAGCTTGTCCCGCTCGCTGCGAATGTTGATCTCATAGATGGCTTGGATCGGGCCGCTACCATCAAGGTCATGCGGCCCGTTCGCGAAGGTCATCAAGATAAACTTGCCTTGAGGAAAACGCTCAATGTCGATGAGGAGAAGATCGATGACCTCCTGGAGAATGTCTCCGGCACCCACTTCGAGCCCAACCATCGAGGAAGTGACATCGAGCAGATACACACCGTCGATCTCTATCTCCGGAGGAGGTTGCGCCTGAGGTCTCTGTGAAAGGAAGCCGACTAAGGCCACAAAGATGATTCCGCATAGCAGGGTGACTCGATCCCACCGCATACTCCCTCTCCTCACCACCCGAATGCGCGCAACATGCAAACCGCTAGCGGATTATAACCCCGTGCGCTCGACAGGTCAATAGCGAACTTGCGTGGGGAAAACCCCCTGTGTTATAATCTTGCCCAATCTGGTCCCGAGGTGATCAGGACCTACGTGATTCGAGGATCTGATGGATGTTGCCGACCAACCTTACACAGGGGTTGGTCTTTTTTCTTGCCTCGTCGAGGTTTGGCACGTCGATGGCACGGCTAGCTCTGGAAGACGGAAACATCTTCGAGGGAAAGGCGTTTGGCGCTCGCGGAACCGTTTGCGGCGAGGTCGTCTTCAACACGAGTCTCACCGGCTACGTAGAAGTTCTGACCGACCCATCGTATGCGGGTCAAATTGTGACGATGACGTACCCTCATATCGGCAACTACGGGGTCACTTTCGAAGACCTCGAGTCTCATCGGCCTTATGTCACCGGCTTTGTAGTCCGCGAATACAGCGAGATCTACTCGAACTGGCGTGCACAACACTCACTGAACGAATTCCTCAAGACGAACGGCATCGTTGGCCTCTCCGAAGTCGACACCCGCGCGCTCACACTGCACATCCGGCAGGCAGGAGCTATGCGAGGCTGTCTTACCAATGAAGAGATGGCCGCGAGCCAAGCGGTTGAACTCGCGCGCGCCTGCCCCTCGATCTCAGAGCAAGACTTGATCTCGCAGGTTACATGCTCCGAGGCCCACTCGTGGGATGATGCCACAGATCCGGCGTGGACAGACAAGGAACATTCACCCGAAGACTTCCATGTGGTCGCGTATGATTTCGGCATCAAACACAACATTCTGCGAAGCCTGCGCGCCCACGTGCAACGGGTGACGGTCGTGCCTTGCCAGACGTCAGCAGAACGCGTCTGGAAACTCAAGCCCGATGGTATCTTCTTGTCCAATGGACCCGGTGACCCGGAACGAGCGGACTTTGCGATCAAAAACATTCGCCAGCTGCTGGAGAAAGACATCCCCATCTTCGGGATCTGCCTGGGTCATCAGCTCTTAGGACTGGCTCTGGGCGCACGGTCCTACAAACTCAAGTTCGGTCATCGCGGGAGCAACCAACCGGTCAAGAATCTTAAGACAGGCAAGGTGGAGATCACCACGCACAACCACGGCTTCGCTCTGCGGGATCTGCCCCCTGAACTCGAAGTCACACACGTCAACTTGAATGACAACACCATTGAGGGAATGCGTCTTAAGGACGCAAAGTGCTTTGGAGTGCAGTACCACCCGGAGGCAGCGCCGGGTCCGCATGACTCCACGTATCTCTTTGATCGCTTTGTCGAGATGATGAGAGCTCACTCACGGGAGAGATAATTGCCCAAGCGCACAGACATTCAGAAGATCCTCGTGATCGGATCGGGGCCGATTGTGATCGGTCAGGCCGGCGAGTTCGACTACTCCGGCACGCAGGCCTGCAAGGCCCTTCTGGAAGAAGGTTACGAAGTCATCCTTGTGAACAACAACCCGGCCACGATCATGACGGATCCCGAATTCTCCACGCGAGTCTACCTGGAGCCGCTCGTACCGGACGTGCTGAAGAGAATCATCGAGCACGAGAAACCAGATGCTCTGCTCCCGACTGTAGGAGGCCAGACGGCGATCAATCTCGCCGTGGCACTGGCGGAAGCGGGCGTGCTGGAGCAGCACCACGTAGAGCTGATTGGGGCCAAGCAACAAGCGCTCAAGTTGGCAGAGGATCGATTGATGTTCAAAGAGGCGATGGATCAGGCCGGAATCCCTACGCTACGGAGTCAGCTTGCTCATAGCCTCTCGGAAGCCGTTCGCATCGTCAAGCGCATGGGATTGCCAGTGGTCGTCCGCCCCTCATTCACCTTGGGAGGCGAAGGTGGTGGCATCGCCAGAGATTTGAAGATGTTCCGTGCTATCGTCGAGCGCGGCCTGGAAGAAAGCCCCGTCCATTCTGTTCTGATTGAAGAATCTGTCGAAGGATGGAAAGAGTTTGAACTGGAGGTCATGCGCGATCTGGCGGATAACGTCGTCATCATCTGCCCCATCGAGAATTTTGACCCGATGGGTGTGCATACCGGTGACTCCATCACCGTCGCACCCGCACAGACTCTCACGGATCGAGAGTATCAACGCATGCGAGATATGGCCATTCGGGTCATGCGAACCGTTGGGGTCGAAACCGGAGGTTCGAACATCCAGTTCGCGGTGCATCCAGAAGATGGACGCATGGCCGTGATCGAGATGAACCCGCGAGTCTCTCGAAGCTCCGCCTTGGCTTCCAAGGCCACAGGCTTTCCCATCGCGAAGATCGCCGCAAAACTCGCTGTTGGCTACACACTGGATGAACTACCCAATGACATCACACGCACGACCCGCGCAAGCTTTGAGCCCACCATTGATTATTGCGTAGTGAAAGTGCCTCGCTGGAATTTCGAGAAATTTCCGGAGGCTTCGCCCACGCTGGGAACCGAAATGAAATCCGTGGGTGAGGTGATGGCCATCGGGCGCACATTCAAAGAAGCATTGCAGAAGGCGATCCGTTCTTTAGAGATCGGCACACGCGGTCTCGTTGACCCCTGCGCCGGACAGCTCCCTCTATCGGGTGATTGGCTCGCTCAAGAATTGTCAACTCCCACTCCCGAACGGCTCTTTCAACTCTATGGCGCTCTCAAGGCAGGTGTCCCGGTCAGCAAACTGGCGAACTGGACCCGCATCGATCCGTGGTTCTTAAGCCAGCTTCGAGAGATTGCTGATCTGGAACGAGCCTTAAAACAGCACAAGCTGGAATCCCTGCCTAAGGAGTTGCTCCGGCAGGCAAAGCGCTACGGGTTCTCCGATGAGCAGCTCAGTGCCTGCCTGCAGACCAGCACCGAACACGTCCGCAAGAGGAGGAAGCAGCTAGGCATTCACCCCGTATACAAGATGGTGGATACGTGCGCGGCAGAGTTTGAGTCCCATACGCCCTATCTCTACTCGACCTATGAGCCCTTTGATGAGTCAAGGCCGAGTTCCCGCCAGAAAGCGATCATCCTGGGCGGAGGGCCCTATCGCATCGGGCAGGGGATCGAGTTCGACTACTGTTGCTGCCACGCTGCCTTTGCCCTAAGAGAGCTAGGCTATGAGACCATCATGATCAACTGCAATCCGGAGACGGTCTCCACAGACTATGACACAGCCGACAAGCTCTACTTCGAGCCCATTACGCTCGAAGATGTCCTCCATGTGGTGGATACCGAGAGGCCAGCCGGAGTCATCGTGCAGTACGGCGGTCAGACGCCCTTGAACCTCGCGCTCGACCTGAAGGCCGCTGGAGTTCCGATCTGGGGTACAGATCCCGATCAGATCGATCTGGCGGAAAACCGTGAGCGTTTTGATCAGCTGCTCGAAGAACTACAGATTCCACGTCCACGAGGGACGAGCGTGCGCTCTCAGGAGGAAGCTCGTAGAGCGGCGCGCGAACTGGGATATCCCGTATTGGTCCGACCCTCGTATGTGCTGGGAGGCCGCGCCATGGAGATCGCCTATGATGAGAGCGATCTCTTGCGATACATGAGAGGGGCCACGCAAGTCTCGCCGCGTCATCCCGTCTTGATTGACAAGTTCTTGGAGAATGCCATCGAAGTAGACGTCGATGCGGTTGCCGATGGGGAATCGTGTGTGATCGCGGGGATCCTGCAGCACATTGAGCACGCGGGAATCCACTCGGGTGACAGTTGCTGTGTGATCCCGCCCTACTCTCTGAGGGATCCCGCGCTCCGGACCATTCGAAAATACACCCACCGACTGGCGAGGAGTCTGCGGGTTGTGGGATTGATGAACGTGCAGTATGCCGTGCGAGATGGGGAAGTGTATGTTCTCGAAGTCAATCCGCGTGCGTCGCGCACGGTGCCTTTTGTGAGCAAGGCCACAGGCACTCCCTGGGCCAAGATCGGCGCGTGGGTGATGGCCGGTCGCAGCCTCCGCGAGCTGGCTGTACCGGAAGAGATTTCCATTGCCGGGTATGCTGTAAAAGCTCCGGTCTTCCCCTTTGAACGCTTCTGGGTAGATCCGCTCTTGGGGCCTGAGATGAAGAGCACCGGGGAGGTCATGGGAGTAGGAGATAGCTTGGGTGAGGCTTTTGCCAAGACGCAGATGAATCTCAAGTCACAATTGCCACGCTCGGGTTGGGTCTTCCTCAGCGTCAAAGATCCCGATCAGCCGAGAGTGGTTCCGATTGTGCATCGTCTCCATCAGTTGGGTTTTCAGCTTCTCGCGACCCGAGGCACGGCATCTGTACTGCTCGCTCAAGACATCCCTGTCGAGATTGTACGCAAGCTGGGCGAAGGGCATCCCAATGCGATCGATCACTTGCAGTCCGATAAGGTGGCACTCGTGATCAACACACCATTGGGGAAGGCAGCACATCGGGATGACGATTTCATTCGCTTGAACGCGATGCGCTGTGGGATTCCCTATGTGACGACGATAGAGGGAGCTGGGGCAGCTCTGGCCGGGATCGAAGCCCTGCAGCGCGGTGCACTCTCGGTTCGAGCGCTTGTGGAGTCACGCTTTGTGACGGAGAAACGACCCTCTTTGAAGCGATGAAGATCTACGACATCTCACGAACCGTTTCGCCTGCGATTGCCGTCTGGCCGGGAGATCAAAGATTCGAACGCCGCTGGACGATGCAGATCCAGAGGGGTGCATCGGTGAACGTCGGTGCGATCACCCTGAGCGTCCATACAGGCACCCACGCCGATGCACCCTATCACTTCGATGAGGCAGGTCGGGATGTGAGTGAACTCCCGCTAGAGAAATTCATCGGGCCGGCGCTCGTTGTGGAAGTTCGTGATGCAGAGTGCATTGAAATCGATCACGTCCGCCCTGTCGACTTCTCACGCTTCCAACGGATTCTGTTTAAGACAGTGGCAAGTTCTCTCGAAGACTCGCGCTGGGAAGATGACTTCGTTTATCTTGCTGGAGAGACGGCAAAGTTCCTGGGAGAGCAGGGCGTTCAACTGGTGGGTGTAGATTCTCCGTCTGTAGACCCCATGGACAGTAAGAGACTCGATGCGCATAAGATGCTTGCCCGCTACGGCATCGTAAACTTAGAGAATCTCAATCTGGCTGGTGTTTCGCCTGGAGAGTATCAGCTGATCGCACTGCCACTCAAGCTCAAAGGATTGGATGCGTCGCCGGTGAGGGCGGTACTTATTGAGGATTAGCCGTAGCAAGGCAAAACTACGCAGGAACTTTCTGAAATCCCATTCCTACGTGAAGGAAGTGATCATCCTCACTCAGGATTTGTGAGATTCCTTCATCACGCATCACAACTATAGTTGTCAAGTCTGTGAAGGAGATACGCGGCTGATCCCTGAATTTGAGCCGAAGTTTCTCGGCTTGTTCAAAGCGATCTGGCGTGATGTGCTCTAGATGTAAGAATCCTTCGAGGATACTTCGATCGATTAGCTCAAGAGATTCCTTTGCCTTATCAAAGGTAAGGCGGCGGAAGAGAAGTGTAAACGTCTCATCGAGGACATAGTCACTCGTGTAAGGGATTCCTTGATCTTGACGAAACTGTCGATAGAAGCGAGCGACTTCTTTGTGCCGAGCTTCGCGCTTATCTCGCAGACAGAGCCAACCCCAGGTATCGATAAACAGTTTCACAGAGATGTCCCATAGAGCTCGCGATCAATATCTTGAGCTAGAGCACCGTGGGAGGCTCCCCCAATGAAAGTCATTAACGGATCTTTTGTTGAATCGCCTCTCTCTTCTATGCGATGAAAAGACTGAGTGAGCAGCTTGTGAACAAACTCCAAAACCTCTGGGATCTTATCCTCAGGGAGTTTCTTTAATTGTTCCTGCAACCTCTTTCGAGTGCTCATCTTAGTAGCCATATTCTCACCTGCAATCGCGGTAACTATTCTAACCTCCATGCCGATGCGCAATCAACTCGCTCGGCTTCGGCAGACTTGAAGCTGCTGGAAGTTCTACCAAACGAGTATCAGTTGATCGCGTTGCCCCTCAAGCTCAAGGGATTGGATGCATCGCCCGTGCGAGCGGTGTTGATTGCAGAGTGAAGCTGATACTGTTCACGCGACGTTTCGGTTTGTCTCTTGTGTGGTTTGAGTTGACCTCTGGACTAGGCAACCAAGCTGGGAGCAAGGCGCTGGCATCGGTAACGACCTGCTTCAAGACCGATCCTCCAGCTGCTGGCGCGACTTCAGGTAAATCTCGTGAGCAGCCAACCCGGAATCCTTCAGTTCGTCCCGTAGGTCCCGCAGGCGGCTGGCAGCCGCTTGGCGACGCAGACGGTCATACGCTTTGACGGAGAGAAGGATGGCCGCAGGCTCGCCGTGCTTGGTGATCGTAATATCGTCTCCACGCTCGACCCGTCGGATCAGTTGCGTGAGTTTGTTCTTCGCCTCTACCACGTTAACAACTTTACTCATAGAGAATCACCCGCTATTGTATAGCTATCTGGCTAGTTGTGCCAAGTGATTCTTTGGGTCGCGTAGGGTAAATTGTGTAAATTGCCGGAGCACCGAGCGAGAGAGAAGATCATCCTCGGAGGTGCGCTATGAGACGCAAAGACGTGGCTTTGTAGACATCCTTGAGCTGGGAGGAGTCACCGCCTATGGTAAGCCGGTGACCCTCAATGAAGAATTCCTCCCAGCTGCTGCAGTTTACCGAGGCCTGTATGCAACTGGCAACTGAGCAGGTG